>JAIECJ010000072.1 GCA_029068555.1 Lachnospiraceae bacterium
CATAACACCAAAGTCTATGAAATCTTCTGGTAATAAATTACTGTAAATTTTCTATATATTATATCAAATGGCATGAAAATTTTATACAAAACGACGAATTATTCAAAAGGATGGAAGAAATGTCCGCTGACAATACCATAACGAAAACGGTCTGGCAGTATAGCGAACCGCTGCCGGGGGAGACAATGGAGTTTTTAAAAGGCATTGCCCTTGATTACTGCAAAGTCAAAAATTATGTTTATAGAAAGTATTCCGGGGTCAAAAATTTGAACAACCTGACACCGGTTTATGGTATTTTGAACGAGATGCGTCACTGTGGACTGCGGGAACAGTTAAATCTTCCGGCTGTATACTATGAGCTTGCGATAGCAGATGCTGTCACAAATATTAAATGCAGCTGGGGGACTGTGAAGAATAAAATTGGTGAGTGCGTTGCGGCAAATGAAAACCTGAGTGATGATGACCGGAAATATTTGCGGACGGTTTTAAAGATGGGTGGCGTATATGCTGCTGTTTTAAATCGTCAGGAATATGAGATGCCACGAAATGCAAGGGGACTTGATATAGATGTAAAACGTCTGAATAATCTATTATGCAGACTGACTAGGAGATATCTGACACAGCCCAAAACAGCGTGCACGGATTCTTTCCGTATATCGCCGAACGGCTATTCCTATAAGGATGGAGCGATACGTATTGTTTGCAGGATTCCACGGAAGAGAGTCTCCATTCCGCTAAAAGATAACCGCATTTTTGACAGGCAGATTCAACTGCATATCAGGCAGAATGATGTCGTACTTGCAGTGCCGGTTGAGACCAGGGTGAAGAAACATGAGGACTATACGGGCACGATTTATGTGCATATTGGGAATCAAAATATGTTTACGCTTTCGAATGGACACATATATGGAGCGTTGCTGGAAGAACTGACAAATCCGGAAACGGAGCGTCTTGCAAGGAAAAACCGTGAACGCCGCAGAATGTATACTGCGTATATACAGAGCGCTGAAAGCGGAGATACGCATAAGGCGGAAAAGATAACAGTCAACAACCTTGGAAAGTCCAAGTATGACAGGCAGAAGGAAAAAGAAAAGGTCAAGACGATAACATTTATTAACACCGAAATCAACAGGATGATAAAAGAGGAAAAGCCTGCCCGAATTGTGATAACAAAACCAGTTACGAATAATAAGTCTAAAATATATGTGAAATCAGTCAACAGAAAATTGACGCGCAATTTTCATGGTTATATCAGACAAAGGCTTGCATACAAATGCAGGATCCATTCCGTTGAACTTGTTGAGATTAGCGCAAACCAGACAGGTAAAATCTGTTCTGTGTGTGGTGCGGAAGGGAAAAGGCAGGGAAGGGAATTTGTGTGTGAAAGTTGTGGGCTGCATACAACAATAGCCCAGAATACGGCAAAAAACATACAACAGAAATGTGCAGCAGAAGCATTGGATGAATAAACAAGCAGAAATGGTTAATATGTATAAATCTGAGAATAAATGATCGGATGATGATTTTACCGCGAAGCGGATCACAGAGAATATACATTGACATAGAGAATCCGGCGAGCCGGATTTCTGCACCGGAGTGTGCAGAAAAGCAAAAAGTCGGCATTGGCTAAGCTGGCATGTCAGGTTACGACATGTGACGCTTTCGGGTATGCCAGGACCGCAGCTTATGCGGAGCGAAGCAGATTTTGTGCCTATGCATAAAGTCTACAGACAGAAATGTCCCGATAATGCGTATGATAATAAACTGAAAAGTTTCAGTTAGAAGAACGGATCGCCGTTCTTGGCAGAAGATGATTGATTGAAATATGGAATTGAGGAAATCTATGAGAAAGGCACAGAGGCAGCAGGCGGAAGAACTGATCAGACAGATGGAAGAAGCACATGATCAGATAAAAAAGTTCATAGAACAAGGCAGTACTCTTTCTGCGGCGGAGCTTTTGGAGGAGTGCCAGAACGGTGGGATTACCATAGGGACGCTGATTGAGATGACAGAAGGCGACGGACATCCTACCGTATTATTGTTGGAAGAATACTGTGAACTGACATATCAGATTCATGAGAAACTCACAAGTGGCTGTGATGAAGAAATTAATATCAATAAAATATATAAATTATTAAGGCAGAAATTAATTAAGGCGGAAAATAGTTTAAAAAATGACATACATATCAGAAATATAGCAGTGTTCCTACCGTATAAGGCGAGTATGTGGGACAGTCTGGAGAGTGTCTGGAAAGCGGCGGACGAGGATGAATATTGTGACACATATGTTATTCCTATACCATATTTTGACAAAAATCCAGATGGAAGTTTTCGTGAGATGCACGATGAAAGCAGCCAGTACCCCGCGTATGTCCCTGTCACAAGATATGACACGTTTGATTTTGGGAAACATCGTCCGGATATGATATTTATTCATAATCCATACGATAATGTTAATTTTGTCACGAGTGTCCATCCCTTCTTTTACTCGGAAAATTTGAAAAAGTTCACGGATTGTCTTGTCTACATTCCATATTATTCGACGACAGGTGGAATGGCAGAGGGGCAGTCGTTATGTCCGGCATATCTGAATGCAGACTACATTGTTATTCAGTCTGAAATATACAGAAAATTTTTTGACAGCCAGATACCAGATGAGAAGTTTCTGGCACTGGGATCGCCCAAATTTGACAGCGTCATACATAAGTGCCAGAATCCGCCGGAAACACCTGACAGCTGGAAAGAGAAGATGACAGGCAGAAAAGTATATTTCTATAATACAAGTATTGGCGGCATGCTGGCAGACACGGATATGTTTCTCAAAAAAATGCGCTATGTGTTTGATACATTTAGGGGAAGGGATGATGTCTGCCTTTTGTGGCGCCCGCACCCACTTATGGATTCGTCCTTTGATTCCATGAGACGGCACTATAAAGCGCAGTATGATGCACTAAAAAGTGAGTACATTGATAGCAATATAGGGATTTTAGATGAGACGCCGGATATAGAATGTTCTATAGCGTTGTCTGATGCATATATTGGTGATTCGGGGACAAGCGTTACATCATTGTTTGGAGTAGCCGGAAAGCCGCTTTTTATATTGAACAATTACATCAATACCCTTCCGGGAAAAGATGACTGGCGCGGAGAGTGGTTGATTCCCCAGTTTGACATATGGGGAAATGATAAATACATGGTCACAAAAAATAACCAGTTGTGGATATCTGAGAACTGTGATTATCATTACAGATTTTATATGGACTTGGGAAATGAATATTCCGGTGGGGCATATTATTTAAAGGCTGTGGAAATTAGCGGCAGGATATATGTGCTGCCGTGGAATGCCAGACATATTCTGGTGATAGAGAACAATAAAATCCGAAAGATTGATTTTGGGGGCGACTTTGCCAAGTCAGGTGCTTTCTATGATTACTATTATAGTGAAAAGTATATTTTTCTGCTTCCGTTTCGCTACCCACACCTTGTCAGATTTGATGTGGATACAGAGCAGGTTTCTTATCTGACAGGAATCAGTCAGTTTAACGTCCGGAATGTGAATGGTGAATGGCTCAGGGGCGGTGTGGCGCCATATGGGAACGAACTTGCCTTTGCTTCCCCGTCAGACAATCAGTTTGTGTTTGTGGATATGGAGACATTACAGGTGAGGGAGCTTGCGTGTAACATAAATCACAGCAGCGGGACGTTCGTGGTTGTACCAGAGAACGATAACTTGTGGCTTTTGCCGATGAAAGGCATGGCTGTGACATGCTGGAATCCCAAGACTGGTGAAGCAGCCGAGTACAGCAGTGTTCCGCAGGGGTTTAAGTCAGTAAGGTGGCCGGAGGAAATCGAGTGCGACGAAAAGCCGTTTAGCAACATATCATTTTCACAGGAGAGTGGAAAAGAGAATATAGTCATATCACCGAGCTGGGGCAATATGTATTTGTCTCTTGACAGGGTTTCCGGAATGATGGAAGAATGGAAAATTCCGATAGCAAGTGCAAAACGGGGGAGGAACGGCTATTTTGTGTCATCATACATGGGAGGCTTTGCGGATATGTACGCAGCGCAGGGGAAAGCGCATCATCTGATGTGGAATGACCCGGAAAGAAGGCTCTATGATGTCAACATTGACACAAAGGAATACAAAGAAATAAATGTTGAAATGGACTATGATGATTTGGTATCGCATATGTTTGGCTTTGCAGTGGAATCTGAGTGGATGCAGTATTGCCTGAATGAGAGCGCGATCCATTCGCTAAAAGATTTTATTGAGAATAAGATAACAGGAAGTCCGTTTGACAAAGACAGACAGACAAGGGCATTTGAAAAAATAAATGCAAACATTGACGGAACATGCGGCAGGGCGGTTTATAACACCGTGAAAGGAAAAATAGTGTGAAATCGGAGATTTGGCTATTGCATGGAGGTTCGTGTGAAAAATTGTTAAGAATGGGGAGTTTTAATGGTTAAAGTAATTACATATGGAACATTTGACCTCCTTCATGAAGGGCATTACAGGCTGCTGCAGAGGGCAAAAGCACTTGGCGATTACCTGATTGTCGGCGTGACAACAGAAAAGTATGACATGGAAAGAGGAAAGCTGAATGTGGTAGATTCGCTTATGACGCGCATTGAAAATGTGAAAAAGACCGGATTTGTGGATGAAGTTATTATTGAAGAGACAAGTGGTCAAAAAATAAGCGACGTCCAGAAATATCATGTGGATATTTTTACAGTCGGTTCGGACTGGGTGGGTACCTTCGACTATATGTCCGATTATTGCAAGGTTGTTTACCTTGAGCGCACCAAAAATATATCAAGCACCATGCTCCGGGAGAAGAACAGACGGATTCAGAAAATCGGCGTCATAGGGACAGGGAGGATTGCCGAGCGCTTTATGCCGGAGGCGAAGCTTGTGAGCGGAATCAGCGCGCAGGGCGTATACAACCCACATCTTGAGAGTGCCAGACAGTTTGCGCAAAAGTGGGAAATTACTTCCTATGCAGATATCGAATCGTTTTATGATGATGTGGATGCAGTTTATGTGGCATCACCACACCAGACACACTACCACTACATTATGGAAGCGTTTGCACATGGAAAACATGTCCTGTGTGAGAAGCCAATGGTACTCAAAAGGCAGCAGGCGGAGGAAGCTTATGCATATGCAAAAGCGCATCACCTGATACTGTTTGAGGGAATAAAGACAGCTTACTGTCCGGGATTTGAGAAACTGCTTGGAATTGCGTGCAGTGGAACTATTGGACATATACGGTATATTGACGCATGTTTTACGAAGCTTGAGGCAAAGGACAAACGGGAACGGACAGATAAAAAATATGGGGGAAGCTTTACGGAGCTTGGAAGCTATTGCCTGCTTCCCATTATCAAATTATTTGGAACAAAATATAGCGATATTCATTTTGACACCATACAGGACGAGAATCGACTAGATGTTTTTACAAAGGCTTCCCTGACCTTTTCAAGAGGAATCGCGACTGCTACATGCGGGCTGGGCGTGAAGTCGGAAGGGCGCCTGCTGATAGCAGGGACAAAGGGGTATATCGTAGCAGAGGCGCCATGGTGGAAGACCACCTATTTTGAAGTTCATTATGAGAATCCGGGTCAGGTTGAAAAATATTCGGAACGTTTTTTGGGTGACGGACTTCGCTATGAGATAAAAGATTTTTTAAATATGATGAATGGAAATGATAAGAGCGCATTTAAACTGACAAGGAGTGAATCCATTGCAGCTGCAGATATTATGGAGAAATTCCTGGAATATGAAAATAGGGGGTAAGGTCTGTTAAAGCAGGCAGAAGGGCGTTAGCATAAAATTAGAAATTTGCAGGTGTTTGGCTATTACGTGGAGGTTGACATGAGACTATGGGCACACAGAGGATGCAGTCAGAGATATCCTGAAAACACGCTGCTTGCCTTTGAGAAAGCAGCAGCAGTAAAGAATCTGACAGGAATAGAGCTGGACATTCAGTTCACAAAGGATGGAGAACTGGTTGTCATACATGATGAACGGGTGGACAGGACGACGGAGGGATTTGGTTTTGTCAAAGACTATACGCTTGCAGAAATAAAAGCGCTGCACATCTATGCAGGCAGCAATCCGACACAGTCGGTTCCGACAATGGATGAGGTGTTTGATTTGTTAGAACAGCGGCTGAAAACGGGAATGAAGCTCAACATTGAGTTAAAGAACAGTATTTTTCCATATCCAGGTATGGAAAGCAAAATCGTAGAACTGGTACATAAGCGTGGATTACAGGATGCAGTTGTCTATTCGTCGTTCTATGCCAAATCGCTTGAGCAATTACAAAAGCTTGACCCAGAGGCAGAGCTTGGCATATTGGACAGCAAGGTTTCAGACTGTCTGTATAAATCAAAGGGAGAGTGTGGAGCGAAGGCGCTTCATCCGTATTGGAAAGAGATTGATCTTACAGCGGAGCAGCTGCAAGGGTATACGGTGCGGGCGTGGATGGGGGGACACCTCTATCCGGAGAAACCGACAGGCACAAAGCTTGATTTTGCACCGCTCGAGGCACAGGGTGTTACAGATTTGATACTGAATGAACCAGAAGCCTACCTTGATTGACGATGATGATTAGGTACCTGGTGCGCGAGTAAGGAGAACAAGTATGGATCAGTACATCAGTATGGACTCTCAACAATATTTTGCATTCAATATATGGAGTATAGAATCTGCAAAAGCAGTGATTGACGCAGCGGCGCAGGAAAAACAAAATGTAATTCTTCAGACTTCCATGAAAGCATTTGCAGAGTTGGATATAGAAGAAATGGCGGCGTATGTGAGAAGCTATGGAAAAAAGAAAAATGTCAGGGCATATCTGCATTTGGATCATTGCCGGAAAATAGAATATGTACGTCAGGCAGCAGCATGCGGATGGGATTCTGTGATGATAGATGCCTCGGACAAGACACTTGAAGAGAACATTGAGATAACAAACGAAGTGACTGGAATAGTTAAAGGGAAAGGAATACTGGTTGAGGCGGAAGTAGGACAGATATGCGGACAGGAGGACGGGCTGGCGTCTGTTACGTCAGGTCTGGCGGCGATGGAAGACATTGAAAAATTTTTAAGAAACACAGATATTGACATGATTGCAGCAGCAGTCGGAACCGTGCATGGATTGTACAAAGGAACGCCGCATATTCACTATGACATGATAAGCGACATTGCTGGGATAACAAATATTCCTTTCGTGGTTCACGGCGGGACAGGACTTACGGACGAAATACTGTTACAGCTGTTAATGCATAAGAATGTTAAAAAAATAAATATTTCAACAGATGTAAAGCTTGCATACAGACGCGGAATTGAAGCATGTATGCACACAGGAAAAATGGATAAAGAGGGATTTAATCCGTTAGATATACAGAAGTCAATCCACGATTCAATACGGGATATGGCGGCAGGAAAGATGAGACTGACAGGAAGGACTGACAAAGGTGAAGACAATACTTGTACTGAATATGGGAATGAAAAGCATACGAAGTATTCTGTTTGACTCCCAAGGCAATAAGCTTGCATCGGCAGCCTTACCGATTGAGACATCGCTGAAAGGGGAGACAGTGACCCAGTTTCCGTCTGAATGGTGGGAAAAAGCCTGCCGTGTGGTAAGGGAGACTGTGGCAGATGCCGTAAATACGCAAGTTGATTATCTTACAGTGACATCCTCGTCATCGTGCCTTGTATGTGTGGACGAAAACTGTGAAGCCCTAATGCCCTGTATGATGGTTTCTGACAAGCGGGCAAAGGAGGAAAGCAGTTTTATCAGAGGTCTTGCTGCATTCAAGGAGACAAAACGGCAGATAGGACTAAATATGGATGCTTCGTTGATGCTTCCGAAGGCATTGTGGGTTAAAAACCACGAGGGAGAAATATTTGAGAAAACATACAAGTTTCTGGCGCCAAATGACTATCTGATTGCCAAATTGACAGGAAAATATGTGACAGACTATATGAATGCCCATAAATGGCACTATGACACAGAAAGGTCTCAGTACCCGACAAGGCTGCTGCGCGAAATCGGAATTGCAGAGTCATTGCTTCCAGAGGTGGCTGCACCAGGGAAATACATAGGAAATATAGAGAAAAGTGCAGCGGTTCAGACAGGGCTTACATGTGACACAAATGTCATTATATCTACATATGACGCCATATGTTCCTTTGTGGGAAGCGGCGCCATGAATGATGGAGAGGCAAGTGATGTGTCAGGAACGGTTACGGTGTTTCGGGCTGCGGCGTCAAAAAAGGTGGACATTACAGAAAATAAAATACAGCAAATTCCCTATTATGAGGGGGGTATTCACATTGTGGGCGGCTCGAACAATATGGGCGGCGGCCTGATAGAGTGGGTCAAACAATGCTACTATCAGAATGAAAACCTTCCATATGAACGGATGGAAAAAGACGCGGGCGAGGCATCCCTTGGCGCGGGTGGGCTAATCTTCCTGCCATATCTTCTTGGGGAACGTGCGCCTATATGGGACAGTGATGCCAGAGGCGTTTTTTTCGGGCTGGAACGGGTGCACACAAGAAAGGAAATGACGCGTGCAGTTTTTGAGAGCACAGGCTTTATAGATCTTGATATGATTGCCGCAATTGAGGAGACAGGGCTTACAGTCAATTCGATTCGTCTGTCCGGAGGGCTTGCAAGAATCAATCTGATATCACAGATTAAAGCAGATATTACAGGAAGAAGCGTGCAGGTGCTTTCCGAGTTTGAGACAACAGCGACTGGTGCCGCGATGATGGCACTTTATGGACAGGGAGTCTATGCGACACTGGACGAAGCAGCAGAAAATTTTGTCAGAGTGCGTATGGTCATATGTCCGGACAGGAAGAATCATGAAAAGTATAAAGAGCTTTATAAGCTTTATAAGGAGACATACCATACGCTAAAGCCGTTGTTTCAAAAAAGAATTGCCATTACAGAAAAACTTTACAGTAAAAAGAGGATTAAGATAGAAAATCTATAGGAGTATGAGATGAAACCGCATCAGATAAATATTCCTGCAAAAATATATTTTGGCAGAGATATATGGGAAGAATCAATAAAAGATATAGAAGCGCTGCTAAGCGGAAACGTAATGATCGTGACAACAGGACGTTCACTGACACGGCTGGGGTATCTTGAAAGGCTGAAAGAACAGCTGTCACAGTGTGCATTGACAAAAATGGTCACAGTATTTGATAAGGTCAGTGCAAATCCAAGGCTGTCAGAAGTTAGAGAGGGCATCGAACTTGCGAAAGAAAGCAGCACGGATGTGGTGGTCGGGTTTGGCGGAGGAAGCGCGATAGATATGGCAAAGGCTGTTGCGGCTGGGGCAGGAGCCTATGGGAACATAGACGAATATTTTTATAATGGCAAAGAGCCAGTGGATAACGTGCTGCCCATCATTGCAATTCCCACAACAGCAGGAACAGGCAGTGAGTTGAGCAAGGCAGCCATTATCACAGATGATGTGCGCAAAATCAAAAGCGGAATCAGGGGAGTAAAGTTATATCCAAAAGCGGCGATTGTAGATTCTGTTTTTACAGAGTCTGTTCCATTCCATATTACGATGGAGACAGGGTTTGATGTGTTTGCACATGCCATGGAGAGTTATCTCTCGAAAGCTGCGTCACCGTTTACACAGATGCAGTCAGAACATGCGGCGCGGATTGTAGGTGAAATGCTGCCGAGACTGGTATTGGATATGCAGGATATTGAGGCAAGAAAATATATGAGTTATGCCAGCATGATTATGGGAATCAATTTGGGAAATGCCAGTACAGGACTGCCGCACAGACTGCAATATCCGCTTGGGGCAGCTACAGACACGAGCCATGGAAAAGGACTGGCAGCATTATATACGGCATGGGTTCACTATGAATATCTGTACAGCGAACAAAAGACAGAAAAACTGATGCGCATACTAATGGGAAAGGATATCCGTGGCAGGGAAGAATGTACAAGTGCAATGCACGCTTTTATCACATCTTTAAAATTGCCGACATCCCTTCGGGATTTTAACATAAAAGAAGAACAGATGGATGATATGGCAAGGGCAGTGTCAGGAAGCCTGTTCAATGACCCTGCCGCTCAGGAACCTGATATTATAAGAAAAATTTACCGCAAGGCATGGGAGGGATAGGAATGCAGGCAATCATTATGGCAGCCGGAAAAGGCAGCAGACTCGGGAGCCTGACAGGAGGAAAACCAAAAGCATTTGCTGAAATCAATGGAAAAAGGCTGATTGACTATAATTTAAAACTCCTTGAAAAATATAAAATGGATGAGATTATCATTGTGACGGGCTATCAGTGTGAGGCGTTTGAGCAACTGGCAGCAGACAACAAAAGGATAAAAATTGCATACAACCCGTTTTATGAGATGGTGAATGTACTGGGTTCCTTTTATATGGGGATGAATCTGCTTCATGATGATTTTATTTATCTGCATGCAGATACAATATGTGAGCCGCAGATATTTGAGAAGCTGGTGAAGATGGAGTCGGATATTACGCTGCCGGTTGATTATAAAGAGTGTGATGACGAGGCGATGAAGGTCCGAAGTGAGAACGGGAAAATTGTGCAGATTACAAAAAATATGCCCAATGGGCTGTCAGATGGTGAATTTATAGGAATGGCTTCTTTCAGAAAAAGCGTCATTCCCGCACTTTGGGAAAAGACAAAGCAGCTTCTTATGGAAAAGGAATTTTCGGCTTATTTTGAGAGTGCCATACAGCGGCTGATAGATGAGACAGATTTTGTTATAAAGGAAGTGTCTACAGACGGGGCATTTTGGGCTGAAATTGATTTTATGGAAGACTATGAAAATGCTGCAAAGAGGATACCAAAAAGCCTGACAGAATTATTTGTGTAAAGGAATGTATAGGGATGGGGGACAATCGGAAAAGCGATTTATCAGAGAAAGTATATATTTTTAAAAGGACAATTCAGGCGTTTGCCCACAGTCTGGTATTTTGTGTGTGCCGCATATTTCCGGTTGATGACAGCAAGGTTGTCATGTGGGCGTTTGAGGGCAATGGAGGTTATGGATGCAGTCCTAAGTATGTCGCAGAGGAGCTGCTGGAGCGAAACAGAAGGGCAGGCACAGATTACAAGATTGTATGGCTTGTCAATGATACGCATAAGAAGTTTCCCAAGGAGATTACGAAAGCAAAAAGTACCCTGTGGAGTAGGGCATATCATTTGTCAACAGCCGGAACCTGGGTGAGCAATACGAGAACTTTTTATGGCACAAGGAAAAGGAAAGGGCAGTGCTATATCCAGACATGGCATGCTACAATCTGTATCAAGCCAATTGGGTTATACCGTGGATCGTTGTTTCCGAAAATGGCGCGTATTGTCAGCGCATATGATTCCAAGATGATTGACTATGTATTGTCCGGTTCAAAATGGTGTGACCATATGTATCGAAAGGGACTGCTCTATCGGGGCAGAATCATAAAGA
This sequence comes from Lachnospiraceae bacterium, assembly GCA_029068555.1. GTDB lineage: Bacteria > Bacillota > Clostridia > Lachnospirales > Lachnospiraceae > COE1. The sequence goes on from JAIECJ010000072.1 coordinate 11,499, forward strand.
CAGGTACGCCGCGCTGTGATGTGCTTTTGAATCAAAGGAAAGAAAAATATAAACAGATAAGGAAAGAATACAACATTACTTCCGATGCGAAGATTATGCTTTATGCTCCGACGTTTCGGGGAGGAAGCCAGAATACAAGACGTACGGTCAACACAGACGAAGTGACAATTGATTTTGGACGGCTGGTCACTGCGCTTGAAAAAAGATTTGGGGGCACATGGTATGTACTTTTAAGACTTCATCCCCAGCTTGCTGCCAAGATGAAGAAGGTTAGGACATATCAGGTATCGGACAGACTGATGGATGTCAGCCAGAGACCTGATATGAATGAATTAATTGCTGCATCGGACGCATTTTTGACAGATTACTCAAGCGCTGTTTTTGAGGCAAATATCATAGGTATCCCATCATTTATCTATGCGGACGATTTGCAGGCTTATGTAGCAGACAGGGGCGATTTGTTTTTTGACATGTACAAGCTCCCGTTTCCGGTGGCACTGAATAATGACGAGCTGGTGGAATGCATAGAACAGTTTGATGAGAAAACATATCGGCAGAAAACAAAAGCCTTTATGCGGGAGACAGGAATTTTTGAGGATGGCAAGGCAAGCAGGAGAGTTGCAGATTTAATAGAGAGAAGAAATCAAAATGAACAATACGTACATAAATCAACTTGTAGAGATACTGGAACAGACAAAAATTTATATTAAAACAAATACAGAGCTTGGGTATGATGCTGGAATGCAGGAATTAGTCGCGTGTTTCACGAGACATAAGCTGGAAAAATCGCAGATATTTTTCATCGGAAACGGCGGCAGTTCGGCTATCGCAAGCCACATGACTGCTGATTTTATGAAAAATGGCGGTATGAGGACGTACAGCTTGTATGATAATGCGGTAACGACCTGCATGGGAAATGACTATGGCTATGCGTATGTATTTTCCAGACCGCTTGAGTTCCTTGGACAGGAAAATGATTTGCTCGTTGCAATCAGCAGCTCCGGCAACTCGCAGAATATTGTAAATGCCATCCATGTGGCAAAGACGAAAAAGATGGAGATAATAACGTTTACAGGTTTTCAGGCAGATAATCAGTCAAAACAGCTGGGGGATTTCAATATATATGTGCCATCGGAAAAGTATGGAATTGTGGAGTCCATACATAACCTGATGCTACAGCAGGCAGTGGATTTGATTATGGAGAGAGATGGCGTATCGTTATAAAACGAATGTAATCGAGAAAAGTATAAAAAATTAGTGCTGACACTTCAATTTACAAGTGGTTGGCGGTATGGAGGATTTAAAATGGTTTCATTAGTGACAGGCGGTTGCGGGTTTATAGGTTCTCATATGGTAGACAGGCTGCTGGCAGAGGGGCACCAGGTAAGGGTGATAGACAACTGGACAACAGGCAGACCAGAAAACCTTGCGCATCAGGACGGCAATAAAGACCTTACAATTTATCATATGGACATCAGGAATAAAGAGGTGATAGAGCCGATATTTCAGGGTGTCGATTACATCTTTCATTTTGCGGCGCTTGCAGACATTGTGCCTTCCATACAGAGACCCTATGACTATTATTCATCCAATGTGCTTGGAACGTTTAATGTCGTGGAGTGTGCCAAAGATGCCGGAATAAAAAAGCTTGTATATGCGGCGTCTTCGTCGTGTTATGGTATTCCCGATGAATATCCGACAAAGGAAACAGCAGAGATAAGACCGCAATATCCTTATGCGCTGACAAAGAGGCTTGGCGAGGAGACGGTGCTTCACTGGGGACAGGTATATGGACTGCCAGTGGTGACACTCAGATTATTTAATGTATATGGTACGCGCTCAAGGACATCAGGAACTTACGGGGCGGTTTTTGGCGTGTTTCTTGCACAGAAACTTGCAGGGAAACCATTTACCGTTGTAGGTGATGGAAAACAGACAAGGGATTTTACCTATGTGACGGATATTGCAGACGCATTTTATACAGCGGCAATGTCGGATGTGGTTCAGGAAACATTTAATGTGGGAAGCGGCGGCACCTATTCAGTGAATAGGCTGTGTGAGCTGCTTGGGGGAGAAATCACGCACATTCCAAAGAGACCAGGAGAACCCGACTGTACTTTTGCTGATATCGCGAAAATAGAAAAAGAGCTCGGCTGGAAGGCAAAAGTTACCTTTGAGGAAGGCGTGCAGAAGGTGCTTGATAACATTGACTATTGGCGGGAAGCGCCAGTCTGGACACCGGATAGCATCGGAGAAGCGACACAGGACTGGTTTAAATATCTGGGAAAATAGTGTGAAATTAAAATTTCACACATTCTGATTTGAGTGCCCACTGAAGCTGGCAAATGGGTGTTAGTGTGGAAAAGCATTTCGCAGGGTAGATATAATAAATCAAAAAATCTGATAAAGGGATTGGCTTGGAATAATGGGAAAAATAGTTGATAAAGCGATATTCAGGGAAGAAATAAGACCAAAGTTAAAAAAAGAAGGGAAAACAATTGCGCTCTGTCATGGTGTTTTTGACTTAGTACATCCAGGACATATTATACATTTGCAGCAGGCAAAAGCAATGGCAGACATACTTGTAGCATCTGTTACGGCGGCCGAATATGTCCGTAAGGGACCCGGGAGGCCATATTTTAATGACGAGATGCGTCTAAAGGTGTTGGAAGCGCTGGAATACACAGATTATGTCATGCTTTCAGAAGGTTATACCGTGGATGATATTGTCGAAAATGTGGAGCCGGACTTATACATAAAGGGCGAGGAATATGCGCGGGAAAGTGATGATGTCACCGGAAAAATAACTGCCGAGCGGGAGCTTGTAGAACAACATGGCGGAAAAGTGGCATATACTACGGGACAGGTATTTAGTTCCACCAAACTCATAAATACCGCGTTGGCAGCACTTCCTGATGATGTTGTGAAATATATGGAAAGCTTCATAACAAAGTACTCCATGACGGATATCAAAAAATATGCCCAGAAAGCAGAAATGCTAAAGGTACTCGTGATAGGCGATGTGATAATAGACAAATACACATACTGTGAAGTACAGGGATTGATGAGCAAGGACACAGGGTATTCATCGAGGCTGGATTACTCAGAGGAATATCTTGGCGGAGCTGTGGCAGTTGCAAGGCATCTGAGCAGCTTTACGGAAAATGTGACACTCATGTCAATTGTAGGAAATGAGGAAGACATACGGCTCAAGTTTCTTGACGAGACCGCGGATAAGATGCGGTTAAAGCTTACATACAGTACAGATTTTCCGACAATTATCAAGCACCGTTACCTGACGAGAAACGCCAGGAGAGAGGAGTACAGGAAGATTTTTTCCGTCAATAATATTCCCGACCCGGCAGTGTATGAGGAGAGAGCGAGAGAGGAATTTTTCAAAGGACTTGCAGAAAAAATAGACGAGTTCGATGTTGTATTCCTATGTGATTTTGGACATGGTCTGATTGATGAAAAGGTGAGAGGATTCATACAGGAGAAGGCGAAATTTCTTGTGCTAAACTGCCAGACGAACTCGACAAACTATGGATTGAATATTATCACAAAATACAGCAGGGCAGATGTATTTACGCTGGATCAGAAGGAGTTAAAGCTTGCCTGGCCGATAGAGACGGCGGACGAGAACATTGCGCTTGAAAAGTTAAGCACACATCTTGGATGCAGCGGATGGCTCACAAGAGGATCGGATGGGGCATATGGCATAAATGACGGGCAAATTCATGAGTGTCCTGCATTTACCCTGACCGTTAAAGACACTGTGGGCGCGGGGGATGCGTTTTATTCGATAGCCGGATTGTACGCGGCGGTCGGAGCGCCGACAGAGCTGGGAACCTTTATGGGGAATATTGCAGGGGCGCTCGGAGCGAATATCGTGGGTAATAAAGAGGCAGTGGAGAAAGTCAATGTGCTCAAGTACGCAGGAACGCTGCTGAATATATAGTGGCGAATGGGAGTTAGATGAAAGGAAATCAGATATGGCAGAAAACATCAGAATGGACTCACACAAGTTAATATATCATCCGGAAACCGTGTCGCGGTGGCTAAAGGGCGAGAATATTTACCCGGTTGAGATTGAAATATCACCGAGTGGTGCATGTAATCACAGATGTGTATTCTGTGCGGTGGATTACATAGGATATCAGCCGGATTTTCTGAAAAAGGAGACAATACTGCGGGATATTAGTCATATGGAAAAAAAAGGACTACGGAGTGTTATCTGTTCCGGTGAGGGGGAGCCGCTGCTAAATAAGGACATGCCCGATATTGCAAACGGCATCAAAGCCTGCGGCGTGGATGTGGCAATGAGCACAAATGGCGTACTTTTTACATCAGATAAGGTAAAGGAATGTCTCGCGTCATTTAGCTGGGTACGGTACAGTATTGCCAGTGCGGAGCAGGATTCCTACGATAAAATTCAGCGTGGAAAAGCAGGAGATTTAGAAAAGGTAAAAGAGAATCTAGGCGAGGCGGTACGCTTAAAAAGGGACAAAGGATTGGAAACAACGCTGGGCGTCCAGTGTCTGCTGCTTCCGGATAATGCAGGACAGCTGCCTTATATGGCAAAGACGCTGCGGGAGATTGGCGTGGATTATTTGACGATAAAACCATATTCCCAACACATGTACAGTAAGAACCAATTTGTAATTGACTACGAAGAAATGCTTGATTTGGAAAAGCAGCTAAAGGAGTATACAACAGATGAATTTGCAGTATATTTCAGGGCATCCGCAATGAGAAAAATGCATCATGAGAAATGTTATAAACAGTGTTATGGGCTGCCTTTTATGACACATATAGATGCAAGAGGGAATGTATGGCCGTGCGTGGCACATATCGGAAATGAACAGCTTTGTTATGGAAATATCAACGAGCAGCCGTTTGAACAGATATGGGAAGGGGCAAAGCGGCAAAAAGTCAATGAACAGTTAAACCGGATGGATATCAACAAGGTGTGCAGGGAAGCATGCAGGCTGGATGAAATCAACAAGTATCTGGATGAATTGAAGCATCCGGGACGGCATGTGAACTTTATATAAAACAGGGGAGACAGAAAGATGGATACAAAAGCAACACCATACAGCAATTTAAAAATATTTGCACATGCGGAAAAACTAAATCAGGTTCATAAGGGGGAGCGCATGGCACCAATCTATGTCAGGCTGAAACCGACGAACTACTGCAATCATCACTGTTATTATTGCTCTTATGCAGACAGTGAACTGGGACTGCGGGACATCGTGAACCGGCAGGATCAGATACCATGGGAGAAAATGCAGGAGATTATCAGGGACTTTGCAGACATGGGAGTAAAAGCTGTAACGTTCAGCGGAGGCGGGGAACCGCTTGTTTACCCATACATCATAGAAACAATTGATGGCATGAAAAAGGCAGGCGTGGAAACTTCCATTATCACAAACGGACAGCTTTTAAGTGGCGATAGGGCAGACGCCTTGCGGGATGCCAAGTGGGTCAGGATATCCTGCGATTCTGCAGATGCAGCGACATACGCAAAAGTCAGGAAAATACCAGAAAACGCATATGACGAAGTGTGCAGCAATATAGAAAACTTTGCGAAAATGAAAGACAAAAGCTGTGAGCTGGGTATTAACTTTGTAATTAATGATGAGAATGCCAGACAGGTTTATGACATGGCGGCTTTCATGAAAAAGTTAGGTGCAAACCATATAAAATTTTCGGCAAGGATTACAAAAGATTTGTTTGCATACCACGCACCGTTCAAGGAAAAGGTCGTTGAGCAGCTACACAGGGCGCAGGCAGAGCTGGAGGATAATTCATTTAAAGTAATTAATAAATATGAGGGCGATTTTGATACAGCAATGGTGTTTGCGCGTCAGTACCATAAATGTTACATTAGCAATTTGGTAACTACGATTGCAGCGGACTGCAAGGTATATTTCTGCCATGATAAGGCATATGTGAGCAGTGGCATTGTCGGGGATTTAAAAGAGAAATCCTTTCAGGAATTGTGGTTTTCGGATGAAGTAGTCAGGCGGTATCAGGAGTTTGACGCGGCAAAAGAGTGTCAGCACCACTGTGTATATGATGACAGAAACATCCTGTTGAATACGCTGTATGGACTTGATGAAAACCAGATAAATTTTATATAGAGGGTATAGCATGAAATCTTAGATTTCATGTGGCAAATTTATGAAAAGGCATAAATTTGTGGTATTTGACAGAAATGGGGGATTGTATGGCAAGCTTACAGCAGACGGCAAAGGATATCAGAAAAACAATTTATAAGATAGCTCATTATGCGGGGGGCGGTCATATGGGAGCTTCGCTTTCCATGGCGGATATTATCAGTGTGTTATATTTTGATGATGTTTTAAGGTACGATGCATCGAATCCGGAGTGGGAGGACAGGGATAAATTTATCCTGAGCAAGGGGCATGCGTGCTATGCGCTCTATGCGGTTCTTGCAAAGGCGGGATATTTCCCGAAGGAGGAGCTATGGAATGTTGGAAAGCCGGGTTCAACGTTTGGGGGACATCCCAAACTGCATGAAATTCCCGGTGTGGAGGCATCGACGGGCGCACTGGGACATGGTTTATCTTTTGCTATTGGGATAGCGTATGCAAACAAAGTGGATTGCAGAGACAGCCATGTGTATGTGGTGCTTGGAGACGGTGAGTGCCAGGAAGGATCCATATGGGAGGGGGCATTGTCGGCATCCACATTGGAGCTGGATAATCTGACAGTAATCGTTGATCACAACAAACTACAGGCAATGGATGATTTGGAAAACATTGTACATATGAAGCCGTTTGCAGACAAATGGAAAGCCTTTGGATGGAATGTTGTGGAGATTGACGGACATAATCATACAGAAATAAAGGATACACTGCTCACGAGGCAGGAGAGAAAACCGACATTGGTAGTGGCAAATACTATCAAAGGAAAAGGCGTTTCCTTTATGGAAAATGTTCCAATATGGCATTACAGGATGCCGAATGAGGAGGAACTTCAAGTGCTTTTTGAGGACTTGGAATTTACAGAGGAAGAACAAAAAGAAATACTCTTAGTTAGGTAAAGAGTGCAAAATTGAAAACTTGTGTCAGTACGTCTGATGAATCATTTGATGAATTGATTAGTGAAAGGGACAGATTGGAGAATGGAGGAAAATATGTGTACTTGGTGGAAGCGATAATAATGGAGGTGCATTAGAAACAAAATACTTCATAAGAAAGGTAAACGACATAAATGAGAACATCATATTTAGATACATTATATGAACTTGCGCAAAAAGACAAAAGGGTATATGCACTGATTTCAGACAATGGGGCAATTGTATATGATAAGTACCGCAGGGATTTGCCAGAACAATACTTGAACCTGGGAATTTCCGAGGCAAATATGATTGGGATGGCGGCAGGCATGGCAAGCTGTGGAAAGATTCCATTTGCATACACAATCGGCGCATTTCTTGCGTACCGTGCATTTGAATTTATAAGGAATGATGTATGTTTGCAAAAACAGAATGTGAAGATAGTAGGAACCGGTGCGGGGCAAGTATACAGCGCACTTGGACCAACACACCATTCTACGGAAGATTTGGGTGGATTGCGTGCATTGCCGAACCTGACAATCTTATGCCCGGCAAGTCCCTTAGAGGTAAAGAAATCAGTTAAAGCGGCGTATGAGTATGAGGGACCTGTTTACTTAAGACTTGGAACAAACAGAGAACCAGAAGTATATGGGGAGGATTATGTATTTCAGATTGGGAAAGCCGTTACGCTAAGGGATGGAAATGACATAACACTGATTGGTTCAGGGAGTATCCTCAAGGATGTTTTGGATGCGGCTGGACAGTTACAGGGCGAAGGAATCCATGCGAGGGTGATTGACATGCATACGATAAAGCCGATCGACAAAGAAACCATTATTAAGGCAGTTGAGGAAACTGGGAAAATTGTTACTGTAGAAGATCATAATGTTATAGGCGGACTTGGGAGTGCAGTGGCAGAGGCAATAGCGGAATATGGGAAAGCAGTCAAATTGAAAAGACTTGGATTGCATGACTTTTCAAAGGGCTATGGAACGTATGATGAAGTAAAGAAAAATAATGGAGTAGGCATCAGTAATATCTGCCAGTGTATAAGAGAAGCCGTCGGTTATGAATAGGGACAGGCATTCAGCAATGCGTATGAAGCAGGCGAATACAAAATGATAATGGGGGATAGGATGAATAAAATACTTGACTTTTATAGAGAACATGGAATATCACCAGTACATCAGGATATATCAGATTTTAATTATCATTGTGCACGGAGGGAAAAGCTTTACAGACAGTTGGGAATGCCGACTGTTTTATTTCATAAGGCAGAGGTATTGGAAGTTGGGACAGGAGGGGGATATAACTCCGCAGTGTTGGCACAATGGGGCTGCCATTTGAGTATGGTGGAACCAAACGAGACTGCACAGAATGAAATAATAAAATTGTTTAGTGAAAAAAAGATTGAGGATTATGTACTCTATAAAGAAACCGTTGAGCAGCACAATGGGAAAGAATACGACATTGTTATCGCAGAAGGATTTTTGCCCACAATTGAAAACCGGACTGAGGTGCTGGACAAATTAAAAAGCCTTGTAAAGGAAAATGGAATTCTTGTAATCACCTGTCAGGATGAAATGGGAATGTTTGTAGAGCGGATGAAGCGGCTGGTTGGGCATATGGCAGTGCAAAATATATTTTTATATCAGGATAAAGTGAAGAAACTGGCGGAAATATTTGAACCACAATTAAAACTTTGTCATGGTGCGAGCAGACCAGCAGAGGACTGGGTTCAGGATCAGCTTTTATGCGAGGATTTTAATTGTGATGATATTTTGGACTTACAAAAAGCAATACGGGGAATTGGTGACAAATGGGATGTGCTGGGATGTTCTTCCCCTTGTTTCTTTTCTGACTATTCATGGTATAAAGATGTGGGGTATGACTACAAAAAATCGTATTGTGAACAGTATGTTAAGAAATCATATAATCTTATTCTTGCGGGAAGAGAGGAAATAGATACATCAGATATAGATGTATATACGGTCAGGAAGATGGTGGAGAGAATCCGAGAGATCGAAATTGCATATGAGAACCTGGATCATAAAGAAGAAAAAGTAATTCATGAAATTATACATGAATTACAGAAATTATATGAACTTCTGAAAGAAAGTGATAAGGAACTGGCTGCATTTTTAAGTGAGACGATAGATATCCTGACCAGCGGACCTGATAGAATGGATTTAAATGATTATCCGAATTTTTGTAAGTGTTTTGGACGTTCGCAGCAGTACATAAGCTTTGTAAAAACGGAATAATTAAGGAAGTAAGGAAAAATGGGGAAATTATTTTTGCATGAGCTAAACAGGATGCAGAGAATAAGTGATAAAAAATTCATTATAGTTGGTGAAGGGAAAATCGGAAAAATACTGAATGATTTTTTAGCTTTGGATGAAAATGATTATCGGATAGAGGCATTTCTTGTAGATGACGGATTCAGAAAGCAGAAATCATACCGGAATCTGCCTGTATATGAAATGACAGAGTTTCTACAAAAAGAGAACACAGAAGATTATATTTTTTTGAACACAGTTACAAGCAGGGACAGTGGAAATTATAAGGAGGAGCTGGTTCGAAAAGGAATTAAGAATATTTTGGATTTTAATGATGCAGATATGGCACTGGAAATGGCGTCAGAGTACTGGTTGAAATATTTTGAAAGCAAAGACATAGAGACATCAGATGAAATACTGAAAATAGGGAAGTTTACTTTCCCCAATCCGTTCCTGGATACAGTTGCGAAAGATGTTCGGTATGCCTTTTTGACAGATGTCAAGGATCTTGTGATTCCAGTGTGGATGGGTGATTATGGCAGCTGTGAGGAGGGACCGTATGAAACGGAACATGTCAGGATAGACAGCGGAGATGTCGTGCTTGACTGTGGTGCAAATATTGGTATTAGCACAGCCAATGCAATAGCCCGAAACTGTGAAAAAGTTTATTCAATAGAGCCGGTTTTAAATGATTCTCTTTTGAAGTGTCAAAAACTCTTTGGGGAAAGAATGTCTCTGCATTTATTGGCGCTTAGTAATTATAAAGGTACTGCGGATATATATATCAATCCGGATGCGAGCAACGATAATTCAATTTACTATATTCAGAATACGCTCAAAGAAAGAAAAACCGTGGATATTACTACCATAGATGATTTTTGCAGAGATGAAAAGATTGGAAAGGTAGACTATATAAAGCTTTATATTGATGACCCGGAATGTAGAATGCTGTTGGGGGCAAAAGAAACTATTATTCAGCATTCCCCTAAAATAGCAATTTTTCCATCTCTGCCGCATAATGTCAATGCGCTTAAACAAAAATTGGAAAGTATTATTGAAAGTTTTAATGCGGATTATATTGTTAGATATGCATGGAACAAAATGTTTGCCTATATCAGTACGGTGTAGAGACTGTTTAGGGTGAGTAGAAACAGAAAAAGGAGATAAAGAAGATGATACCATACGGAAAGCATTGTATTGAACAGGATGACATAGATGCCGTGGTCGCTGCTCTTCAACAGGATTATATAGCTACAGGACCAGGAATAGGAAAATTTGAAAATGAATTTGCGAGATATGTCGGGACAAAATATGCAGTTGCAGTTTCGAGTGGTACTGCGGCCTTACATGCATGCTGTTTTGCGATAGGTATAAAAACAGGAGATGAGGTAATAACAACACCGTTTACGTTTGCAGCGTCAGCTAATTGTGTACTGTATTGTGGTGGCACTCCGGTTTTTGCAGATATAGATGAAAAAACTTACAACATTGACCCGGTGGAAATAGAGAAGAAAATTACGCCAAAAACAAAAGCAGTTATTCCTGTTCACTTTGCAGGGCAGCCCTGCGATATGGATGCGATACACCATGTGGCAGATAAATATGGATTATGGGTAATCGAGGATGCTGCACATGCAAGTGGGGCAGATTATTTTGGTAAGAAAATAGGATCGCTGTCGGATATGACCATATTTAGTTTTCATCCTGTGAAGCATATGACAACATGCGAGGGCGGGATGATAACAACAAACAACGAGGAATTGTATAAGAAATTAAAGGGATTCAGGGCGTACTGTCTGACGAAAGACCCAGAGCAGCTTATAGATAAGGAAGATGGACCGTGGCATTACGAAATTCAGGGGTTGGGATACAATTATAGAATTTCAGATGTGATGTGCGCACTTGGGAGAAATCAGTTAAAGAAACTGGACAGATTTGTGGAGAAAAGAAGAGAAGTTGCGGTCAGATATAATGAGGAATTAAAAGATGTGGGAGGAATCATTCTGCCATATCAGAAGGACGGCTGCAACAGCAGCTGGCACTTGTATACAATACAGATCGAAAATGGGAGAAGAAAAGAAGTTTATACGAAAATGAAAGAAGCGGGAATCGGTGTGGATGTACATTATCTTCCTGTATACAAACATCCGTATTATCAGGAGAATGGTTATATGAATGAGTGTTGTCCGAACGCAGAAAAAGTATACAGCCAGATACTGAGTATACCAATATTTTATAAACTGTCCTATGAACAACAGACATATGTAATAGATACAATTAGGAATATTATTGGTAGCGTGCATGGGTCAGATAGGGAGAGCAGGTAATGTCATATATAGATTTTGTTTCAGAGGTACATAAAGCAACAAAACGTGATTATGTTGGGCGTGTAACAAGTTCCAATAAAGCGGAGTGCGCAGTGATTGCAAAACAGTATGGATATGATTATTGGGACGGTGACCGTAAATATGGTTATGGCGGTTATCATTATGATGGCAGATGGCAGAGTGTTGCACAGAAAATGGCAGAATATTATCATTTGAAAGCCGGTCAGAAAGTGCTTGATGTTGGATGTGGTATGGCACATTTACTGTATGAATTTACTCAGGTTGTTCCCGGACTGGAAGTCTGGGGGATAGACATATCAGAATATGCGCTTGAACACGCAAAGGAAGAAGTGAGGGACAAGCTTCAATATGGGAAGGCGCAGGAAATACCTTTTTCCGACAACGAATTTGATTTGGTAATTTCCCTGACGACATTGCATAATCTAAAAATTTATGACTTGAAAAAGGCAGTTCAGGAAATAGGGCGTGTCAGTAAAGGAAATAGCTATATCATGGTAGAATCTTTCCGCAATGATGAGGAAGAAGTGAACATGCTGTATTGGCAGCTTACGTGTGCAAGTTATTATTCTGTTGACGAATGGGAATGGCTGTATAAGGAGTGGGGATACGCGGGCGATTACAGCTTCATTTTCTTTGAATAGGTGGATTCTGGTTCTGAATACTAAAATATAGGTGAAAGATGAAAAACAAAAAAAAGAGAGAAAAAGGTAATGTGGTTTTTTGGAAGGATGAAAAATTAGTAATATCATCTAAAATATTGAAAGAAATGAGATTCAATGCCTTACATAATGGAACGGATAAGTTCCGTTATTGCTTTCATAAGAATGAAAATTCGCTCATACATGAAATGCTTTTCACAAATACGAAGAATGCATATTTTAGGCCGCATTGTCATGATGATGATGAGCTGCAGGTTGTGATATCAGGGAAAATGTATGTAATTTTTTTTGATGACAAGGGAAATATTATAGACAAATTTAAGGCATCCAATAAGAAAAACAGAATTTATAGGATAAATAAAGGACAATGGCATATGAATCTGCCGATATCCAGGACAATCACTATATTTGAAGTAAAGCAAGGACCTTTTAATCAAGGTAGTAACCATTATCCAGCTTGGGCTCCGGATGGTGTGGAGAAGAAAGCAGTAAAAAAGTTTTTAATAAGGATCAGAAGGAGAATAAATGAGGAAACAACTTGTTAAAGACAAAAAAATTGTTTTATATGGTGCAGGACAGAAAAGCCATAGCACCTATAGCGCATTACGCATGAGTGGATATAAAATTGCATACTGTGTGGTTTCAAGTGATTGCATTGAAGAAACTGATTTTGAGGATGTAAAAGTGTATTCATTTTCCCAAAAGAAGAATGATATCATTGAGCTTGGATATCAGCTTGTAATAGCCTGCGCACAAAAATCGGAAGCAGATATTGCAGAAAATATCGAAAGAAACGGAATAAAGGAGTATTGGAAAACAAACGAAATGCCGTGGAGCGTTGATTATGAATGCTATAGAAATCTCGATTCACAAGGATATATGGAGATTATCAGGGAAAAATATTATTCAAATATAGATGAGTATGGGGGTGATGAGACTGTTAGGCGTTTTATAGAAGGAAATACTCATCGTGAAGCCAATAGAAAAAAGATTATGTTTTTATTGACGAATGCTGCACCGCGGGCATACAAGATTATAGATGCACTGCACCGTAAAGGATATGATGTTGAACTGATTATTTGGATAAATGCTATGTATTTGACATCAGAAAAATGCAAAGAATTTTTAGAAATATCTAATCGGTGTAGGATATGCATTGATGCGGAAGAAGTGATGCTGTATTGTGCGGCAACAGATGCAAGAATATTACATATTTTTTCGGACGCAAATTCAGATATTGAGTTGCCACAGATATTGATTCATTGCAAAAATATTTTTCCCAAGATTGTATTTGACGAGTATGATGTAATGACGGAAATGCGCAGGGATATACCTCAGAGAACTGTCGATGCAGAAATATTTTGTCTAAAGTATGCAGATGGGTTATGCAATAGGTATATGTGCATGGAATATTTGGAAGAAAAGGGATATGAATTATGTAAACAGAGAATTTATTTCATAGATTGCTGCAATGACTTTACGAATTATGAATCTCCACAAAAGCGGGAAAGTGATGCGCTGCATTTAGTATTTGCTGGAACATTATTTTCAGACAAAGAATATAAGACAAGTAAAGACGGCAGATTTTTGGAACTCGGGGTATTATGTGAGGCAAATGAAGTACATCTTCATTTATATCCGGTATCGTATGATGCAGCTAAACTGCATGAATATATTGATATGGAAAGATTAAATCCTTATTTTCATCTACATCATCCTGTATCGGCGCGCGCACTCGCACAGGAGCTAAGTCAATATGATTATGGGGTAACGAGTGTACAGAATGACATTTTGACGTATTCTGAGAGCGAGGGAAGCTGGATGCGGGAAGGCATCATTTATTGCTGGGCCAATAAACTGTATGATTATTTGGATGCCGGATTGCCAATTGTTACTACAGTGCCCGTTAAGCAGACCCAAATACTTGAAAGAGATGGTGTGCTTTTAAGAATGTTTGACGAAGAAATCAATTTCGATGAATTGCGTAAAAGGAGAAATGAATTAAAAAAGCGAGTAATTCAGGTACGGGAAAAATATAGGGTTTCTAACCAATTACCGGCATTGATAGAATTTTATGACAGTCTATAGAGGAGTGTTTTAGTATGAGTGAACCACTGATATCAGTCATAGTTCCGGTTTATAATAAAGAATTATATGTTGAGGAATGCATTAAAAGCATTTTGAATCAATCGTTTAATGATTTTGAAATAATCTGTGTAGACGACCATTCACCAGATAGATGTGGGGAAATATTGAAACGATTGGCAGATGAGGATTCACGTATTTATATTATTACGAATGAAGTCAATAAAGGCGCTGGGATTAGTAGAAATATCGGTTTGCAGAGAGCTCTGGGAAAATATGTATTGTTTCTTGATGCGGATGATTTTTGTGAAACTGGATTCATGGAAACTGCATACAGATGCTGTGAAATGAGACAACTGGACATTTTAATATATGATTATTGGACATATGACAATAACTCCGGAGAAAAAGTGAAGCGCCATATGCCAATGGTATTTCAACAAATACTGGGGAGTAAAGAAATTTTTTCGGATGAAGATAAGCACAAATTTTCATTTCAAATTTGCACTTCAAGTTCATGGATAAAAATGTATAATAGGCAGTTTATTGTTGAAAATCATATAACTTTTCAGGATATAAGCAGTGCAAATGATGTTTTTTTTAATCAATTGGCAGGTATGTGTGCCAAAAGGATTGGATATTCAAATTGTTGTTGGATGAATTATAGATTTGGAACAACAGAACAAATAACAAGTGCAGTGGCAGCGGAACATGCATTAAATGATGTAAAAGCCGGTATTGCTTTGAAAAATGAGATGATGAAAAGGGGATTATATGAGATTTACAGACGAAGTTTTCATACTTGGATATACACAGCAATAGCATCGGATATGGTGTCCATGGATCCGAATACATGGGAGACAGATTACTTACAGATTAAAAAAGGTATAAAAACGATTATTGGGAACTGCCAAGATTCTTTTTTGGCGTCCTATTTTGACTATTGGTACAAAGATTTAATGAATCTCACGAGCTATGATGAGATGATAAGTGAAAGTATTAGTAATGAATATCTGTATATTTTTAAGTATGAGAAAGAAAAAATAATGAAGATTAAAAAATATGCAGATAAATTGGACTATAAGATTGTATTGTGGGGATATGGGAAAAATGGAAGGAAATTTTATCAGGCATGTGAAAAATGTGACTTTTCAATAGATTGTATTGTTGATAAAAGCTTTAGCGATGGTCATGTTTTGTCACCTGACGTCTTAAGAGATGAAAAATGTATAATCTTAGTGACAAGCGCGCCTTTGGCTGCAGATATTTTAAATCAGACAAGAAAATTAAGTGAGGATAGTAAGGTTGTTGATATTCAATCTTATTTGTCCTATGGCATAGAGTTTCAAAAATGTATATTTTAAATAATAAAGGAAAGATGTTATTTAGCTATTTATAAATATCATGTGGGATAATTATGGAAAGTAAACTTTTTGTTTTTGGTGCAGGTGCATGGGGGGAAATGGCGTATCACTATTATAAGGACAAGTGCCTGATAGCGGGATTCCTTGATAATTCGTCAGACATGTGGGGAAAAAGTATAAATGGTATTCAGATATATAATCCTAAAATATTAGGAAAAATGAATCTGGATAATATTCGGATAGTGATTGCCAATAAATGGCGAGGTAAAGAAATTTTTAAACAATTGCATGATCAATTTGGAATCTCACAGTGCATTTTTTTTAGCGTGCAGACAACTGTAGAAGAGTATACAGTCTCCAATGAAGAAGGTGTGGGGGATGAATGTATTGTGAAATATATAGGAGGTTTAGGGAACCAAATGTTTCAGTATGCACTGGCAAAGTGTTTGATGTCAGATGGTGTTCATGTAACAGGGGATTTATCCGGATATTATGCGGAAGAAGATCGGAACTTTGCATTGCAGGATACTTTTCCAAGAGTGATGATTGAAAAGTGTAACGGAACGCTCAGGAAGCAATATAAGGAAGGAAAAGGTTCGTACATATTGGAATTGAGGGATATTCTGGTAAGTGATGAAAAGCCGGCAGATTTGGATGTTTTAAAACTGAAACGGGGATACATGGAAGGATATTGGCAAACTAGCAAATATGTAGAATTAGCTGAAAAGGAGTTGAGGCGTGAATTCCAATTTGCGCATAAGGAAGATCAAAAGCTTAATCAAATAGTAGAAGAAGCGACGGCGATGGAAAATACAGTTTCTATACATATTCGCCGGGGCGATTACTTAGCGGAACACATACAGCGTAGTTTTGGGAATATATGTACAGATGATTATTATTTGAAAGCAATTCATTATATTCAGAGAAATATCGAAAGTCCAGTTTTTTATTTTTTTTCAAATGATATTGAATGGGTAAAGGAAAGGTATGAAAAATACAATGCCACATATATATCTGAGGAGATGTTTGACGATTATGAGGATTGGTATGATATGTACCTTATGAGCCGTTGCAAGCATAATATCATAGCAAATAGTACATTTAGCTGGTGGGGAGCATGGTTAAATCAGAATTCGCAGAAGATTGTTATAGCGCCAAAAAAATGGATGAATATACCCTATTATACGGATATATGTCCTAAGACATGGATAAGGATATAAAAAGAGGGATGTACTGGGTGATGCCTTAGTAATTCGGTAATTGAGTATTTGGCAGGAGAAATAATATAAATATGTGTGGAATTTGTGGGTTTTATTCTAAAAGGGAAATAAGTCTTAATAACTTGATTCAGATGAACAAGACTATGATCCATAGGGGACCGGATGATCATGGTGAAGAAATACTTGAAATTCGTCATTCTTATAGTGTGGGACTGGCACATCGTCGATTATCCATTATGGATTTATCTGCATTGGGACATCAGCCTATGGTATCAAGTGATAGTCGGGTTAGCGTAGTGTTTAATGGTGAAATTTATAACTTTCTGGAATTAAGGAAGGAACTTAAAGGGTATACGTTTTTGTCGAACTGTGATACAGAGGTGATCATAGCGGCATATTTAAAATGGGGAATTTCCTGCATTGATCGCTTTAACGGAATGTTTGCTATTGCAATTTTTGATCGAGAGGATGACAGCTTATATTTAGTTCGCGACAGAATAGGGAAAAAGCCTTTGTATTACTATTTGGAATCTGGCAATTTGTCTTTTGCGTCGGAATTAAAACCATTGATGGAGATGAGTGGTTTTAAGAAAGAGATTGAAACGGATATTTTGGGAAATTATCTGAACCACTGGTGTGTCCCCGCACCGTATAGTATTTTTAAGAATGTTTATAAATTGGAACCGGGAAGTATTTTACAATTTCAATATGGAAATATAACAAAAAGCAGATATTGGGATGTGAACGATAAATATCACGAAATGTTTCAAAATCCAGTATGGGATTTTGAGGCGGCAAAAGCCGGTTTAAAGAATAAATTATTGGATGCGGTAAAAGTAAGAATGAAAGCCGACGTCCCTGTGGGCGTTTTTTTGAGCGGTGGATACGATTCGAGCTTAGTCTGTGCAATGGCGCAGGACTTATCAGACCAACCAGTTAAAACATATTGCATTGGTTTTGAGCAGGCGGATTATAATGAAGCTCCTTTTGCAAAGAAGGTAGCGGAGCATTTGGGAACTGATCATACAGAGTTATATATATCAGATGCGGATATGTATAAAATGGTAGAAGAATTGCCGCATTGTTATGATGAACCATTTGCGGATAATTCACAGATAGCAACAATGCTGGTATCAAAACTGGCGAAACAGGATGTCAGTGTGGTTTTAACAGGAGACGGCGGAGATGAATTCTTTGGCGGATATAATGTTTATTCGAAATTACAACGGGCGCAAAAGATAGATTGGATTGGCGCCATGATTTATTATGCAAAAAAAATACCACTGATTGATAAGAAATGTTTTAAGGATATGCCATTGCTGTTAAGAATGGTTTCTGACGAACGGAATCGGGAAATAAAAACGCAGGTTGGAATCAATACTTATATTTGTGCAATAGGTGAAATGCTTTTAAATAAGGGGAAAGAGAGTTATTATTTCCCATTTGAATCAAAGTATGCTGTAAAGGAGTGGGATGTCAGAAGAATGCTTTTGGATATGGAAACATATCTTCCAAATGAGATTTTGTGCAAGGTTGACAGAGCGTCCATGAAATATTCATTGGAGTGCCGATGTCCAATCTTGGATAAGAATGTAATGGAGTATTCATATCGTCTGCCGCAAAAAATGAAGGATGATAATGGCAATCAGAAGAAGATATTGAAAAGTATCGTACATGATTATATTCCAAGGGAACTGATGGAGAGACCCAAGACGGGGTTCGGGGTGCCGATAAATGACTGGCTTATGCATCAATTGAGAGGGCAGCTAGAGGATTATATTGACAGCGGCTACTTAAAAAGACAGGGAATATTCGATGCAGAAAATACAAGGCAGTTGGTTTTATCCTATTTAGATAGTGGCGATAAGGGGAAAGACAGTGGCGCTAATTATTCTAAGATTGTCTGGCCGTTTTTTGTGTTTCAGCAGTGGTATGAGCAATATATCGTTTAGAGCTGCCATAATTTACAAATTGCAAACGGAGGAGTAGTAAATGGATAAGGTAATTATTTTTGGTATGGGAAAAATGTTTAAGTGGCATTATCAGGAGATAAAGGAAAAAGTAGAGATTGTAGCTGTCACTGACAATAATTTGAAATTACAGGATACGCTTGCTTCTGAATCGTATGTAAAGCCGGAAAAAATAAAAGAAAGACAATATGATTATGTTTTAATATGCTGTAGTGCAATAGACGATATAACGAATCAGTTGTACGGTTATGGAATTAAAAAATCAAAAATTAAAACATTAAAGGATTTTTTGAGCGAACAGTATCATCTGTCAAGATATAAAGTAGTGGAGGATAGGAGGACAAGCATGTGTGATCTATTGGACTATCCGGCCTTTTGTCTGGCAGCCGCGCAAGACCAGAGTATTTTTAAACAGTTTAGAAGGTGTGGTATATATACTAGTGTAGTAGAGGGAATGACATGTGAGGAAGGGCAGGCTCAACTGGATGAAATTAAAAAAAGAAGCAGTATTGTACAATTTAGCATGGATGACTGGGATAGGTTTCGGAAAAATGATTGTTATGGGGATCCGATAATGTATGATTATCTGATACAGCCAGACAGGAAGATATTATTGTCGCCTGTGACAGTGCGTTATGTAAAAATACTTCAGGATATTGTATGTTTATTTGCGTATAAAGATATAAGCGTAATTGCAGAAATAGGTGTCGGATTTGGCGGACAGGCCAGATTAATAGCAGAGTACCTTTCTATACAGAAATATTATTTAATTGATATTCCCGAGGCAATTAAATTGGTGGAAGTATTTTTAGGTCAATTTGGAAAGACGGACAGGTTTATTTTGTGTGACGGAACGAAACCGCTTGATAAGAGAAACTATGATTTGGTAATAAGTAATTATGCATTTTCTGAACTGACAAAAGAGGTTCAGGATATTTATTTAAATTCTGTGATTTTAAACAGTCATGCGGGTTATATGATTTGGAACGATCTTGGAGAGGAATCATTGGGTGCATACTCTGTTGAAGAACTACTGGAGATAATTCCAGATTCAAAAGTTATGGAAGAAGTTCCCCTGACAGCACCGAATAATAAACTGATCGTGTGGGGGACAAAATGCTGAAAAGCGCCTGTAAATGTAAGTGGTCATTATCCTGTTTATTGAGATTCAGAGGTATTTAATGTGTAATAAAAAAATTCAATTAATAATATTTGGTGTCGGTGCACATTATAGACAAATAAAAATAGAACTGAGCGAAATTGAGAGTATACAGATAAATGCTTTCTTTGACAATAAGGAGCATTTGAGGGGAACTTTTTTGGATGGAATAATGATTCATTCACCGGAAGATTATAAAAAAATACAGTTTGACTATATTATACTGACGAGCAGATTTGCTGCAGATATGTATGAACAACTTATAATGCTGGGAGTCGACAAACAGAAAATCCTATTCTGGGGAAAATTTAAAGCACAGTTTTCAAAAAGACAGAAAGTATATTACAAATGTAAAGAAAGTAATGGCGGACAAAAAAACAAAATATTGATTATATCAGGTATTGACCATACTGGCGGGGCAATGTCAGCGATTTATGCGGCAAGATGTCTGAGGTCAGAAAAGTATGAGGTGGACTTGTGTGCACCTAGTGCAGATTATGAATTGATTCAGGAAATAAATAAATATGGGATTGATGTTATCATTTATGATGTAATTCCATACATTCAGGAGGAAGAATGGATTAAAAAATATAGGATAGTTATTGTCAATACGTTCCAAAATATACAATGTGCGTTTGAAATCAGTAAGTATAGGCCCGTTTTGTGGTGGATTCATGAACCAGAGTATGTTTATAATCTGTGTCTAATGGAGTTTTCTGAATATGCGAATACAGAGCATATTCAGAATATAAATGTATACGCAGTCAGTGATATTGCATGGAGAAACTTTAGCGCTCATTTTCAAGGTATTGAAAGGAGAGTATTGTTATATGGAATACCAGATATGTGGAATATGAGCGTACATGCAGGAGAAAAGATTATTTTTGCTGTTATAGGGGGCGTTGCTGAAAATAAGGCACAAGATATTTTTTTGAAAGCTGTAAATAAAATGCGGTCAGAAAGCCAGGCAGAATTTTGGCTGATTGGTTCCATGAATGAAAGTGATTATGGATGCCAGATTATAGACATGGCAGAAAAAAAATCAAATGTCATAATAAAAGGATTATTAACGCGTGAAGAAATGTACAATATTTTTCCGCAGATAGATGTAGTAGTCTGCCCTTCAAGAGAAGAAACGATGTCTATTGCAATCAATGAAGGGATGATGTTTGGAAAAGTATGCATTACAACTGATAATACTGGTGTAGCAGACTATATCCGGGATGGCATAAATGGATTTGTAGTACCTGTGGGGGACGATGGGGAACTTAGTAAAAGAATGCAATGGATTATGGATAATAGAAATCAGATGAAAAGAATTGGGGAGAACGCAAGGAAAACATTTGAGGAATACTTCGCTATGGGCGTTTTTGAGGAAAAAATAAATAAAGCAGTACAGGAAACGATAGAACGATGGGAAAGGAGAGATTAGAAATTATGCATGTGTACATTTGGGGAACCGGAAAGATGGCAACAGGATATTTAGAGCAGAACGAACTGAAGATGGAAGAAATTTTAGGCTTTATAGAGACAAAAAAAAGTAAGAATATGTATATGGGTAAAAAAGTATTTGAACCAGACGAAATAGTACAAAGAAATGATTATGACTATATAATAGTGTGTGTGTACTATTATGGAAAAGAAATTTATAACATATGCAGAAAACTTGGCATTGATACAAGAAAACTCGTACTGGTTGATAATTGGGAATGGGTGGACGCTACGCCTACAAAAGCATTGATGAGGGGCGTTTGCAGGGAAATAAACGAAGACAATATTGATATAGAAAAAGTTTTACCCAAATTATATGAAACATATTCAAAAGAAATTGATATACAGTCAGGACGTTATATTATTGTTTCACGCAATGGATATGATTTATGCGACAATGGCGCGCTTATATTAAGTGATGATTTTCAGGGAATGGAGTATCAGATAGATTATTTCAGGTATCGCACATTTGAATTGATGGCAAATGAGATAATCAGAAAAAAAGTCGAAGGGAATGTAGCTGAGGTAGGGGTTTTTAGAGGTACATTTTCCAAAATGATTAGTGCAAAATTTTCAGATAAGAAATTGTATTTATTTGATACATTTGATTCATTTGATGAGGATGAATTTCAAGAAGAATTAACACAGGGCAGATGTCCTGAGTACTTTTTGGATGGATTTAAAAATACAAATGTGGAGAATGTTCTTTCAATCATGCCGAATCCAGATAAGTGTATTGTCAAAAAAGGATTGTTTCCAGACACGACAGAGGGGATTGAAAGCGAAAGGTATGCTTTTGTGTCCATAGATGTTGACTTTGAAAAATCTATTTTAGCAGGGCTTAGATATTTTTATCCAAGACTAAGTGAAGGTGGTGCAATATTCCTTCATGATTATAACAATAGATTTTTAGAAGGCGTGAAAAAAGCAGTACATACATATGAACAAGAAATAGCAAACAGGTTATTAACGGTTCCATTGGCTGATGAGGGTGGAACACTAGTTGTGGTAAAATAAAATGAATATATTGTTTGTAACACCGGGTTACCCCAAACGAGGAGAGCCAACAACAGGTTTCCCCAATTACCTATACAGGGCAGCCCTATCCCTGATTCAGCTAGGGCATAAGCCTATTATTTTGACGGCAGGTGACTGGGATGGACATAGGGTTGAACAGGGCATTGAAATTTGGACAGTGAGAGTGCCAGCATATTATAATTTTAGATCTCAGATGATCACATACGTATTTGATGTAATTAGGACAAGTTACGCATTAAACTGCAAAATAAAGCAATTGCTGCAGAAAACACATATTGATATCATTCAATTTACTTCATTATATGGAACTGCATTACTTTACTGTGAAAAGGTACCAGCAGTTTTAAGGTTATCGTCATATGCCAAAACTGCTTTTTCATCATATCAGACACACTCTCCGGCAGTTGTCAAAACCATGGCATTTTTTGAAGTATTATCATCATACAGGTGCAATGCAGTTTTTTCGCCATGCAAAAATAACGCAATTGCATTTGGCAGGGACTGTAGGAGAAATGTAAAAGTAATTGAAACGCCTTTTATAAATGATGTGCAGGAATATGACAGTCAATTCTATGACAGCTGCCTAAAAGGAAAAAAGTATGTATTGTTTTTTGGCTCACTGTATGCGGAAAAAGGAATACTTGTCATTGCAGAAATACTCGAAAAATTTTTGGGGAATAATCCTGATTATTATTTTGTATTTATTGGAAATGCTGGCAGCATAAAAGGCGAAAGCGCAACGAAGATATTGCAAAATAAAGCAGGAAAATATAGTGATAGAATAATAATATCAAATGCACTGGGACATAAACAGTTATATCCGGTGATTGACAAAGCGGATTTTGTTGTATTGCCGTCACTGATGGAAAATTTATCAAATGCATGTATTGAGGCAATGTATTTTGAACGTATCGTCATCGGAACGGATGGCGCAAGTTTTGAACAGCTGATTACGCATGGCAAAAATGGATTTCTTTGCCGGATAGGTGATTCACAGGACTTATTGGAAAAAATGCAGATGGCAGTGTTGACAGGTGAAGACCAGAAAAAGGAAATGGGAATACTTGCCAGAAAACGCATAGATAAATTGAAACCGGAATATGCGGTTCGGAGATTAACGAAGCTGTATAAGTATGTAATAACGAACAGCAAACGAAAATAATGGGAGAAACAGTTATATGAATAAGGGAACCATTTCAGTGCTATCAATGTTAACAGGAGCCGTGGCAGGTGCCTGGGCTGTGGGGAAAATGGAACGAGGTATGCGGAAGAAGGCAGAACTGACATCGGCAAAATTTTCAGAACTATTTCATGTGATGAACCAATGGGTAAAGGTGAAACAGGATGGGAATAACTTGGCATCATATTTTGAAAAAAACGGATATCAGAGAATTGCTGTTTATGGAATGAGCTATGTGGGAGAGGCGCTCTTACAGGAGCTGCAGGGGACAGGAATAGAAGTAGTGTATGGAATTGATAAGAGGGCATGTTCTACACAGAATGGAATTGCCATCGTTTCGCCGGAGGAGTCTTTGGGTAAGGTGGATGCTGTTGTAGTGACGGCAGTTAGTTTTTATGATGAAATTGTTGAAAAACTCAAAGACAAGGTGAAATGTCCCATTCTTTCCATAGAGGATATTTTATTTGAAATTTAGCAATAATCTTTTAGTTTTGGGGGGTATATGCAAAATATTGCACTTATAATAAATACATTACAGGGAGGCGGCGCTGAGAGGTGTGCAGCCGATTTGAGCTTAATTTTTGCACAAAGAGGTTTTCGGGTGTTTTTATTTACAGATCTTTCAATAAAGACTGCGTACGAGTATGCGGGAACACTTGTAGACTATGATTTCGCTTTATCTATAACCAAATTCAAACAGGGTATAAACTCCTTACAGGAAAAAGTAAACGAATTGAAGAATTTAAAAAATAAGTACAATATTGATATTGCAATCAGTTTTATGCAGCAGGCAAATTACCTTAATATATTGTCCAAGAATCAGGAAAAGGTAATTCTGACAACACACAGTGTAAACTCTGAGTATGCAAAATATGATAAATCTGTATTTTGGTCAGATGAAACTTTCAGGGATTTATATCAGTATGCGGATTTCATTACATTTCCATCTGATTTTTGCAGGAATGACTGGTTAGCACATTATGGGGATAAAAATAATATAACAAGAACGATATACAATCCGGTTCATAGGATGCCCGTCAAGAAGAATGATAAGAAAGAAAATATCGTTATTGCAATCGGCAGAATGCACAGTATTAAGAGACAATGGCATCTAATCAAGGCGTTTAAGCTGGTGAAAGAAATGTGTCCTGACAGCAGGCTGATTATATTGGGCGATGGAGAATTAAGACCTGAATTGGAATCAGTCATTTCACGGCTTCATTTAGAAAACGATGTAGAAATGCCTGGAAATGTTAAGGATGTTTCGTTTTATCTGGAGAAAGCAAAGGTTTTTGCCATGACATCGAGATGTGAGGCAATGCCGTGTTCTGTACTTGAGGCGCTAAGCGCAGGTGTTCCAGTGGTCTCCTGTGACAGCCCCGGAGGTATCAGGGAAGAACTTGGAATTTCAGCAGTACAGAAAAATATTTTGGAACCCTTAATCGGTGAATGCGGGATAATAACTCCTTATATAAGCGAAAACAGTGCAAATGATATATCGCGGGAGGAAGAAATTTTAGCAGAAGAAATAGTACATTTACTGAAGGATGATCGTTTACGGATCAAAATGGCGCAGGCAGCATGTGCGATGGCTCAGAAGTTTTCTCCAGATGTGATAGGCTCTGTCTGGACTGATGAAGTTTTTAGCGACAATTTAAGACGGGAAGCGGATACGGAAGCGTTTGAGAGAACAAAGAAGAAGCATATTGAAAGTTATCAGGAGCCGGAGGCAGCAGATGTAAAGCTGTATGTTTCCTATTACAGGTTATTAGAAAAGTGGATGCTGCTGCATGAAAAGGGAGGCTCGGTAAAGCAGTATTTCATGATGCGTGAGATGAAAAATATAATCATATATGGTCTTGGGAAAATGGCAAATCATTTGTTGGAAGACATCAAGGAGAGTAATATCAATGTTGTCTGTGCAATAGATATAGGCGCCATAAACAAATACAGTTATTTTCCGGTAATTACGTTGGAGGAAGATATACCAGGCGCAGACTGCATCATAATTACCCCTGTTCACGAGACGGAATCTATCATGCAAAACCTAAAAGATAGGACATCTGTTCCGCTTATATCATTATCAGATATTGTTGATGAATGTTTGCATTGAGCATTATAAATGAAACAAAAAACAAAGAGGGTTGTATTTTATGACTGAAATTTCAATTTTGGTGCCTGTGTATAATGTTGAAAAGTATCTTAGCGCCTGCATTGACAGCATATTGGCACAGACATTTACGGATTTTGAGGTAATCTGTATGGATGATGGCTCCACGGATAGATCAGGAGCTATATTGGATGCGTATGCGCTAAAGGACAGCAGAATAAAGGTGATACATAAAGAAAATTCAGGTTATGGAAAAACAATGAATATGGCATTGTCCAAGGCTGAAGGTAGATATATAGGTATTGTTGAAAGTGATGATACAATCGAAATGGATATGTATCAAAACCTGTATAAAGCAGTTGCAGAGTATGATTTGGATTTTGTAAAAGCAGATTTTTATGCAGTGTGGGATAACGAAGATGGCACAGTACAAAAACAATATTTTAATCTGACAGATGATTTAACCATGTATAACAGAGTGCTTAATCCCAATTTAGAGTTGGATTCATATTTACTTAAAAAATTCACATGGAATGCATTATACAGGAAAGAGCTGCTATTAGAACATAACATTAGGTACAATGAAACACCAGGAGCGTCTTTTCAGGATAATGGATTCTGGTTCCAGACATTTTATTGGGCAAAACGGGCTATGTTTTTAGATAAGGCAGTGTATAACTATAGGCAGGATAATATGCTGTCTTCAGTGCATGACAGGAAAAAAGTGTACGCCATGAAAAATGAGTTTGATTTTATCAGGAGTTTTATGATTAAGCATAGTGATACGCCAGAAGGGTTATATCCGATATGTTTTCATTTGCGTATGCTTGCATATATAGGGACGCTGCAGAGAATTGACCTTTCATTAAAAAAGGAATTTGCAAAGGTAATAGCAAAAGAGCGTGATTTTTATCAGGAACAAAATGAGGCATGTTATGATTACATGACCAGGGAGCAGATTTCCATAATAAAGAATCCAATAGGCTATGTAGAGGATGTCTTGATTCAGTACAGGGAGATAACGGGAGATGTCATTTCAGGCTATAGCAATGTTATTGTATATGGTGCAGGTGTGCATGGGGAAAGAATTGTTTACAGAGTAAAGGAAGCAAAGGCAGATAATCAGACAATAAAGGTTGCGGTTACAAGTCTGAATGGCAGGAATATTGTATGTCAGGGGGAAACTGTGTGTGAAATATCAGATTGTGTTGACGATAAAGGCAGCAGTTTAGTCATATTGGCTGTAAAGGAAAACTCGGATGCCTTTTATGAGATGCTGGATTGTCTTAAGAAATATATGTTTCCGCATATCATATCGGAATCGGCAAAAAGATTAGCGGGGGATGAAAATGGAACGGGCACAGGAATTAATTAACGGAATACAAAAAGGACTTTTACAATGGTATGATTTTAAGAGTGAAAGCAGGGTGCTTTTTATTGGAAATGAGAATACTCCTTTGGCACATATGCTGTCTGAGAAAAAGCTTAAGGCGACCTGCGTGCTGCTGGATATGCTGCCTGATGAGGAATGGCAGCAGGAACACGACAGATATTTTGACTATATCATATGCATACAGGCTCTTGAATTGCAAAAAAATCCGACCGAATATTTGGAAATATTTTACAGGCTGATTAAAATAGATGGTACTATGATTCTTGGCATGAACAACCGCATGGGCATCCGGTATTTCTGCGGTGACAGGGATATTTACACAAACAGATGCTTTGATAGTGTCGAAGGCTACTGCCGTGCCTACTCCAAAAAAGAAGATGCGTTTCAGGGCAGAAGCTATGACCAGGCAGAAATAAAAAGAATGCTTAAAATGGCAGGGTGGGAGCAGTTTTGCTTTTATTCTGTTTTTTCTGATTTAAGAAATCCGACACTAATCTATTCGGAAAATTATCTGCCAAATGAGGATTTGGCTAATCGTTTGCTGCCGTTTTACAATTATCCGCATACTGTTTTTCTAAATGAAAGAATGCTTTATGAAGACTTGGTGGATAATGGCATGTTTCATCAGATGGCGAACGCATATTTGGTTGAGTGTACAATAAATGGTAAGTTGTCAGATATTGACCATGTAACCTGTTCGATGGACAGGGGAAGGGAGCGGGCGCTTTTTACGGTTATCCGCCATACAGGAACTGTGGAGAAGAGGGCAGCATACCCAGAGGGCAGAAAGCGGTTATCGCTTTTTATTGAACATGGGCGTGACTTGAAAGCGCATGGTATTTCTGTTGTCGATGCGCGAATAGAAAATGACACATATGTCATGCCGTATGTGAAGGGCGAGGTTGCACAGCTGTATCTGAAACGTCTTATCAGGACGGACACGTGCAAGTTTTTACAGGAGATGGATCACTTCCGGGATCTGATATTACAATCGTCTGATATCGTCAAGGAGGATATAGGCAATGGGGAGGGCGCTGTTTTGCGCAGGGGATATCTCGACATGGTCCCGCTGAACAGTTTTTATATAGATGGTACGTTTGTGTTTTATGATCAGGAATTTTGTGAGGAGAATTATCCTGCGAATGCCATCATTACAAGGATGATTACTACATTCTATAGTGGGAACTGGGAATTGGACAAAATCATTCCAATAGAAGAATTGTTTGCAAGATATCATTTAACACCCAGAATATCTCACTGGCAGGAAATGGAAAGTATATTTTTGTCAAAGCTTTTAAATGCGGAGCAGCTTGGAATTTATTATGGAAAACATCGGATTGGTGACGAAAATATTCATTCAAACCGTCAGCGCATTAACTGTTCGGATTCCGAATACAGAAAAATTTTTATTGATATTTTCAAAGAGACGGATACCCGTAAGCTTATCCTTTTTGGCTCGGGATATTTTGCCAAGAAGTTTTTAACCTTGTATGAAAAAGATTATCCTGTGTATGCCATTATAGATAATAATACGGACAGGTGGGGCGAAAAGATGAATGGCATTGCAATACAGTCCCCGGAAATTTTGAAGCAGTTACAAGGTGATGAATATAAGGTGATCGTATGCATCAAAAATTATGCATCGGTTATCAGTCAGCTGGAAAGTATGGGGGTAACAGAATACAGCATATATGATGCCAATATAGGATATGGGAGAAAACAAAAGGTACATATTGCACAGAAAAGTGAGAAGGCAGCACCCAAAAAGTATCATGTGGGGTATATCTCAGGTGTATTTGACCTGTTTCATATAGGGCATCTGAATATGTTCAAACGGGCTAAAGAGCAGTGTGACTATCTGATTGTAGGTGTTGTGACGGACGAGGGAGTGCGCAGTATCAAGAGGGTTGAGCCGTTTGTACCTTTTGAGGAGCGGATTGAGATGGTTCGTTCCTGCCGTTATGTGGACGAGGCAGTTGAGATACCACTGGAGTATAATGATACAAGGGAGGCATACAAGCTGTATCATTTTGACTGCCAGTTTTCGGGAAGTGATTATATAGACAGACCATCATGGATAAACAATAAAGAATTTTTGGAACAGAACGGGTCAACAATGGTTTTTTTCCCATATACAGAGAGTACAAGCTCCAGCAAAATAAAAGCATTGATTGAGAAGAAACTAATGTAAGAAGTACTTTGAAAGAGGAGATTATACGTTGGCTGTCGTTTAGAAACTTAATTTAGAAAAGCTGTTCATTTTGAACAGCTTTTGTGTTATTATGGAACCAATACGACAGTAAACAATTAATCGCGCACAGGAGAGGTGAGTGGATAATCCGTCCAGAAGGGAACCTGAACGGTTTTATCATGGTTTTGTATTAGAGCGTGTTGATATTTGCGCCAAATTCAGTCAACATAAGGCATTGCCCTTTATGCCTTTGACCCCTATGCCTCCTTGTGGATCTGCGTGAAAGTATATGGTCACGTCCAACCGTGAAAGCGGCTATGGGCGCTATGATATCATGCTTGAGCCGCGCAGTAAGCAGGATGTTGCGATTATAATGGAATTTAAGGTTCGAGATGAGGATGACGAAAAAACGTTAGCGGATGCGGTAAAGGCAGCCCTTGGCCAGATTCAGGAAAAAGCGTATGCGCAGGCATTAATCAGCAGGGGGGGCCGGCGGATAATATCCGCAGCTATGGATTTGCATTTCAAGGGAAAAGGGTTTTAATCGGATAAAAAGCAGGAGGACAAGAATTTGAACATAATTTGTGCACCGGCGGGAATTGTCGGCAGGGAGAATCCGCGACAGGGAGTGACGGATATTTCGGCTGCCGGATTTCGTGACATGTTACTGGATATGTCACTGTACTGCACACCGGCGAAATTGGAGAAAGGCGAGAAAGAATCGTTAGAAGGAAATCAGGAATTGGCAGCTTTGCTGAATCATTGCAGCAAAAATAACATTTGTACGCACGTGGCATATGCGCCGTATTTGATGCGGCACACGAAACACAATAACACAAGTATGATTATGACACAGGTGTCAGAAATGGGTATAAAGACAGCCGCGCAGAGCGGATGTCAGTATATTGTGATAAGACCATTATTTGCAGGCATACCAGATAAGGATTTGTGGAAAGCCAATCATGAATACTATCTGCGGCTGGCAGATACGGCAAAGGAAAATGACATGATGATACTACTCGAAAATCAGTGCAAAAATAAAAACGGACACCTGCTGCGCGGCGCCTGTTCTGATGCAGTCAGCGCCGCAGAGTGGGTAGACCAGCTGAACAGGGAAGTCGGCGGGGAGCGTTTCGGATTCTGTATGGATGCCGGAGTATGCAGTATTTGCGGTCAGAATATGTATGACTTTATTCATGCGCTGGGGGACAGGTTAAAAACTGTCATTCTGCGTGACTGTGACGGAAGCCATGAAAGCGCCTTGCTTCCGTTCACCTGTGCAAATCAGGGGCGGCCGCAGACGGATTGGCTGAATCTGATACGCGGGCTGCGTGAAATCTTTTTTGACGGCCAGCTGATACTGAATATAAAAGATACGGCGACATCGTTCCCGCCAGTACTGCGGAGCGGGCTGCTGGCGATGGTAAAGTCGGTGGCAGATTATTTCGAGTGGCAGATTGAGATAGAGCGTGTTTTGAGAAAATATCCGTCACGTGTTCTTTTTGGCGCAGGAAATATGTGCCGCAATTATATGAAATGCTATGGGGAAACGTATCCGCCGCTTTACACATGTGACAATAACAAGGGGCTGTGGGGAGAGATGTTTTGCGGTCTTGAGGTGAAAAATCCAGAGAGTCTGAGGGATTTGGATAGGGACTGCGCAGTTATTATCTGTAATATTTATTACAAAGAAATTGAGGCGCAGCTCAGACAGATGAATATCAAAAACCCAATAGAGTATTTTAATGATGAGCATATGCCGTCGTTTTATTTTGACAGGATAAAGCGCGATGTGTGGAATGGGGGACAGAGATGAAAATAGGTGTACAGACCCAGAATATAATTGCTGATACAAATCCGTCAGAGGGATTTGAGACACTTTCCCGGATTGGGTTTTCCTGTGCAGATTTCAGTCTGAACAGTTATCTAAAAAACACATCCATTTACGAGTCGGAGCTGAACGATTTTTTCACCCAGCCATTATCTTCGCTTGAGCAGTTTTTTGCACCGCATAAGCTGGGGGCTGAAAAGGCAGGGATAGCCGTAAACCAGATGCATATGCCATATCCCGTCTATGTTCCCATGGGCAGCAGTCCGCTGAATGAATACTTACAAAAAGAAGTGGCGCCCAAAAGCATGGAAATCTGTCATTATTTTGGCTGTCCATATATTGTGATTCATGGATTTAAACTGACCCATTATCTGGGTACGGAGCAGGCGGAATGGGAACAGACACAGCAGTTTATTGATTCGATTGCCCCGATGGCTAAGGAAATGGGTATCACGATATGCATTGAAAATCTGTACGATAGCGTGGCGGGGCATCTGGTTGAAGGACCGTGCTGCGATGTCAGGAAAGCGGTGGAGCGCATAGACCGCATCAATGAAAAATACCATGCGGAAGTGCTGGGATTCTGTTTTGACACAGGACATGCAAATCTTGTTGGGATAGATTATGAATCGTTTATCACTGCGCTTGATTATCGGCTGAAGGTGCTCCATATTCACGATAACGATGGAATAGATGACCTGCACCAGATTCCTTTTACCTTTACAAGGACAAGGGAAAATAAGTCCTCCACGGACTGGGATGGTTTTCTGCAGGGTCTTCGGAACATTCATTTTGACAAGACACTCAGTTTTGAAACGGCGCCTGTTATAAATGCTTTTCCGGAGCAGCTGAAACTGGATGCGCTGTCATTTATCTTCAAAATCGGAGCGTATTTTTCCCATTCTGTGCAAATGGGTATAGGGGCGGATATAGAAGGTACCAGTACGGAGTAAACAACAACGAGTAAAAAATGTACATGGGGAGAAAAAGAATTATGGATGAGAGAATGCTGACATTTATACACTCTTTTGACTGCGAAAAACCGCCTTATTTACATGCGCTTGAAAAATATTCCAAGGAGACAAATGTGCCGATTATCAGACCGCAGATGCAGAGTCTGCTGCGTCTTCTCATCACGTGGGGACGGCCGATGCACATTCTTGAAGTCGGTACGGCGATTGGTTTTTCGGCATTGCTGATGAGTGAGTATGCGCCAGCGGGATGCCGTATTACAACCATTGAAAAATATGAGAAACGCATACCGCTTGCAAGGGAAAACTTTGAAAAAGCGGGAAAATCGGACTGCATCACGCTTCTCGAGGGAGATGCCGCAGAGCTTTTGGCGTCTTTAAAGGACGATGGTATGTATGACCTGATATTTATGGATGCGGCAAAAGGACAATATATCAATTTCCTGCCAGATATTCTGCGCCTTCTGTCGCCCACCGGACTTTTGGTTTCTGACAATGTTTTGCAGGAGGGCGAGCTGATTGAGTCAAAGTACGCAGTAATCCGCAGAAACCGTACTATCCACAACAGAATGCGCGAATATTTATATCAGCTGACACACTGTGAGGAGCTGGAAACAACGATACTGCCCATAGCGGACGGGGTGACGCTCTCTGCAAGACGAAAACAAAACGAAAAGAAAAGATAAATTGGAGGAGTAGAATGAACAATAAAAGACAAGGAAAGCCAGAGCTTTTGGTTCCGGCGAGCAGTCTGGAAGTTTTAAAGACGGCGGTTATATTTGGAGCGGATGCCGTATACATCGGCGGCGAGGCATTTGGACTGCGCGCCAAGGCAAAAAACTTTTCTAGTCAGGAGATGGCGGAGGGAATCCGTTTTGCGCATGCGCATGGCGTAAAAGTGTATGTGACGGCAAATATACTTGCGCATAACGACGACCTTGATGGCGCTAGAAAGTATTTCGGGGAACTAAGGGAGATAAAGCCTGACGCGCTGATTATATCGGATCCCGGAATGTTTATGATTGCGAAAGAGGTCTGTCCCGAAATAGATATCCACATATCAACACAGGCAAACAACACAAATTACCAGACATACCGTTTCTGGTGGCAGCAGGGCGCGCGCCGTGTCGTTTCGGCGAGGGAGCTTTCGCTGGCAGAAATCAGGCAGATTCGAGACAATATACCAGAGGCGATGGAAATCGAGAGTTTTATACACGGCGCAATGTGCATTTCTTATTCTGGCAGATGCCTGTTGTCAAATTACTTTACAGGACGGGATGCCAATCAGGGTGCGTGTACGCATCCCTGCCGCTGGAAGTATGCGGTGGTTGAGGAGACGCGCCCGGGGGAATACCTGCCGGTGTATGAGAACGAGCGTGGAACCTACATTTTTAATTCTAAAGATTTGTGCATGATTGAGTATATTCCTGAGATTGTTCGTGCGGGAATAGACAGTCTGAAGATAGAGGGGCGCATGAAAACGGCGCTCTATGTGGCGTGTGTGGCGCGCACTTACAGAAAGGCGATTGACGATTACTTTGCGTCGGAGGAAAAATATCGTCAAAATATGGACTGGTACAGAGCAGAGATTGCAAAATGTACGTACCGTCAGTTTACGACCGGATTTTATTTTGGAAAGCCAGATGAAAATACGCAGATTTACGACAGCAATACGTATGTCAACGAATATGTATACCTAGGCATCGTAGCGTCTGTGGATGGACGCGGGTATGCGAAGTTTGAGCAGAAAAACAAATTCTGTGTGGGTGATACCATAGAGATTATGAAGCCGGACGGCAGCAATATCATCACAAAGGTGCTTTCCATGTACAATGAAGATGGAGAGAAGGTGGAGAGCTGCCCGCATTCGAGACAGGTATTATATGTGGAGCTTGCATATAAGCCGGAGCCTTATGATATCATGCGTGTTGAGACAGCAAAGCCACAAGCTGTGGGATAGTCGTAACAGTCTGTTTTTTGTTTTCCTTACAGGCATCAATCCATGCAGAACCATTTGGGCTCTTGGGAAGTTATGCGTGGTGTAAATTAACGAAAAACAGGCTGCAACGAAAAATTGAACTATGCAAAATGCAGAAAAGAGAAAAAACATTGGAAATTTTACAAGAAAGCCTTGATTTTTTGCCGCGGATGTATTATCGTATAAAAAGTAAAAGAAATCAGTCAGCGCTGATTCTTTGATAGAATTTAAATTCAAAACTTTATATCATGATATCGTGAACAAAGGTGTTCCAAAGAAGAATAATCTCTTTTTTTTGGAACTCTTTTTTTATACAATATAATATACTATATTGTACAAAACATGCGCCATATCATACAAAAGCATCATTATGAATCATTTACCGTGATTTTAATAGAAAGTGAGGAAATCAATATGAGCGAAGCATTAAACGTGGAAAAAATCTTTGGGGAGAAAGTCTTTACGCTTGAGAAGATGAAGGAAAGACTGACAAGAAAAGTATTTCTGGAAGTAAAGCGGGTAATGGATCATGGCGGCGAGCTTTCCATGACGACTGCGGATGTCGTAGCAAAGGCTATGAAGGACTGGGCTGTCGAAAACGGTGCGACACATTATACACACTGGTTCCAGCCGCTTACGGGCATTACGGCGGAGAAGCATGATTCCTTTGTGTCCCATCCTGACGCAGAGGGAAAAATGCTGATGGAGTTCTCAGGCAAAGAGCTGATTAAGGGTGAGCCAGATGCTTCCTCATTTCCGTCAGGTGGTCTTCGCGCTACTTTTGAGGCGAGGGGATATACGGCATGGGATATCACATCACCTGCATTTTTAAAAGAATCCGGATGCGGAGTTACACTCTGTATTCCGACTGCATTCTGCTCATACACAGGTGAAGCGCTAGACAAAAAGACACCGCTTTTGCGCTCGATGGAGGCGCTGAGCGAGCAGGCGCTTCGTATCGTAAAGCTTTTTGGCAACAAAGGCGCTACAAAAGTTACCGCATCTGTAGGACCTGAGCAGGAGTATTTCCTTG
The DNA here is from genome assembly GCA_029068555.1 of Lachnospiraceae bacterium. Lineage (GTDB taxonomy): Bacteria > Bacillota > Clostridia > Lachnospirales > Lachnospiraceae > COE1. The sequence goes on from JAIECJ010000072.1 coordinate 46,886, forward strand.
TAGATAAAGATCTTTATATGCAGAGAAAGGATTTGATGTTTGCCGGACGCACACTTTTTGGCGCGCCTGCTCCGAAGGGACAGGAGATGGAGGATCATTACTTTGGTGTCATTAAAGAGCGTGTCGGTGCATACATGAAAGATTTGAACGAGGAGCTTTGGAAGCTGGGTGTTACAGCGAAGACACAGCATAACGAAGTTGCTCCGGCGCAGCATGAGCTTGCCCCGATTTACGAGACGGCAAATATTGCGGTCGACCACAACCAGCTGGTAATGGAAGCTATGAAGCGTGTTGCTTACAAACATGATTTGAGATGTCTGCTTCACGAGAAGCCCTATGCGGGAGTTAACGGCTCTGGCAAGCACAATAACTGGTCTATCACGACAGATAACGGCGAAAATCTTCTTGATCCGGGTGATACGCCAAACAAAAATATCCAGTTTCTGCTGGTACTTGCCTGCATTATGAGGGCAGTGGACATTCATGCAGATTTGCTTCGCCAGTCTGCTTCCGATGTGGGAAATGATCACAGACTTGGTGCGAACGAGGCGCCGCCGGCAATTATCTCTATCTTCCTCGGTGACCAGCTTGAGGATGTTGTGCGGCAGCTTGTGGAGACAGGGGATGCAGCAAAGGTAAAACAGGGTGGAAAGCTTGAGACGGGTGTATCAACGCTTCCTGATTTTGAGAAGGATGCCACAGACAGAAACAGAACTTCACCGTTTGCCTTTACAGGAAACAAGTTTGAGTTCCGTATGGTTGGATCGGCGGATTCAATTGCCAGCCCCAATACAACATTGAATGCGATTGTTGCCGAGGCATTTTGCGAGGCGGCAGACAGACTTGAGAAAGCCGCGGATTTTGACTTGGAGGTTCATGATATCATCAAGGAATATATGACAAAGCATCAGAGAATCGTATTTAACGGTGATGGTTACTCGGATGAGTGGGTGGTAGAGGCGCAGCGTCGCGGACTGCCCAACATCAAATCCATGATCGAGGCAGCATCTACTATCACAACAGACAAGGCTGTTGCTTTGTTTGAGAAGTTTGGCATTTTTACAAGAGTTGAACTGGAGTCCCGCGAGGAGATTATCTACGAGACCTACGCAAAGACCATTAATATCGAGGCGCTTACCATGATTGACATGGCTGGTAAGGATATTATTCCGGCAGTCGCTTCTTATGCAGGAGAACTGGCAAATTCGGTTATTGCTATTAAGGAGGCTGGCGCGACAGCGGAGGCACAGATGGAGATGCTCGAGGAGGTAGACGGACTTCTGGCGGAGGCTAAGAAGGCACTCAACACGCTGAAAGATGTGGAGGCTGGCGCTTCCAAAATATCCGATGCAAAGAAACTGGCGTTCTACTACAAGGATACTGTAAAAGCGGCAATGGAAGCGCTGCGCGCTCCGATTGATAAGCTTGAGATGGTAGTCGACAGCACAATATGGCCGATTCCTACATATGGAGACTTGATGTTTGAAGTATAGATTGAAGTATAGAAATAAGAAAGTAATGAAAGGCGGACCGTTTTCGGGTTCGCCTTTCGTGTCAGCAGCATGTACGGAAACTGCATTTTTACATGGCTTGTTGATATAGTGAAACTGTGATAGAATAAAATATAAAAGTCAGGTCATGCCTGAAATACGAGGAAGGAGAGACATATATAATGAGTGAACCCGAAATTTTGCTTGAGGAGTGGTCTCCGGTTTGCAATATTCATGCTTTTGTGGAGAAGACGGACACTTGCTGCTACTTTTATTTATGGATCAATCCAGGAGCTGAAAATACTGCAGTGAAGAGCTGCTGGATTTGCAACACTGCTGCGGCGCCAAAGGAACTTGATGTGGAAGCGATGAAACAGGGGATGGCGCCTGCCATGCCGGAAGCGTTTGTGCTGCATGATTTGAAGGGAATGGAGCTGGATGCGGAGAATTTGCGGATTGTGTGGTTTGAGGAGGGAAATGCGGCGGCACTGCTTTTGGAAGATGAGATTATATGTGTGATTCCTTGTTGGAGCGGGTTTGAGGGATTTCATGGTTACTCCAGATATGCAAAGGGTGTGACGCCCTGTGCATGGGGACTGGCAGATGCATCGGAGAAAATGGGGGAACGGGTGGAGCGCAGCCGGGATTTCTGGGACTGGTTTGAATTTGAGCCGGATTACTGGAAAATCACGCAGAAGATGCACATGGATGCCCTCGAAAAGTTTTTCGGGCGCTGTGAGAATTATTATGCGATAGACGGCGAACAGTTCCCGCCGAAAGCATTAATCAGGGGCACGAGGGACGGCGTGATTTATGGCATTACAGCAGGTGTCAGCCTGATTCCGATGCCGGGTATCGAGCTTTATGATCCCGATGAATATTGGGAGGATCGTAGAATGGAGCTTGGATTTGCTGTTACAGCAGGGCATGAAGATCTGTGCAGCCAGATGTACGCTTATGTGTCTGCAATGGCAGCATATCCGTGGAAGGAGGACACTTTTCTGGCACATGGGCATACGATTCCATACCAGCGGATTGAGGGGTATGCGGCGGTGATCCTTGTCAATCCGAAGATGGTTCCAGGGCTGGAAACACCGGAATATGAACCTTGCAGGGGTGAGCCTGTCAACTTACTGTGGCTTGTTCCTATTACTGGTGAGGAGTATCAATTTGCGCAGGAGCATGATATTGATGAGACGCTGCGTCATGTTGGCGGCGATATTACAAAAATACACATCTTTGACGGAATGCATAAGTTTATCATATAATGTCTGAATTAGATGTTTTCTATCATTCAGACAATGCATAAAAGCTGATAAAAATAGGATTGGAATGATAGTGGAATGACGGAGGAGAAATCGTGCATATTGTAATAAAGCTGTTTGTATGTTTTATCGCCGGCATGGGAGCCGGACTTGGAACCGGATTTGCCGGAATGAGTGCGGCAGCAGTGATTAGCCCGATGCTGATAACGTTTTTGGATCTGCCTGCATATGAAGCTGTTGGAATTGCCCTTGCAAGTGATGTGCTGGCGAGCGCGGTCAGCGCCTATACATACGGAAAGAATAAAAATCTGGATATTAAAAATGGTTTGGTCATGATGATATCGGTTCTGATATTTACGCTGGCCGGAAGCTTTGCGGCAAGCAAGGTGCCGAACGCGACAATGGGCAGTTTTTCGACAGTTATGACGCTTTTGGTCGGCATCAAGTTCATTGTCCGTCCGGTTATGACAACAAAGGAGAAGATGGCAGCTGTCAGTCCGCGGCAGCGTTTTGTCCAGTCAGTGATTAGCGGTATGGCAGTGGGATTTATCTGTGGATTTATCGGTGCAGGCGGTGGAATGATGATGCTTTTGATTTTGACAAGCGTGCTTGGTTATGAGCTGAAAACAGCAGTGGGCACAAGCGTCTTCATTATGACGTTTACTGCATTGACAGGGGCTGGAAGCCATTTTGTGATAGGGGGTATGCCCGAAATGCTGCCGTTGATTCTGTGTATTGCATTTACTCTTTTGTGGGCGCGCATTGCTGCACGATTTGCGAACAAGGCAAGCGCTGCAACGCTTAACCGTGCCACGGGAGTTGTGCTGGCAGCTTTGGGAGCTGCGATCTTTGCGGTGAATATTTTTGTTTAAATAATGACGGTAAAAACCTGCATTGCCAGTGGACATGAGCAATGCAGGTTTTTTGATGCAAAAATGCTGCAATATTTATTTATAATGGTACTACTGAGATACTTTTTGGGCTCGGCTTCTTTTTCAATTTTCTGTTGACAAAGAATTTCGGACAGATATAATAAGAATTAGAATAATTCTATTTTTATCATTTTTTTATCATTTAGAGAGGAACGTTATGACCAAAAATGCTGAACAAATTTTAGCGATTGTGAACGATTCTAAAGAGCACTTATCTGCTGAACAGATTTTTCTGTGTTTAAAGGAGACGCACAAAGGTGTCGCACTGGCTACCGTGTACAATAATTTATCCTTTTTGTGCAAGGAGGGGCTCATCAGGAAAATTTCTGTTGAGGGGTGTCCCGACCGTTATGACAAGGTCAACCGGCATGACCACCTTGTGTGCAGACGCTGTGGGAAATTATCGGATGTCCAGCTGGAGGATTTGACAGATATGCTGCAAAAGCAGGTGAAGGTTCCGGTGCTTTCCTACGATTTGAAGATGAACTATCTGTGCGAGGAATGTTTAAAAATAGAAAATTTAAAAGAAAAGTTTATATAAGGAGAGGCATTATGAAAACAAACAAATATGCGGGAACGCAGACAGAGAAGAATCTTGAGGCGGCATTTGCCGGAGAATCACAGGCGAGGAACAAGTATACCTACTTTGCATCGGTTGCCAAAAAAGAGGGCATGGAGCAGATATCATCCCTGTTTCTCAAAACAGCCGACAATGAGAAGGAACATGCCAAAATGTGGTTCAAGGAATTGAACGGAATCGGGAACACTGCGGAGAATCTCAGTGCGGCTGCTGACGGGGAAAACCACGAGTGGACGGACATGTATGAAGAGTTTGCAAAGACTGCTGAGACAGAGGGCTTCCCGGAGCTGGCAGCAAAATTCCGTATGGTTGGGGCAATCGAGAAGCATCACGAGGAACGTTACCGTGCACTTTTGAAGAATATTGAAACGGCATCCGTATTTGAAAAGAGCGAGGTCAAGGTATGGGAGTGCCGCAACTGCGGACACATTGTCGTGGGGACAAAAGCGCCGGAAATCTGCCCTGTATGTAACCATCCGCAGAGTTATTTCGAAATCAGCGCAGAGAATTACTAATATTTCTGGCAGAAGCCCGTTTCCTATAACTGCCGGCACAGATGCGCTTTCGCGCATTGCAATATTTATAAAGAATATCTATATGCAAAGGATAATGCGCAATGAAAATCAGAAAAAAATCATACAATACAGCACTTGACTCTGTTTCAAGACTTGCAGAAATGGAGTATATGCCGCAGTATCAGGAGCTGAATGACATTCATCAGCGTCTGATAAGGGGACGCAGGGAGTTTGAGCAGGTCGCGACAAAGACGATGGATGCAGTTATCCACATGAGTGCCATGGATCTGACGTTAGAAACCAACGCTGAGGCTATAGAGCAGATTAATGCTTCGATGGGAGTGGCGGTTGACGGTATCAGCGGGTCAGCGGGTTCCACGGCAGAGATTGCATCTGATGTCTCAAAGGCACAAGAAAATTTGACCACTACCATCATCGAGGTCTCTGACGAATCGGGCAGAATCATGGAGGATATCCGCAGCTGTGAAAGTGAACTTACGTCTATCACAGGTCTGTCCGCTTCTGCGATCTCCAATGCGCAGGGAATGAAGGCGGACATTAATGGATTAATTGATACAATCCGTGACATGACGGAAGCCATTGCCGCGATTAATTCCATCTCTGCCCAGACAAACCTTCTGGCGCTGAATGCTTCCATAGAAGCTGCGCGCGCCGGGGATGCCGGCAGGGGGTTCTCGGTTGTGGCGGAAGAAATCCGCAGTCTTGCGGAGGAGGCAAAATCGCTGACGGGACGCATGGGGGCGTTTGTAGCCAACATTCAGGAGGCTTCCCGTAAGAGTTCCGACAGCGTGGACACCACTGTTGCCGAATTGGAACATATCAATGAGAATATTCAGAATGTGTGGAAGCTTACCGGACAAAACCGCAAGGGCATGGATCACATTGCCGATTCCGTATCTTCACTGGCTGCCGTCAGCGAGGAAATCAGCAGTTCCATGCATGAGCTGGACAATCAGATGCAGCACATTAACGAGGAGTGTCTCGAGCTGCGGGGCAGCATGGATTCCCTGGCGGTATCGAGCAGATCGATTGCAGATCTTGCAGCGCCTTCAAAAATGATTGAAAAGCACCTTGAGGAATCGACCCAGATAATGGGTGCCATGGTGCAGGATGCATTCTACATGCTGGATAATCGGGTTCTGCTCAATTGTCTGAACAGCGCGGTGGACGCACACCGCAACTGGCTGAACACACTGAAGGAAATGGCGCAGACAGGTACATTAAAGGTTTTGCAGACCGACTGCACCAAGTGCGGGCTTGGTCATTTTTACTATGCTTTTAAACCAGTCAACCCTCAGATAATTGATATTTGGAATGGCCTTGAGGCAAAGCATAAAACATTCCATTCGTATGGAACGGAGATGATTGGCGCTATCCAGACCGGACGCAGCGACGAGCTGCAGCACATTTACGAGAAAGCGGAGGATTGTTCCAAGGAGTTAATTGCTGATTTTCAGTCAATGATTCGCATTATTGAATCCCTGACCAAAGGCGGTATCCGTATTTTTGAGCAGGAAGGAACAGTACAGAGGTAGAGCTGCGTAGGTTTGCTTCAAACACGCTCCAGACAAATACATAGGGCGCACTGCGCCGTGGCACTGGCACAGGGCGGTGGAGCTTTTTATATGGAAAGCGGCGAGCCGGAATATGAGACGCCAGCCGGAAGAATCTTGTTTCCGGCTACTGTTCGGCAAGAAAAGAGGAGGTATACATATGGAACCCAACAAGGAGATCGCAGAGCAGGCACTGCGCGAAGCGGAACAATCCAATCCGGGAGTGTGGGCGGACCATTCCCGTTATGTCGCGCAGGCGTGTAGAAATATTGCGCAGCGATGTAAACATCTATCTGCGGAGCGGGCTTATGTGCTGGGGCTGCTGCATGATATCGGACGCTATGCAGGTGTGAGCGGGGAAAAGCATCTGACAGACGGCTACCATTACTGCGCGGAACGCGGCTGGGAAAAAGCAGCGCAGATCTGTATTTCCCACGCGTTTATGATACAGGATATCAATACGTCTGTTGCAGCGTTTGACATGAGCGAGGCTGATTATCTGTTTATGAAAGAATTTGTTGCCAAGGCAGTGTATGATGACTATGACCGTCTCGTGCAGCTTTGTGACGCACTGGCGCTGCCCACGGGATTCTGCATTTTGGAAAAGCGGTTTGTGGATGTGACAATCCGCTATGGGGTGCACGAGGCGACAGTGGACAGATGGAAGAAAATTCTGGAAATCAAGGCGTATTTTGAAAAGGAGATCGGCTGCTCCATTTACAGCGTACTGCCGGGGGTTGAAGCGAACAGTATTTTGTGAAATGTATTATGAATAGGGACATAGGGGCAGGGAGTGCGCCGATGTTCCTGTTTTTTATGTAGTGAAGTGTAAAAAATAATCTTGTATTTTCCAATGCTGAACGATTTGTAAGTGGTAAAAGGTTACTGTTCACACCTATGCCAAAGTAGTGGCAATCATGCGCCAAAATGCTTGCCTTTTAGCATTTTGTGTGCAAAATCTGTTATAATTCACACCTCAATAACTTATAA
>JAIECJ010000073.1 GCA_029068555.1 Lachnospiraceae bacterium
AGACGTCCTTCAAACAGATCGCTCCTGCTCTTATATTTATTGGAGAAAAAGCATTCTACTGTACTGAGATTGAGCGTTTTTCCAAATCTGCGGGGGCGTGTGATCAGCGTAACCTTGTCGGCATATTCCCACCATTCCCTGATAAAGTTTGTTTTGTCAATGTAAAAAATGTGGTTCGCCATCATATCTTCATAGTTTTGATAACCTAGACCATGTTTTACTTTCATGTATGTCTATTTCCCCCGTTTTAACATTATCCTATAAGACACTCCTTTCCCCGGAATGCAAACCCGTAACTGCGTATCTTCTCCGGCGCGAAACCGCGTGACACAAGCTCCGTCGCATATTTCTTCTCCGTTATCTGGCGGTGCGCCGCCGCAAGGGTGTCTTCGAGGGTCTCTTCGTCCTCGTCCGGGTCAAGTACCTTGAACTCGAAAATAAATGCCTTGCCGTCTTTGTCGACAGGCTCCATCATGACATCGTAGCGGCCGTATCCACTCTCGCGGTTTGAGCGCACGATATACCTGCCTGCCATGTTCACAACCATTCCCAGTACAAATCCGTGATAAAACCGTTCTGGTTCTGTCTGCTCTGACGGCTTATTCCCAATGTCAAATGAGCTGAAAGTATTCAGGGCTACTTTATTCATGAAAGTGTTCATCTTGCGGACATTGTCATTTAGAAGTGCATTGATAAATTCATTGTAGTACGTCTCGGTATTGCCGCCGAACCATCCTTTCACCATATTTTCAAAGATACTCTCTGCTTCCATGTTCGTAAGTGTCAGCGTGTACACTTTCCTTTTGCGCTCTCCCACATATTTCAGATCCAGCACTTTCAGGTATCCGGTCGCCAGCAGCAGGCTCCACACTGCACTGACACTGCCGTCAAGCTGGTCAAAGACAATTTTTTCATCAAGCTCCGCCTCGAAGCTCTTTCCCTGCAGGAGTGCTTCCATCGTCTGCTTGATGCCCGGAACCCCTGTCTGCATCAGTGCGTTCACAAGCCCGTTTGAACTTGTGTCCGCCCAGTAATTTTCATATCTTCCATTGTTTTCAATAAAGGATGTAATTGACCATGGATTATAAATATCCGTGCACCTGCCAAACGTAAAGCCATCGTACCACTTCTTTACTTCGTTCTTTTCACTGCCAAATCCCATATCATCAAGCGCATCGAAAACTTCCTTCTCCGTAAATCCGAATGCCGTTGCATACCTGTCAGAAGTTGTAGTCACTACTTTAAGATTATTCATTCCCGTAAAGATACTCTCTTTGGCAATCTGTGTTATTCCTGTAATCATGCCGCGCTCAAGATAAGGATTTGTTTTAAATGTGGCATTGAAAAAATTGCTGAAAAAGCTGACCGCCTTATTCCAGTATCCAGAAAGCCATGCCTCCTGCATCGGGGTATCGTACTCGTCAAGGATAATGATTACATTCTCCTTATAATAACGCTGCATGAAACACGCCATCTGGTGAACTGCACCCACAACGATGCCGGCGGGCATTCCTATTTTGATATTTTTATAGTACTCTTTCTCATTTGGATTCAGACAGTCGCTATCAAGCAGGTAATCATTTGCATTATACAGTCCGGCAATTATTTCTGTTATCTTATTTTCCATCTCCGGATATTTGTCTGCCTTGATATTTGCAAAAGTCAGGAATATCACTGGAAATCTGCCCTGCAGGTTTCTGTATTTTTCCTTATCCGAATCATGTCCGAAAATCGAGAGTCCTTCGAACAGATCACCCCTGCCCTCATATTTTCTGGAAAAAAAGCATTCAAGCATAGTCATGTTCAGCGTCTTTCCAAAACGACGCGGACGCGTAATCAGCGTCACTGTGGAACCATTCTCCCACCATTCCCTGATAAAATCCGTCTTGTCAATGTAAAACTTATTTTCCTCGATCAGCTTGTTAAACCGCTGTTCCCCTATATTTACCACAGGTTTTCTATTCATGTGCACACCCCCACAGTTAATGGATATATCTGCTGATATCAGTATACATGATATGGGCATTTTAGGCAAATAAACTAATT
>JAIECJ010000074.1 GCA_029068555.1 Lachnospiraceae bacterium
AGTATTTTTGCCCGACATAATCATTCGTCCTCCAAAAACCGTCATTTCTATTTTTATATTAATTGGAGTAATGTTTGAACTTGCTCATAAGCATCCCTCTTTATCATTTCAAAATCTTCCTCGTCCAATAAATCCATAAAATCGGCAACATCATTTGGTCCAGAATGTTCTGTAGAAGCAAATTTTTCATTTAGTTTCTGCCTCATATCCAATACAATTTGCTTATCCCCAAGACTTTGAAATTGCTTTGCTAATTCTTTTACTCCGCCGTTATAATGTTTGATCAAAAAATAGATATCATATGCATCCTTCGCTTTTCCCCGTCCTATTGCCGCCGTTTTCATAATCAGATATGGCACGACAGCAACTACATTAACATGAACAACATCCATCGCACCATCGGGTCTTTTGGCCTCAACTCTTACCTTCTGTGCTGGGAATTCAAATGCGAAATTACCACCAGTAGCCTTTAATGCCCTTATTCCCTGCACATGCTGACTGCGTTTTTTCAATTGGGTTCCGCCATAAATCCCCGCCAGTATATCAACGTCTACAGGATATGATATTCCATCGATAATCACAGTTTTAACGAACGAAAAATACTTTTCGGGATGTTCTTCATACCCATTCCTTTGCAAAATCAATGCCATATTTTGATAACCAGCATCCTGAAGCGTTAAATGATTAATCAGAATATCAACATCAACACTTCCGACATGTCCCTCTTTTGGAAACATTAAATCCGGAACCCATCCACCAACTATGCGTATATCTTCCTGATACTCTTGAAACAGATTAACCAATTCTATCAAAATACGATGTGCTGCTTCTTTTTGCCCTTCGATGTAATCTGCACTACCTTTTAATTCTTCATCCTTTATCATTTGAGTATTTCCTTTTTCATCACTGCTTCTGCCATTTCTTCCCCGCGTCCTTTTATCTGCATACAGTCCAAATATATCTGAACAGGAGAAACCACACTATATCCATTTTCCTGATGCGCATCTTTTATACAACATGATTCCGCTATCGGATATATGATTAGATTCTGTCCATCTGTTACCTGCTTGCACTCCAAGAAAGTCATTGCCTCCTTTATGTCTTCCTCGGAAATATACACATGCACTTTATTATACCTGACGACTGGTGTATAACGAACACCTCCAGAGAACCCTGTTAAATAATAATCTATGTCAGTATGTTCTTTCATAAACGCTAATTTCCTCTCAATATCTGTTGGTTTATCCAAACTATAGCAAGCATAAATATCTGGTACTTTTTTACCATAAACCCGGCTCCACTCAGCAAGTATTTCTTCCGGTTTCAATAATTTTATCCCGTCTGATGTCATTTCTGCCCATGCATTTCTACAGAGGAAATCTTTTACCTTTGAAACCTGCCCTATGCTGCATCCGACTTTTTCTGATAAATATTTCAGCTTCCATGTCTTTGAGACATCATAAAATATTTCCCTCAAAATCAAGGATGAGATTTCTGCAGACCGCTCGAAAACCGAAACAAGTCCCCGTCTATTAGGCTTTACATTTTTATTTCCCTTTTCAGAAAGGTAGATGGAATGACCGCAAAACAAGGCATTCCCGGCATAATCCACGTATCCTATTTTATTTTTTTCACATATTTCTGCTGTGACGTCAGAAATATATGGTGCAGCAATTACCGGATATTTCCCTTTTTCTTTAGAAATATTCCTGATTTTTTCCAGAACTTGAGCCGGAAATGCTTCCTGCATGACATAAACAATAAGCGCAAACTCATAACCATCATCTAGTTCTATATTTGCAATAAATCCGTCCTGCATCTTTTCACAGACCTCATATTTTTGTACAATAGGCAGCCTCATAAACCGATTTGCTAAAATTTCTTGTTCTTTATAATGTGATTTCATATTTAATACCGCTTTCACCAAAATAGTGATTTAATTATAATAGTGAAACCTCAAAATGTCAACACTCATGAAACATTATTCCTGAATTTCAAAAGCCTTCACAAAAAAATAAAATGTATGCCTACTCTATACAAAGATCCTTAATAATATTATGACGGACGAAACCGATATTTTCTTTATCCTGCATGCAATCCCCCCATCAATGATATAATAAACATGAAACCCTATCTTTTTTCTCGTAATTTAATAGCCGAAGCAGCCTTCCTTCGGTTCTGATCCTCAATCGCTGCATAATGCTTCTTAGTCGTCCCAACATCGGAATGACCCAACACATCCGCCACCAAATAAATATCTCCGGTTTCCTGATATAAGCTTGTACCAAAAGTAGAGCGGAGCTTATGGGGAGTAATCTTCTTTTGTGGAACAAATTCTTTGGCATA
>JAIECJ010000075.1 GCA_029068555.1 Lachnospiraceae bacterium
ATTAGAAATTGACCATAAATTATGCATCTATTCACCCAAAACAATGCATATTATGTCATTTCAAAATATATATTTAAAAAATGTTCGTCATTTTTTTGATTAAAATACTGTTTTGTAAGAATTTTAGTATTCTTTTTTTAGTAACTTACTATATATTTAACTCTTTTTTAATTTAATAGTTAGTGATATTTAAACATATTACTTTTATGTTATGTTTAATATGAACAACATTTACCTAATTTAAGTTTCTATTTTAACCATTGTTTCCGTTCAGCTTTTAAGGTATTTTAATTTTAGATGTTATTTATAGCCGGCTTAACTGTTAAAACATCACTTTAAAACATTACACATTTATCAAAACAACTGGAGGTATTGTATGAAGAAAAATCACAAAACAGTCTTATCCCTTGCGCTGGGAGCTGCTGCCTTAGCTTCCATGACCCTTGCTTCCCCCAGACAAATCGCCAACGCAGCCGAGGCCTCTTATCAACAGACAATCGAATTTGAAGATGCTGCCAACTATGATTCAAGTGGCGACAATCAAATCGAGTCATCTCAGTTTACAAATTACTCTGGAAGCGGTTATCTGTACCTTACTTCCGGATGGGGTGATGTAAGCTTTTCTGTTCCCCATGATGGAGAATACAAAATTACAATTGCTTCAAATGCTGATTCCTATAAAGAAAATTACCTGTACCTTGACGACATGGATGCCGGAAAGCTCACTACGGACGGAAATGGCTGGCAGGAATACGCCAACACGTACTATCTGTCAGAAGGCAGCCATAAATTTGGCGTATCAGCAGATTGGGGCTATACTGCTCTTGACTATGTTAAAATTGAGTCAATGTCTGTCATTGATTCAGAGACCACCGACGAAACGGATGACCAACAGTTTACAAAAGAACAAACTTCTGACAGCAGCCGCCAATCCGGAAACCGTTATGAGTTTGAGCATGCCAACCGCTTCGAACAAAATGGCAGAAACAGAATCGAGCACTCAGGTTTTTCCGGCTATTCAGGAGATGGTTATCTGTATCTCGAATCAGGGTGGGGAGAAGTGCATTTCAATGTGCCCTCAGCCGGAACCTACAAACTCACTATCGTAACAAATGCTGATACTTACAAAGAAAACTATCTATACCTTGATGATAACAGTGCAGGTACATTAAAGACAAGTGGAAATGGTTGGGAATCCTACGCCCAGACAGTATATCTTTCAGCAGGTGATCACAAATACGGCGTATCTACCGGATGGGGTTACACTGCTCTTGATTATGTGACTGTCGAAGCGGAGGGCGGTCAGACTTCTCCCACCGAACCTGTAAAACCTTCCGGAAAAGGAATGTATGTAAGCAATGGCAGACTCTATGATGCAAACGGAAAAGAGTTTGTGATGCGCGGCGTAAATGTAGCACACGCATGGTATCCAGGAGAAACACAGACATCCATCAACGCCATCGCAGACCGCGGCGCAAACTGTGTCCGTGTGGTACTGGCAGATGGCACACAGTGGGGTAAGACTTCCCGTTCCGAAATCGAGAATATCATTTCATGGTGTGAGGCACGAGGACTTGTCTGCATTCTCGAAGTGCATGACCACACAGGCTATGACGATGTAAACCGTCTCAATACGGCAGTAAACTACTGGCTTGAAATCAAGGATCTGCTCAACGCACACCAGAATTATGTCATTGTGAATATAGCTAATGAGTGGCTTGGTACATGGAATAATTCCTCGACCTGGACAAGCGCATACCAGTCAGCTATCCGAACACTGAGAAATGCAGGTATTGGAAATGTCCTTATGGTAGACACCTCCGGGTATGGTCAGGAGACCTCCACATGCATCAATAACAGTCAGCATGTCGTGTCTGCAGACAGCACAGGAAACACGATGATATCCATCCATATGTACTCTGTTGCCGGAAAAGATTCACAGACAGTCACCAACAATATTAACGCCATGGTTTCGACAGGCGTATGCTTCTGTATTGGTGAATTTGGTGACTGGCAGAATGGCGGAGACGTTGATGAGACAGCCATTATGCGCCTTTGCACGGACAAAAACATTGGTTATGCAGCATGGTCATGGAAAGGAAACGGCGGCATTGACACTTCCCTGGATATGGCAAACGACTGGCAGGGCAACAGTCTTACCAATTGGGGAAATTATGTATTCTATGCCGACGGCATCGGAATCAGAGACACTGCACGTTCCGCTTATTAAATCCAAACGAGCAGGGAAAGAACCTTCCCTGCTCGTTATTTTTACATTCTATCCGGCGCTGAAAATCCAAGCAAATCAATGGATGTCTCAAGCACATCCCTTGTAAGCGCAAGCAGTGCTATCCAGCCTGCTTTTCTGGATGCATCTTCCTCTGTAAGAATCTTCGTCTCATGATAAAAATGGTTAAACGCATTTGCGAGGTCATATATATATGCACAGATCTTGTGCGGTGCATACTCCTCACATGCTGCCTCTATGCTTGCGTTATATCTTGCAAGCTGCATCATCAGCTGTTTCTCGCTGTCATTTACTGGTGCCTTGATATCGGAAAATACTGCCTGCACATCTTTGCCGCTTTCCCTGTACTTTGCAAGGATTGATTTGATTCGCACAATCGTATAAAGAATATATGGTCCAGTATCTCCTTCTGACGAAGTAAAACGATCAATGTCAAAAATGTAATCCTTAACTGCCTGGTTTGACAGGTCACCATATTTTAATGCAGCAAGTCCCACAACCTGGGCCGTCGCAGCCGCCTCATCGTCCGATGTATCGCGGCTCTCCTTAATCTTCCGGAACATTTCCTCATTAATCTCCGCAATTAGGCTTTCCAACCGCATCACACCACCCTCGCGTGTCTTAAACGGCTTTCCGTCCTTCCCATTCATTGTACCGAATCCGAGGAATTTTAATTCTGTATCGTCTTTCACAAGTTTTGTCTTACGCGCACAGCGGAATACCTGATCGAAATAAAGTTCCTGACGTTTATCCACCACATAAATGATTCTGTCTGGTTTCTCTGTCTCCATACGCATCATAATTGTCGCAAGATCCGTCGTATTGTAAAGGGCAGCCCCATCAGACTTTAATATCATGCATGGTGGAATCTCCTTTGTGTCCGCTTCCTCCTTGACATCAACAACAAGCGCGCCTTCGCTAACATACGCATATCCGCCTTTTTTCATGTCATCCACCATTCCTGGTATCAGATCATGTACTGCGGATTCTCCGTTCCAGAGATCAAATGCCACGTTCAGCCGCTCATAATTCCTCTTTAAATCCGTAACCGAAACTGCTATGATATGATTCCAGAGTGCGCGGTATCCTTTCACGCCGCTTTGCAGCTTGTATGTGCATGCCATCGCATCCGCCTTGTACGCCTCGTCCTCCTTAGACCGCTTACTTGCAAACGGATAAATATCCTCAAGCTCTGATATTGTAAAAGGTGGTTCTGCAGGGTACTCTCCTGTATAGTTATCATCAAAATATACAAGATCCGGCTTCCTGATCTTCAGCTCATTCATAATCAGCCCCATCGGCTGTCCCCAATCTCCCAAATGAATGTCACCAATTACATTATGCCCCATATACCGCGCAATGCGCTTAACACTCTCGCCGATAATCGCAGAGCGCAGATGTCCTACATGAAGCGGCTTTGCAACATTGGGTCCGCCATAGTCAATTACAATCTTTGCCGGTTTTGTTGTCTCCTCCAGACCGTATTTTTCTTCCGCTCTCATTTTTTTCACATACGCACCCACAAACTCATTTTTGAGGGTAAGATTCAGAAATCCAGGAGCGACCGCCTCCGCTTTTGCAAAAATGCTGCTGTCAGAAAGCTTTGCGGCAACGTCATTGGCTATCATGATGGGCGCTTTTTTGTACTGCTTTGCACCTGCCATTGCACCATTGCACTGATATTCGCACAAATCGGGTCTGTTCGAAAGAGTGACCTTTCCAAGTTCACGCTCATACCCAGCCTGCTCAAATGCATTTTTCATCTCATCGGAAATCAATTCTATAATTTTTTCCATAATTACCTCCGTATTTGTCCATTTCTACTCCTTTTGGCCAATTGTTCGCTGTTCCCTTGAATACACACACCCACAATAATTCTGGCGGTACAAGTCATACTCTGCCGACAACTCTATCGAACGCTTGTAGCCGTTTTTCTTTTTAAAGTCTGCGGGCAGCCATGATACCTCATATTCCTCAGCCAGCTGTTCCCCAATTTCGTTTAATTTCATGGCATTTTTTAGCGGACTGATCGTGAGCGTTGTCGCAAAATAATCCTGCCCTGACTGTGCTGCCAGCTCTGCTGTCTTTCTGAGACGGAGCGCATAGCAGACGAAACAGCGCCCGCCGCCCTCCGGACACTGCTCAAGACCTTTTACGGCTGCATAAAAGACTTCTGGTTCATAGTCTCCCTCTATTACAGAGATGGGATATCCGCTGTCCGGCAGTTTATTGTACGCTTCAATCAGCCGCTTTTGCTCCAACACGCGTTTTTTATACTCCTCATCCGCCGAAATATTTGGATTGTAGTAAAATACCGTAATCCTAAAATAGCGCCTCAGATACTCAAGCACATAACTGCTGCACGGCGCGCAGCAGCTATGCAGCAAAAGATGGGGCGGCTCTGTAATCTGACCAAGAATTTTATCCAGCTCTTTCTGAAAATTTCTTGTGTTTGTTGTTTTTGGTGATATCATATAAATCCCCCATGTACATACAGAAAAAGTGCCACCTGCTGACACTCTTTCTGTACCAAAACGCTTTCTTAATCATAAATCTGCAATATTCACCAGTGTGAGTGGATTTTCATTCTTGTTCTCCAGACTTGTTGCCAGTGCTTTTGCTGTATCTAAAGCCGTAATACAATTCACACCTGTTTCGATCGATGTTCTTCTTATCAGAAAACCATCCCTTGATTTATCACGTCCCTGCGTCGGCGTATCAATGACCAGGTCAATCTTATGCCCCAGAATCAAGTCCATAACGGTGGGGGATTCCTGCTGTATCTTGTTTACCCTCTTTGCCTTGACACCTGCATCATTCAACACCTTCGCGGTACTGCGTGTCGCATATATCGTATAGCCAAGCTTCTCGAAACGCCTACCAATCTCAATCGCCTCACCCTTGTCCGCATCCTTCACCGTGATAATCATTCTCTTGTGCTTTGGCAAATCAATGCCAGCCCCGAGAAATGCCTTGTACAGCGCTTCATTAAATGTCTTTGCAATGCCGAGACATTCACCTGTGGATTTCATCTCTGGTCCAAGGCTGATTTCGGCGCCCCTAATTTTCTCGAAGGAAAATACTGGCATCTTGATTGCGACAAATCCGGCTTCTTTCTGCAAGCCAGGCTCATAGCCCAATTCCCGGATTGTCTTTCCGATAATAACTTCCGTAGCAAGGTCTACAATCGGTATTCCTGTAACTTTGCTGATATATGGGACAGTTCTTGAGGAACGCGGATTCACCTCGATAACATACACTTCCTCGCCGACAGCAATAAACTGAATATTAATCAGTCCTTTTACATGCAGCGCCTTTGCAAGGCGCCTTGTATACTCTGCAATTGTCTCCTTCACCTTGTCCGTTATTGTGTGCGCAGGATAGACAGATATGGAGTCGCCGGAATGCACGCCAGTTCTCTCGATATGTTCCATAATCCCCGGAATCAGAATATCTGTGCCATCACACACCGCGTCAACTTCAAGCTCCTTGCCCTGCAAGTACTTGTCAACGAGAATCGGGTGATCCTGTGCAATGCGGTTGATGATTTCCATGAACTCCTCAATCTCCTCGTCAGAAATCGCAATCTGCATTCCCTGTCCTCCTAGCACATAGGATGGCCTGACAAGCACCGGATAGCCCAGCCGGTTTGCAACTTCCTTTGCCTCCTCCGCTGTGTAGACAGTTCCTCCTGCCGCACGCGGAATCTGCGTCTCCTCAAGTATCTTGTCAAACAGCTCCCTGTCCTCTGCTGCATCGACATCCTCCGCCCTTGTACCCAGAATCGGCACACCCATTTTCATCAGACTTTCCGTGAGCTTGATAGCCGTCTGTCCGCCAAACTGCACAACTGCCCCGTCTGGTTTTTCGATATTGACAATATTCTCCACATCCTCGGGCGTAAGCGGTTCAAAATAAAGCTTATCGGCAATATCAAAATCTGTGCTGACAGTCTCCGGATTATTGTTAACGATAATGGTCTCATATCCTGCCTTCGAAAATGCCCATGTAGCATGTACCGAACAGTAATCAAACTCGATTCCCTGTCCGATACGAATCGGGCCAGAGCCAAGTACAAGTACTTTTTTTGGTGGGTTAGTCTCAACCGCTTCGTTCACTCCGTCATAGCAGGAATAATAGTATGGCGTACTTGCTTCAAATTCGGCTGCACAAGTATCAACCATCTTAAACGAAGCCGTCACGTGGCTCGCGTAACGCATCTTTTTCACTTCCGACTCCTCGATTCCGACAAGCCGTGCAATCACGCTGTCGGGAAACTCCATCCTCTTTGCTTCCTTCAGCAGCTCAAGCGTGAGAGGCTGTGTCTCCAGCGCATGTTCCATCTCTACAATAATGGCAAGCTTGTCAATAAACCATCTGTCTATTTTGGTGATATCATAAATGGTATCATAATCAATTCCTTTTCTGAGGGCTTCCGCTATAACATAGATTCTCTGGTCATCCACTTTTTGCATACGTCTTATCAACTCATCCCTGTCCAGTGCGGAAAAATCGTAGCTTCTAAGACAATCAACATGCTGCTCAAGGGAGCGGATTGCCTTCATCAGTGCGCCTTCAAAGTTCGTGCAAATGCTCATAACCTCGCCAGTTGCTTTCATCTGTGTGGTAAGCGCCCTCTTTGCCGTGATAAACTTATCAAACGGCAGCCTTGGCATCTTTACAACACAGTAATCCAGCGCCGGCTCAAAACTTGCATAAGTCTTTCCCGTGATAGCATTCTTAATCTCATCCAGTGTATAGCCTAGCGCAATTTTTGCCGCAACCTTGGCAATCGGGTACCCCGTTGCCTTGGAAGCAAGCGCGGACGAACGGCTCACACGGGGATTGACCTCTATCACACAATATTCAAAGCTTGTAGGATGCAGTGCAAACTGTACATTACATCCGCCCGTAATATTTAATTCCGAAATGATATTTAATGCCGAAGTACGCAGCATCTGGTATTCTTTATCGCTCAATGTCTGCGAAGGTGCCACAACAATGCTGTCTCCGGTGTGCACGCCGACCGGATCAATATTTTCCATATTACATACTGTTATGCAGTTCCCTGCACTGTCGCGCATTACTTCGTACTCAATTTCTTTCCAGCCTGCAATGCAGCGCTCTACGAGAACCTGTCCTACACGGGAAAGCCGCAGACCATTTTCGAGAATTTCTTCCAGCTCAGGCTGATTGTACGCGATGCCGCCGCCGCTGCCGCCAAGCGTATATGCCGGACGAAGTACTACCGGATATCCGATTGTATTGGTAAAAGCCACACCATCCGCAACATTTTCGACTACAAGGGAGGCAGCACAGGGCTCCCCAATCTTTTCCATAGTGTCCTTGAACTCCTGCCTGTCCTCAGCCTTCCTGATAGTAGCGGCTGTCGTACCGAGAAGCTTTACATTGTGAGATGCCAAAAAACCGCTCTCCTCAAGCTCCATACCGAGATTCAACCCTGCCTGTCCGCCCAATGTCGGAAGAATCGAATCCGGCTTCTCTTTTTCAATAATCTGCTCCAAAACTTTCACAGTCAGCGGCTCAATATAAACCTTATCCGCAATATCTCTGTCTGTCATAATGGTAGCGGGGTTTGAATTTACAAGAACGACTTCTATCCCTTCCTCTTTCAATGAACGGCATGCCTGTGTGCCAGCATAGTCAAATTCGGCAGCCTGTCCAATGACAATAGGTCCGGAACCAATCACCATTACCTTTTTTACGCTTGGATTCTTCGGCATTACTTCGTCACCTCCATCATTTTTATAAACCTGTCAAACAAGCAGCCGGAATCCTGTGGTCCGCAGCAGGCTTCCGGATGGAACTGCACCGTGAAAATATTTTTTCCTGTATAGTTAAGACCTTCATTTGTCCCATCATTTACATTGATAAAAGCAGGTGTCGCTATGCCGGGATCCAGGTTATCCGTATCAACCACATACCCATGATTTTGAGAAGATATATAGACCCTTCCTGTCTCGAGATCCTTTACCGGATGGTTGCCTCCTCTGTGTCCATATTTCATCTTGTACGTATCTGCTCCTGCTGCCAGTGCCATAAGCTGATGTCCGAGACAGATTGCAAAAATCGGAATATCCGTGTCATACAGCTTTTTGACCTCGGCAATAATAGCACTACATTCCTTCGGGTCTCCCGGTCCGTTAGAAAGCATAATGCCGTCAGGCTCTGACGCAATAATCTCCGATGCAGGCGTTGCTGCCGGATAGACTGTGACATCACAACCCCTCATTTTAAGGGAGTACGCAATATTGTCTTTCATGCCAAAGTCAAAAAGCGCTACCTTCTTCCCAGCCCCGTTTAGCGCTCTGACAAGCGATGGCTTTTTCTCCCTGATACCAGCTTCATAATCAGCAGACACGAACTTTGCGCTTCCTGATACCGCGCCGTTTTCCGATAGATTTTTTGAACCTTTCAATTCATATTTTTCTTTACAGGTGACTTTCTCAACTACGCTGCCGGTTGTGTAGGCTTTTAATTTTGGCACAACATCATTGATGCTGTGTGCTTCATGCGTTGTTATCATGCCGTTCATCGTGCCTTTTTCACGCAAAATTTTCGTGAGCGCCCTGGTATCAATTCCGGCGATACCTGGCACATTATTTTGTTCTAAAAATTGCTGGATTGAAAAATCTGCTCTGAAATTGCTGAAATTCCTAGATAATTCTCTGACAATAAACCCATCTGGCCAGGGTTTTTTAGACTCCATATCATCTTTACAGATACCATAGTTCCCTATTAGCGGGTATGTCATACACACTGCCTGTCCTGCATAGGACGGATCGGTGAGTACTTCGAGATACCCTGCCATGGAGGTATTAAAAACGATTTCGCTGATAACTTCCCTGTCGGCACCGATGTGAATCCCCTCAAATACAGTGCCGTCTTCCAATATTAAAAATGCCTTCATTTTATCACCTGTACTTCCTTTCGCATAATCGGTTTATTATATCACAAGAAATTATGGCATTCAAGAAATTTTTCACATCATTCCCTTTAATTGTGCAAACAGGTCAAGATCACTCTGCGTAATCTTCATATTGGTATTATATTCCTTTCCGTCAGGGCTGACTACTTTTACTTCTATAATTGTGCCGTCAGCAATCGCCTCACGTCCTACAGCCTGCATAAACGGTACAAATTTGGGATGATTTCTGGTAAACGTGTCCCATGCGCCCTTAAACTTCATAATCGCCGAAAAATCCATCATAATCGTCCATCTCCTTATCATTCAATCAAAATCATTCATAACAGGAAATACTCCATACAGTAAAAAAGCACCACGCCTGGTGATACTTCCCTCGTATGTATTATAACAGGTAAACTACACTGTTCTCATCCAGATCTTCTTCTGTGATTGCCGCCTTCGCCTCATCTGTCTGAAACCGGTTAATATAGAAAGCATATTTCACCCTGCACTCAAAACGCCCTTTTTTCATATCGCGCACCTTATCAACCTTTATCAGATAAGAAATGCCATGCTTCAAAAAGGTCTTTTCGATTGTCTTTTTCACTGCTTCATCATAAGTCTCCACAAAAGCAGCTTCGCGCCCCTGCACCTTTCCTGCCATCACTCTTCACATCCCTCTTCACATATAACTATTCTTTACCTAATGCTGCAAATCTTCATTGTACTTTTATAGTTACATTTCTATCTTATAGTATAAACTGAAAAGTATAAAAAGTACAGTTGACATATTTACTAATAAATTTGTTTCAATTGTTTAAAATTTTGTAACTATATCGCCGCATCAGCCACAGAGAGGGCAATGCTGTTCCACCCCGAACATCTTTGCCCTCATTATCAAAAGTTCATTATTTTTTTATAAATACCCTGTTGAATTTTTAAAAATAATAGTGTATACTTATATTTGCTTATGCAGGATTAGTACATCGGTAGTACATCGGCTTCCCAAGCCGAGGAGGCGGGTTCGACTCCCGTATCCTGCTTTTTTTATTTAGAGTCCATTAGTATATCTTCCTGCAGTCTGTCAAACTCTGCCATGCATTCATCCACCGTAGCTCCATTCAGCAGCATACGGACAATGATGCAGGTATTCCCCCACTGCTCCAGCTTCATACCCGCATTAGAACCAAGCACGAATACATTCTCATTGATTCTGTCGTTCAGCGGCTTTAACGCCGGAATGCAGTCAACCGAAACATTTCTGGACGGAGAGATTACCTTATTGGTCTTAGCATATACCTGAAGCGCTTCATCAGAAACCATAATGTCAAGCGTGCGCATTGCATCTTCGGCATGCGCTGCATTTGCACCGACAGCAATCCCTGTCATCGGCATAACCGGCATCTGTCCGCGGCTGCTCGGAAATCCGATAACCAGCATGTTAAAATCCGGATTTCCATAAGCCGTCTCTGAGTTCGCTGCACTCCAATATGCCATGACAATCGGTGTCTTTTGCGCAAGAAAATCTGCCCCTTCGCCATCAATCGCCTCACTGACATACGCCTTTTGGGCATCAATATACCCATGATCTATCATCTCCTGAAGAAATTCAAACCCTGGGCGCATATAGTCACTATACTTTTTCTCCCCACTGTTGAGCGCCGCAATTTCCTCCTCGGTATTCCCACCATTATACAGGTCTGCATACGCCTGCGCAAGGACAAACGTCTCCAGCCACCAACGGTTTGCACCAACCGGCGTCTCAATTCCGTTCTCCTTAAATACCCTGCAGCATTCCAGGAAATCTTCTGGTGTCTCTGGCAGATCCAGATGGTACCGGTCGAACATGTCTTTATTGACAAACAGACCGTATGCCACAACCTCCTGCGGAATGGCAACCAGTTTTCCATCCACAACATTTGCTGCTTTTACTACATCGCGAAGATTCTTCGCACTGTCAAGACCTGACAAATCCATCAGTTTGCCTTCTCCCGCCAATGTCTGAATGACATCGGGATTAAGCAGATATAGGTCATCCATATCGTTGCGTGCCCTGTCAAGCGCTATATCATCATACGTTTTATCCTTATAATCTTCTGCCGTATATGTGATGTAGTCCACTGTCACACCCAGTTTTTCTTCTGCCATAATAACAGTCTTTTCCGACGCACTTCTCGCTACATTGTCAACATCGGGCTTTGTCTTCTCCATCGGACTAAACAATGTCACAACGCTCTCATTTTCCTTCTCAAATGTCATCACATTATCTTCCGTCAGACCACCCCCACAGGCTGTCAGCGCCAACGCTGTTATTCCTGCAAGACAGCTTATTGCTATGTATCTCTTATTTTTCAACCTTCTATTCATGTGCTAATCCTTTCTGGTTACATACTGATTTATCACTTTCTTCAGCAGCTCTACATCAATCGGTTTTGCCAGATGTACATTCATTCCGGCATCCAAAGCCTCCTTCTCATCCTCTGCAAAGGCATTTGCCGTCATGGCTATAATTGGTATCTCTGCCGCATCCTTTCGTTCAAGCGCCCTGATTGCCCTCGTCGCATTGTAGCCGTTCATCACTGGCATCTGAACATCCATTAGAATTGCGTCAAACTCTTTCTCAGATGCATCTCTAAACCGCTCCACTGCCAGCTGACCATTTTCGACAATCTCACAGCCAGCACCCTCTATTTCTAAAATTTCCCGCAAAATTTCCGCATTGATTTCATTATCCTCCGCCGCTAAGAAATGCATTCCCTCCAGACTATTGGCAACCGTCACGGCATCTGTGTTCCCTCTATTTTGTTCTGCCCTGATTTCCTGTATTTTTTCCTGAAACGCAGATACAAAAAACGGCTTTGTAAGGACTTTTGTATTTCCCGTCAAAATCGACTCATCAAGCCCTGTGTCATAATCAGCAAGTAGCAGAACCAGCATATTCTCCGGAACCATATCACGCAGTTCTTTTACTTTCTGAATGCCTTCCGCGTCCGCCACATTCCAGTCAATCAAAAGCAGCTGGTATGTTTTATCAGCCACATTATTCTCCTGTAATATCCGCATTGCTTTGTCCACGCTGGAAACAGTGTCCGCCTCAACTCCCGTATCTATCATAAGCAAATGAATGTTCTCGCATATTACCTCGTCATTATCCACAGCCAGAATCCGGGAAATTCCGTTCTCACGCCAGAAGCGTCTGTTTGTCTGCCCTTCCGGTATTCGCAGTTCCAGTTCAACCCGAAACAGTGTTCCTTTATTCACCTCACTCGAAACGTCGATGGTTCCCCCCATCAGCTCTACGATATTCTTAGTGATTGCCATGCCAAGTCCAGTACCCTGCACCTTATTCGTGGTACTATTCTCCGCCCTGGTAAATGCGTCAAATATAATATTTAGGTATTCCGGTGTCATGCCATACCCGTCATCCTGCACTTCGATACGGATATGTTCAAACTGTGGGGAGCGCTGCTTCATTCCAATCAAACGAAACCAGATATTGCCGCCCTCCTGTGTGTATTTCACAGAATTGGACAAAAGGTTAATCAAAATCTGGTTGATTCTTGTCTCATCACCCAGCAGATATTCATGCTTTATCCCTGTCACATCGACATGAAACTTCTGTTTTCTCGCACCGGCCATCGGCCGGATAATCGCATCCACAGAAGACACCAGATCATTTAAAGTAAACTCCTCAACCGAAAGAACAACCTTCCCGCTCTCGATCTTTGAAACATCGAGAATATCGTTAATCAGACTGAGCAGATGCTGACCAGAGGCCATAATTTTTTTCGTGTACTCCCTTACCTTCTCCGGATTTTCTGCATCCCTGGACAGCAGTGTCGTAAATCCGATTACCGCATTCATCGGTGTGCGGATATCATGTGACATATTGGAGAGAAATGTCGTCTTGGAATTACTTGCTATCTGTGCCGCCTGAAGCGCTTCCGCCAGCTGTCTGTTATGTATCTCCCGCTCTTGCTCCCGTTCTTTTCTGATTTTATTCTGCTGTCTTTGATTAAAATAATACAGCACACAGCACAGGAAGAATGCAACCAACATCACCGCAACAACAATTAATATATTTTGGTTGACAGTATTTCCCTCCTGCTGTATTGCCTCAATGGGTACATATCCAATCAGGTAAATTGTACCCTCATTCACCGACCACATATAAATCAGGGAATTTCTTCCACGAATATCATGATTAAACATAATATTTTTCCCATTTCGCACACTCGCGGCAACTTCTTCCCGAAGCCCTTCATCCAGAATATCGTTTGCACGGAAAAAATCTTCCAGATTCAGATGCCCTGCACTGCGCTCACCCATTCCCTTTGGCTTAAGCACCATGCGCTCACTCTCTGCATCCATAATATATAGCATTGCCCTATTGTTATAAAATCCATTGGGAAGCGCCCTGTCGAGTGAATCATAGACATATTCAATATAGAGTGACGCAATCTCCTCCCCCTCTTTTTCGACTGGGCATTTCATGGTGTATGCCCATGTTCCCATATAATTCGTGTAGGACTTGGAAACCGGCAATCCATCTACAGTCCCCCCAGCAGAAAAATCCAGTCCTTCTTCCGAAAACAGCTCATTTGTATTGGATATGCCCCTCGTCTCTCCTGTACGAATCAGAGATATTTTTACCATTGTCTGGCTTTTTTGAAAAGTGCGGACATACTCCTCCGGGTCTGTCCATATAGCAATCTCCTGCGCCATAAGTCTCTGAAACTCCGCTTCTTTACCTAAGACTGCCTCGATGGTACACTCTATCAAATCCAGACTTTCGCTCAGGTTCTGGATTGCCGAAGCAGACATTTCTGTCGATATTTTGCGCGCAACCGAGAACACGACAGCTCCCAGAATACCAAAAACTACAATAATGGAAAGAAGCAGTGAGACGCCTCCGTCCTTTTTGCTTTTGTTCCGTCCTCTTTTCATTCTTTATCTCCGTTCCAAAATCAGTGAAAACCAACAATCTGTCACTGCAATGCCATTCACGCTTCCAAATGGTCTGCACTGCTATATTCTTTTATATTAAGATATTATACGCGCATTCATATTTTGGTGTCAATAACAGACAACAGCAGAAATTCAAAACAAAACAGCACAAAACTGTGGTCCACACCTTTTGCACAATTGGAGCATGAACCACAGTTTTTATCCGCATAAGAAATGTTTACATTTTATTCCGCAAGTCCGCATTTGTTCGCTCCACATTCATTTTGGATTAGAATACCACAATCACACTCATATTTCTATCAAATTACCATTAAATTCTTTCCTCCCGCCGCTTGGTCTTGCTTTGATGTTATGTTGTCGGCTCTCGTTCTGAAGCTTCCTCTCAAGGTTCTTCCTGTTATAGCTGGTTACCTTGGCATAGGCTTTATATATCCCAAATAGTCAACTGCTTTTCTTTCAATGATTTTACCTTCCTCTCTGTGATTTTATCATTTTCTGTAACCCTTCCGCATAAAAGCGGAGAATAAGCGTCGTATAGTTTACAGTTTTGAGAAACACTTTCTTGACTATAGTTTGCATAACAATATTGACATCCATTTTTACATGTATTGTATGTGCCTATCTCAATACTTTCAATACAGCCACACTCTTTTCTTTGATTCTTATCTTTATCCGCTTGAATTTTACACCCAATAATATTCTCAATTAATTCTTTGTCAATACAACAATTGTGTTCTATTCCACAAGCGGATAAATCAACTGTTTCTGCACATGTCGCAACTTTAATATCATGTTTTCCTGCAATTAAAGCAATTTCCTTGCCAAACTTGATTAAATCATTTTCTGTCAGAAAAAAGGAATTTAAGGCTTTCATGTTTTTTTTATTTTTAGTATATATATCTACAAAACTAATAACGCATTTGGATGTGTATCCGCGCAATTCTTTCGCAATTTGACCAAACGCTTTTAAATGATATTCAGGATTATATTTATTCGTAAAGATAATTGGATCATATCTCCATATCACCTTATCCTTACCAATTTTATGCGACAATTTTTGAAATATCGGAATCATAGCTTCCCTTTTATGCGGAACATTATATTCTATGTCATTGCCAAAGCCCGTAAGTGTAAATTGAAAATAATAATTATAGGCATCTAATTCATCTAACCTTGCAAACATTGATTCTGGATTTTTCGTCCAAAAGACAATACAGTCCACAACTTCTGGAGATAAAATAATTTTACTAATCTGATGTGCGTTTATTGGATTGCGTACATATAAATACCCTTCCTTTATTCTATTCAAAAACCATTCGGAATAATAATTGGGAATATCCGTTCTGCGACTAACACTTAAGATCACTATGTCATTTCCTTTCAAACTTAAATATTTGGTAACAAATATTACCTGTTTTTAATACCTATATCCCGACCCATACTTCCCTGATCTGAACGTATAGAAATACAAAAATTTCATATATATTCTGTTATTCCAACCATACAACATCTCCAGATTGTTTATTAATATAATGTATTTCATGTCTATTCGATAGACTTCTAATGGTAGCTGTGTCATATAATTCTCCTATAAAATATTTCAAGGACTATATTGTCATAGTCCTTGAATGTAATGCCACAGTAGCGACACTAACGCTTTATGAACGTTTGTAAAACCAAAATCAGTATACACTCTGCTGCGCCTGATAGTCTTTCCCCCAGCGCCATTAAGTACATGGCATATTTGCCATCTTTCTATTCATTTATCTAAAATACTTAACCCCGGCCTCAAATATCTTCAAGTCCTGATCCCCATAAATATTCATGGCTACGGCATCGCCGCGTCGCTCCACATGCGCCATCTTGCCAAGGCATCTTCCGTCGGGAGAGGTGATACCCTCGATTGCAGCGTAGGAACCATTCACGTTCCACTCCTCGTCCATGGAGATATTACCGTCAAAGTCTGCGTACTGTGTTGCAACCTGCCCATTCGCAAAAAGCTTGTCTATCCACTCCTGCGGCGCCACAAATCTCCCCTCGCCATGGGAAGCCGGCGTCACGTAGGTCTTACCAAGTTCAGCGAGCTGCAGCCATGGCGACTTGTTTGTGACAACCTTTGTGTAGACCATCTTGGAAATATGGCGGTTGATGGTATTGTAGGTAAGTGTAGGCGAATCCTCTTTCTGTCCGGCAATCTCACCGTAAGGCACTAGGCCAAGTTTAATCATCGCCTGAAATCCATTACAGATACCAAGTGCCAGACCATCACGCTCGTTCAACAGCTTGTTCACTGCCTCCTTTATCTTTGCATTCTGGAATGCCGTAGCAAAGAACTTCGCGCTCCCGTCTGGTTCATCACCTGCTGAGAAGCCGCCTGGGAACATGATAATCTGTGCCTGTGCGATTGCCTTCGTAAACTCGTCAACGGAATCTCTGATATCCTCAGCCGACAGATTACGGAATACCTTTGTCACGACATCAGCTCCTGCGTGCTCAAATGCGATAGTCGAATCGTACTCGCAGTTTGTTCCAGGGAAAACGGGTATAAATACAGTCGGTTTTGCCACTTTATTTTTGCATATATAAATGTCTTTTGTATCATACAGTTTTGTCTCGATTGCGTCTGTGCCTTTGACAGCTTTTGTCGGAAATACCTTCTCAAGCTTGGATGTCCATGCCTTCAGCGCCTCGTCCATCGGCACGGTTATATCTTTGTACACAAAGCCCTCGTTCTCGGCGAGCACTGTAGCAGCCATTCTGTATGCCGCACCGCCTGCTGCAAGCGCCTCAAGCCTGTCCGCGGGAACTTCTGCGATGATGCTTCCCATTTCGTTTGCAAACAGCGCTTTTGCATCGAGCGTACTGTCAAATTCCACACCCATCTTGTTGCCGAATGCCATCTTCGCCGCAGATGCCACGATGCCCTTTGAATCCATTGCGTATGCTGCCACAATCACCCTGTCGGCAATCAGCTTCGCAATGCTGCTGTACAATTTCATGACGTTCTCGTAATCAGGAAGGTCATACGCATTTTTTGGCAGGTCAAACACAACAAGCTTGTCTCCTGCATTCTTTAACTCCGGTGTGATGATATCCTGTTTCTTTGCAACATCGACGGCAAAAGAAACGAGCGTGGGCGGCACGTCAATCTCATTGAATGTACCCGACATGGAATCCTTGCCTCCGATAGAGGGCAGACCGTAACCAATCTGCGCATCATATGCGCCGAGCAATGCCGCAAAGGGCTGACTCCAGCGGGATGGCTCCTCTGTCATGCGCCTGAAATATTCCTGGAATGTAAAACGTATTCTGGTGAAATCTCCGCCTGCCGCCACAATCTTTGCCATGGATTCCGTCACTGCATATACAGCTCCATGATATGGACTCCAACTCGACAGATAGGGATCAAAACCGTGTGCCATCATTGTCACGGTATCTGTCTTTCCCTTTAATACAGGAAGTTTTGCCACCATCGCCTGTGTCTCCGTGAGCTGATACTTTCCGCCATAAGGCATGAACACACTGCCTGCGCCGATAGACGCGTCAAACATTTCCACAAGACCTTTCTGTGAGCAGACATTAAGGTCATTTAATGTGGCGAGAACGGCTTCCTTTACATCGTTCTTTTCCAGCGCTTCCTCAACTTTTTTGACCGCCGTCTTGTGAAAATAATTGTCCTCTTTTACGGGCGTTTCCACAAATACGCCCGTCTCCTGGTGTGCGCCGTTTGTGTCGAGAAAGGCTCTCGCGATATCCACTACCTTGCTGCCTCGCCACTTTAATACCAGTCTCGGCTCCTCTGTGACAACTGCGACCTTCACTGCTTCAAGATTCTCCTCTGCGGCATACGCAAGGAACTGATCGGCATCTTTCGGATCCACAACGACTGCCATTCGCTCCTGAGACTCGGAGATGGCAAGCTCTGTCCCGTCAAGACCTGCATATTTTTTCGGCACTTTGTCCATATCCACGACAAGACCGTCCGCAAGCTCTCCGATGGCAACGGACACACCGCCTGCGCCAAAGTCGTTACACTTTTTGATGATTCTACTGACCTCAGGTCTGCGGAATAAACGCTGTAATTTGCGCTCTGTCGGCGCATTTCCCTTCTGAACCTCCGCGCCGCAGGTCGTCAAAGACGCCGTTGTGTGCACCTTGGAGGAACCTGTCGCGCCGCCGCAGCCATCGCGCCCTGTCCGCCCGCCAAGCAGAATAATAATATCGCCTGGATCAGAATTTTCTCGGATAACACCTGCCCGCGGCGCTGCTGCCATCACGGCGCCGATTTCCATTCGCTTCGCCACATAATTCGGATGGTACACTTCCTTGACAAATCCCGTGGCAAGCCCTATCTGATTGCCGTAAGACGAATACCCGCTCGCCGCCCCGCGCACCAATTTTTTCTGGGAAAGTTTGCCCTGCATGGTGTTCTCAACGGGCACTGTGGGATCAGCCGCACCGGTGACACGCATCGCCTGATAGACATACGTCCGTCCGGAAAGCGGGTCACGGATAGCACCGCCAAGGCAGGTTGCCGCGCCGCCAAACGGCTCGATTTCCGTCGGATGATTGTGTGTCTCATTCTTGAAATTCACAAGCCACTCCTCTGTGATGACTCCCTTTCCGTCCTCCTTGTCAATTTCCACGGGAACGACAATCGAACATGCATTAATCTCATCCGACTTTTCCATGTCCTCAAGTCTGCCGTCTTTTTTGAGCTTGCGCATCGCCATAAGCGCCAAATCCATCAGGCAGACATACTTATCCTTTCTGCCTGCAAAGATTTCCTCGCGGACTGCGAGATAATTTTCATAGGTTGTCCGGATTGGCTCTGTGTAATAGCCATCCTCAAATGTGACATCTTTCAGTTCCGTAGAGAATGTCGTGTGGCGGCAGTGGTCAGACCAGTAAGTGTCAAGCACCCTGATTTCAGTGACAGTCGGATCCCTGTGCTCCTCATTCTTATAATAATTCTGGATATGCTGGAAATCTTTGAATGTCATGGCAAGTCCAAGCGAACCGTAAAGCGCTCTCAGCGCGTCCCCGTCCATATCCGCAAACCCTTCAAAATTACTGACATCGGCAGGTTCTTCAAAAGTCTGCACCAGTGTCTGAGGCTTTTCAAGCCCTGTCTCACGCGAATCTACAGGATTGATACAGTAATTTTTTATCTTGTCGAACTCGCTGTCCGAAATGGTTCCAATCAGCAGATAGGTGACGGCTGTCTTGATGATGGGCTGCTCGTCCTCCTTTAAGAACTGTACGCACTGCACTGCCGAATCTGCCCTCTGGTCAAACTGTCCCGGCAGAAACTCCACCGAAAAGCAGCGGGCATTCACTGGCATTTCAATGCTTTCCATATATAAATCATCAACAGGCGGCTCCGAAAATACACTGTTGCAAGCCTTCTCAAATGTGGCATCTGATATGTTTTCCACATCATAGCGGATGAAAATTCTGACTGTTTCCAGTCCGGCAATGCCCAGATAGCCTTTCAACTCCTCCTCAAGTTCCCTCGCCTTCACGGCAAAGGATTCCTTTTTTTCCACGTAAATACGTCTCACATTTCCCATTTTCTGAGTCCTCCGTATATTTTTAATATGTAGTAACTATCGACACTTTTCATTATAACGGATTCGTCATATTTTTCAACAGCTAATCAGCAGAAATATTATTCTCTATGCAAATCCCGTTACTGTTCACACCTACGCCAAAGTAGTGGGAATCATGCGCCAAAATGCTTGTCTTTTAGCATTTTGTGTGCAAAATCTGTTATAATTCACACCTCAATAACTTATAAGCTGATGAAAACTGGCGTTGG
>JAIECJ010000076.1 GCA_029068555.1 Lachnospiraceae bacterium
GCCTTTTGTAAGCTATGGTCTTACATCCTTGGTCAGCCTTTATATAGGAATGGGAATTGTTCTCAATGTACGACTTAAGTGTGTAAGAAAATATAATAACTAATTTTTATATAAAAATAACAATAAATTATATAGATTTTTGAGCGCAAAGGAGTTAAAATATTCTTAGATAAAAAAGACAAAGGAAGGTGCATATAAAATATGAATATTGCTTTAATCGCACATGACGGAAAAAAGAAATTAATGCAGAACTTTTGTATAGCATACAGAGGAATCCTAAGTAAAAACGAGTTGTATGCAACAGGTACGACAGGAAGACTTATAGAGGAAGTGACAAATCTCAATATCCATAAGTATCTGGCAGGGCATCTGGGCGGTGAGCAGCAGATTTGTGCACAGATTGAACATAATCAAATAGATCTTGTTATATTTTTGAGAGATCCGCTGAATTCAAAGTCTCATGAACCAGATGTTAACAATGCGGTAAAACTTTGTGATATGCACAATATCCCATTGGCAACAAATTTGGCATCGGCAGAGCTTTTGATTAAGTCACTTGACAGAGGAGATTTGGACTGGCGTGAAATGTACAAATAAATTCTACAAGATAATATATGTTGCACTGCTTTCTATTATGCTGGCATTAAATCTTGCAGGCTGTGGTGCAAAAGAATATACTTTTGCGTATGATAGAAGCAGGAATAACTCAAGTTTTTCTGTTGCATCACACACACAGGGAGAGACGGTTGACGCATTTGCGTCAGGGCTGTGCATTGTGACTGGTGATGTTTCCGGAGAAACAAAAGTTGATATGTCACAGGCGTCGGCAGCTGGGTTGTTTGATGTTGCATCAGGTAAGGTAATATATGCAAAAAATGTCCATGAAAAACTAAATCCTGCGAGTCTTACCAAGATACTTACGGCATTGTGCGCGCTAAAGTATGGAAGTCTGGATGACGTACTCACTGCTTCGGAGAATGTATATATCAGTGAATCGGGAGCTGTAAAACTTGGCATAGAGGCTGGCGATACCATGACAATGGATCAGGCATTGCATGCTCTTTTATTAAAATCGGCTAATGATGTGGCAATCATGATTGCGGAGCATATTGGTGGAAGTGTGGAAGGCTTTGCAGAGATGATGAATGATATGGCAAACAGTCTGGGCGCTACAAACAGTCATTTTGTCAATCCCCATGGATTAACAGACCCAAATCATTATACAACAGCCTATGATTTGTACCTGATATCCAACGAAGTTTTGAAGTACGATAAATTTACAGAGTTAATTCATACTTCAAATTATACATCCACATATCATGATAAAAACAACAATGAAAAAAGCATTGATATACAAAATTCCAATGCATATATCAAAGGGGAAGCATTTGCTCCTGACAACGTGACCGTGATTGGCGGAAAGACAGGAACCACCAGTGCGGCGGGAAACTGCTTGATTCTCTACTCGAAAGACAAATCAGGAAATCCATATATATCTGTTGTTCTGAAATCAATCGACAGGACTACAATGTATCAGGAAATGACAGATCTGTTAAAAGAAATATGATACGTAATTGAATTTACGTTACTGGAATGGAGTGAAAAACTTATAGCCAATAAATAATTTTGCATGGATTTTTACATGTTACTGGAACGGTAACGTTACAAATATAAAAGTTTAAGTTGTATTTTTCAGAGTATTCAACTATAATTAGATTAAGGATATGCTAAATATATCGTATAACTGTTCAGGAACAGTCTCAGGATTGCGAGACTCTGGACAATACACAAATTATAGGAGGTATTGCTATGGTGCAGCTTATTGTAGGAAAAAAGGGAAAAGGCAAGACAAAAATTATTTTGGATATGGTGAATAAAGAGGTAGCTACGGCCTCTGGAAATATCGTATATCTTGACAAAGGCAATGACCATATGTATGAACTAAATAACAAAGTAAGGCTTATTAATGTGAAGGATTATGGAGTTGCCAGTGCAGACGAATTTGTTGGCTTCATTCGCGGCATCGTTTCTCAGGATCATGATCTTGAACAGGTTTATTTTGACGGATTCTTAAAAATATCCTGTCTTGAAGGTTCGGACAGGCTTGAAGAAATTATGGGTAAGCTCGATTCAATTAGCAATACATATGGATTTAAGATTATAGCAAGTGTTTCAGTAGATGAGGCTGAATTGTCTGATGACTTAAAGTCAAAGGTAATTGTTTCCTTATAGAAATTGGAACAAATGATATACTTGAAAATGAAGCCTCGGAGAATAGTTGCCGGGGCTTTTTGATGCACACGGGCACCCAGTGGAAGATTGTCAGCACAGCTGACGGATGCCTGACGCGCGAGTAGAGGAGAAGAACATTATACTGCTCGATTGCACAACCCCATGCAGGGAAGTAGGACATTCCCTTACTCGGATTTTATAGTATGAATGGAGAATATATCTGTGGCGGCTGAAAAACATCAGGTACATAGAAAAAAACAAAATAAGTCTGGAAAAACCATGAATCGGATTGAGCTGATGATATTTGGTGCAATGACATTCTATATTGTAGTCATTCTTTTTATGTACCTGAATTCAGAGCCGATTCAGGGCTATGAAGTCCAACTGGGTTCCCTGTCTGTGGCAAAAACATACACAGGATTGGCAATTCGGGAGGAGGAACTTTTGACTTCTCCATATACTGGCTATATCAATTATTATGTCAGGGAAGGGGAACGCGTATCTTCAAGGGATACAGTATTCTCCATAGATGAGAGCGGAAAACTTGCCTCTCTTTTGAATGCAGGAGATATGGAAGATGCGACTTATACAGATGAGGAGCTTGGAGAATTTCGGTCGGAGGTTATACAGTTTGACAGGATGTTTGACAGCAAAGATTTCCAAAGTGTATATGATTTTAAATATGATTTGGAGGGATCTGTTATAAAACTGGTAAATATCAGCATGTACGAAAACATGGAAACACTCAATAAATCCAGCCTGGGGGGAATGGTTTCATTATGTACAGCAGGTAAAACCGGCTATATTGTATATAGTACAGATGGTTATGAAACCCTGACACCTGACCAGGTCACACCTGAACTGTTTGAGCAGACGACATATGAGAAAAACAGGGTAAATAATAATGACCTCATAGAGAAAAATGCGACAGTGGGTAAACTTGTAACAGATGAAAACTGGTCACTAATGATACCTGTAGATCCGGAACGGGCAATAGAACTTGAAGAAGATGAATATGTTGAAGTGAAATTTATAAAAACTCAGGAGATTTCGTGGGGACAGGTAGTCATCCATCACCTTGCAGGCGGTGATTATGCTCAGCTTATATTTAATAACTCCTGTGTTTCTTTCTGTACAGACCGATTTGTTGACATTGAACTTGTTGTAGATGATCAGCAGGGACTCAAAATACCAAATTCAGCGATAGCAGAGAAGGAATTTTTTATCATTCCTGCAGAATATATGAGCAAAGGCGGCGCAAACGGAAATTATGGAGTCTTGATGGAAAAACCAGATGAAAACGGAAACCTTGTCTATGAGTTTGTAGAAACAACCGTTTACAATTCTGATGACAATGAATTTTATATCGACAATAGTAACCTGAGTGTCGGAAATTATATCTGCAAACCGGAATCAACAGAGAAAATGGCAGTCAGTAAATCAGGTACGCTGAAGGGCGTATATAATATGAATAAGGGTTATGCGGACTTTAAACAGATAACAATATTAGACTCGAATGACGAGTATTCTATTGTCAGCTCTAATACCCAATATGGTCTCACTGTTTACGACAGAATTGTTCTGGATGCATCTAGTGTAAATAATGATGATTTTATTTATCACTGAAAAAAGTGGAATGGAGAGAATTATGAAAGATGTAACAATAAAGGAAAATATAATGGCAGTTGAGGAGATTATTGCCAGGGAATGCATAAAATCGGGGCGGAAAGTGGAAGATGTAACGTTAATTGCAGTAAGTAAGACAAAACCAGTAGAAATGCTTATGGATGCATATGCTTATGGATGCAGGGATTTTGGGGAAAACAAGGTTCAGGAACTGCTCGATAAATACGAAGTGATGCCCAAGGATATCAGATGGCATATGATTGGCCATCTTCAAAGAAATAAGGTAAAATATATTGTTGATAAGGTCTATCTGATACACAGTGTTGATTCCATGAAACTGGCAGAGGAAATTAATAAGGAAGCTGCGAAAAAGAACATATGTGTCAATATTCTGATAGAAGTAAATGTAGCAAATGAAGAAACAAAGTTTGGAATAACGTGCGAAGAAGTGAGACAACTTGTGCAAGATATTGCAAAATTACCTAACATTTGTATAAAAGGCCTGATGACAATTGCACCTTTTGTGCAAGATGCTGAAGAAAATAGAATTTATTTTAGCAAATTAAAAAAATTAGCAGTTGACATTATGGAGGAAAACATTGATAATATAACTATGGAAATTTTATCTATGGGTATGACAGGGGACTATGGTGTAGCTATATCAGAGGGAGCTACATACGTCAGGGTAGGAACCGGTATCTTCGGAGTAAGGCAGTATATGCCGTAGAGAAAGGAAATATAGCTATGGGAGTAATGGACAAGTTTTTAGATGCATTGCATTTAAACAGTGACGAGGGAGACTACGATGATGATGATTTCTATGACGAGGGAGAAATCGTAGACAATACGGTCAGAAAGCCCATGAGAGCAGTTCGTGATGATGACGATTATGATGAACCGATAGAAAAAGTAAAAAAGCAGTCACAGAAGGTAACCCCTATCAGACCAGTGAAGAAGGTACCGGGAAGTGGGATGGAAGTATGTGTGATAAAACCTACAAGTGTAGAAGATGCCAGAGAGATTACAGAGACACTTTTGGCTAATCGTACAGTTGTATTGAATTTAGAGGGACTTGACGTTGAGATAGCGCAGAGAATCATTGATTTTGCATCTGGTTCTACATATGCAATCAATGGAAATCTTCAGAAGATTTCTAATTATATATTTATTATCACCCCGGCGAGTGTTGATATTTCAGGAGATTTTCAGGAGATTTTCTCAGGAACATTTGACGTTCCCCCTATTTCGCACGGTGCTTTTTGATTTGGGATAACGAAGGATAAACTTCCCACTTTAGGTGGGAAGTTTTTAAATGGAGGAATTTTTATGTCACAAAGATTAACAATCAATCTGAATAACCAGCCAATCTATGATATTGTTTATGAACAGAATTTTAAGAATCTGGCAAAAGAGCTGGAGCCGCTTGGAATCAACGCAAGAAAACTTTGTGTTATAACGGATACAAGGGTAAAAGGCTTATATGCTGATGAGGTATGTGGAGCACTGAAAGACTATTGCAGAGAAATCGTCGTTTATGATTTCCCAAATGGAGAGGAAAGCAAAAATCTTGATACGGTTAGGAATATTTATACGTTTTTGATACAAAATAAATTTGGACGCAAAGATATGCTTTTGGCGCTTGGCGGCGGTGTCGTAGGTGATACGACAGGATTTGTAGCAGCAACTTATCTGCGCGGTATTGATTTTGTTCAGGTTCCCACAACACTTCTCGCGCAGGTAGACAGCAGTATCGGTGGCAAAACCGGTGTTGATTTTGACCAGTACAAGAATATGGTAGGGGCTTTTTACATGCCAAAGCTGGTGTATATGAATGTGTCAACCCTCAAAACACTTGACGACAGACAGTACTATTCGGGAATGGGCGAAGTTTTAAAACATGGTCTCATCAAAAGTGCCAAGTTTTATGAGTGGATTATTGATAATATGTATGAAATCCATGAAAGGAATCTTGAAACACTAGAAGACATGGTATATAAAAGTTGTACCTGCAAAAAGCTCGTTGTCGAGAAGGATCCGACAGAAAAAGGCGAGCGTGCCATTCTGAACTTTGGACACACAATCGGTCATGCCATTGAGAAGGCGAAAAACTTTGAACTGATGCATGGCGAATGTGTTGCACTTGGCTGCGTTGCTGCCGCATATATTTCATGGAAAAGAGAATTGCTGTCTAAGGATGAATATTATGAGATTAGGGATATGTTTGTGCCGTTTAATCTGCCGATTTCGATAGAAAATATTGATCCTGAAGAAATTTATGCACTGACAACTTCTGATAAGAAGATGGACGGAAATCAGATTAAATTTATACTTTTGAAAAAAGTGGGAAAAGCCATAATTGACACTACCGTTACAAAGGAAGAAATAATAGCTGGTATCAATGAAATTTATTTTACGGACGAGGATTGGGATGAATAAAAAGAAAAAAATATTATTATCTGTTGATGTATTGTTGTTAATTCTGCTGATTGTTCTGGATCAGGTAACAAAATATTTTGCAATTAAGTCTCTGTCAGATAACCATACAATGGTAATCTGGGAGGGCGTGTTTGAACTACACTATCTTGAAAATAAAGGCGCTGCATTTGGCATGCTGCAAGGTCAGAAAGTTTTTTTTGTGCTGATTGCTGTCACGATTTTAGCGGTAATTGTTTATGTGCTGCTGAAGACTCCATATCAGAAGATGTATACGAAATTGCATGTATCACTCATTTTTATAGCAAGCGGTGCAATCGGAAATTTGATTGACAGGTTAAGGTTTGGTTATGTTGTTGACTTCCTTTATTTCAGCCTGATTAATTTCCCTGTTTTTAATGTTGCGGATATCTGTGTGACGCTTTCGTCTATTTACCTTGTTATTTTATTAGTGTTTGTATACAAGGAATCCGATTTGGAATTTCTGACATTCCGGACAAAAAAATTTCGTGATATCAAATAATAGGTGTGTTAATGAATGAGATTGTTTTTGATATTCTGCCAGAAATGGAGGATATGCGCATTGATAAGTGTATCAGTGATTATATGGACAACTTATCCAGAAGCTATATCCAGAAAATCATTAAGGATGGCAATGTGTATGTAAATGATATAGTAATAAAGGCAAATTACAGAGTAAAATTTGAAGACAAGGTAAGATTTATCATACCAGATTCTGTGGAACCTAATATTCCGGCACAGAATATTCCCCTTGACATTTTATACGAGGATACGGATATTCTAATTATCAATAAGTCGAAAAATATGGTCGTACACCCAGCTCCTGGGCATTACGAGGGGACGCTGGTAAACGCAATTATGTACCATTGTAAAGACAATCTATCTGGCATTAACGGTGTTATGCGTCCCGGGATTGTCCACAGAATTGACAAGGACACAACGGGATCCGTCATTGTCTGCAAGAATGACGAAGCACATACTGCTATAGCGGAACTGCTCAAAACACATGATATTACAAGAAAGTACAGAGCCATTGTATATGGTATTATGAAAGAGGAACATGGAACAGTGGATGCCCCAATTGGACGTCATCCAAATGACCGCAAAAAAATGGCTGTAAATATTAAAAATGGCAAGCGGGCAGTGACGCATTATCAGGTACTGGAACATTTTGGGCAATATACTTACATTGAGTGTCAGCTGGAGACGGGCAGGACACACCAGATAAGGGTACATATGGCAAGTATAGGGCATCCTCTGCTGGGGGATGCTGTGTATTCCAACAGGAAAGCGCCTTTTCGTCTGGAAGGGCAGGTTCTACACGCCATGACGTTGGGGTTCATTCACCCCAGAAGTGGGGAGTATGTTGAGTTTGTGGCACCACTTCCTGAATATTTCGAAAAGCTTCTGTCTGTGTTAAGAAATAAAACTTTATAAAAAAGAGACAAAAAAATTAAAAATAATTTGAATTTTTTGTTCAAAAAAGATATAATAGAATTGTATTATAAATATATGTCAGTCAGAAAGGGTGGAATGATATGAATACTATAATTACAATTGGACGTCAGTTTGGTTCTGGGGGACATGAGATTGGAGAAAAGCTTGCAAATCATTATGGAATTAAATGTTTTGACAAGGAGTTACTTTCTAGAGCTGCGAAGGAGAGTGGTTTTTGTGAAGAAATGCTTAGAAACCATGATGAGAGACCAACAAATTCCTTCCTTTACAATTTAGTTATGGACACATATACATTTGGATATAATTCATCTTCATTTGTGGATATGCCTATCAGCCATAAGGTTTTTATGGCGCAGTTTGATACGATTAAGAAAATTGCAGAGGAAGAAGCATGTGTTATTGTAGGCCGCTGTGCTGATTATGCCTTGCAGGAATACAAGAACTGCCTGCACATTTTTATCCATGCCAATGAGGATGCAAAGATTGAAAGAATCAAGAAGAAATATGAAATTGATGCTGATAAGGCGCGCGAAATGATGGTTAAAAAAGACAGGCAGCGTCAGAGCTATTATAATTATTATTCAACCAAGAAATGGGGGCGTGCAGACAGTTATGACCTGTCAATTAACAGCAGTATTCTCGGTGTTGACGGAACGGTCAAGCTGATTATTCAGTACATAGAAGACTTTGAAGAAAAAAATAAATAAGCTAAATAAATGAAAAGCATCTCAATATGAGGTGCTTTTATTGTGTAAAATAGTGCGTAAGGAGCTACTATTATGAAAATGAAATGTACAGTAACGAAGGAGTTACTGTTCACACCTACGCCAAAGTAGTGGGAATCATGCGCCAAAATGCCTGCCTTTTAGCATTTTGTGTGCAAAATCTGTTATATAATTCACACCTCAATAACTTATAAGCTGATGAAAACTGGCGTTGGTGTGAATTGTAACACGAAGGAAAAGGTTACAATGAATTTATACTACAGGTATATTGTTTTATTATATTTAGCATGGTATAGTAGATACATGAGTGGCTCGGAGGTGGTGCCTTGACAAAGGCACACGCAGCAAGCGTATACTTATTTGGTTTAAGTCGGTTCGAATCCGTCCCAGCCACTCCTGTTAAAGTGTGTGGATTTCGTCTGCATACTGTGCCAGGCATATATGCAATACTGAATATGTGTCTGCTAAAAATAGGGCTATAGCTCAGTTGGTAGAGCAGGTAAAAGGAGCTTTGTCAAAAGCTCTTGCAGCAATTTTCTCCAAGGACTGTTAATCCCCTCGTCGCCGGTTCGAGTCCGGCTAGCCCTGCTTTCCGGATGCGAAAGAACGTGTTTGGAAAATAAAATGTGGAGCCGTAGCTCAGCTGGATAGAGCGGTGTCAAAAGGAGCTTTGCCAAAAGCTCGTACAGCAATTTTACATATGGAAGATACCCCACAGGGCGCAGGTTCGAATCCTGCCGGCTCCAAATTAAAAAGAACGATAAAGCTTCTGCAGTAATTTTTCGGAATGGAGGGAATAGAAATGGGATTCATGCAGAATATTAAGAACATGTTAACGAACGAATACAATACTTCTGTGACAGAAAACGGCGCATCTGGGTATAAGACTACAGGAAAAGCTCTGCTTGATTTGAATTTTTCTGTCTCTTCATGCAGAAATGCCTCACAGGAAGAGATTGTGAGCAAGTTTGTGAAAGCATACTATGAGAATCCAAGACTTGCAGTCCGGTGGCTTTTCTTTGCAGGTGATGTAAGACAGGGATTAGGAGAGCGCCGGCTTTTCAGGACACTGATTATGTATCTGGCAAATAACCATATTGACATTGCAAGGGCTTTGATACCTTTGATACCAGAGTTTTCAAGGTGGGATATTGTTGTGGCGCTGCTGGATACGCCGCTTGCGAACGATGCGGCTGATATGATGCGGCGTCAGATACATGAGGACAATATTAATATGGAGAAAGGGGAATCTGTCAGTCTCTGTGCGAAGTGGCTTCCATCTGAAAATGCGTCCGCAGAGCACACAAGAAAGATGGCACGTGTTCTGGCAGAGAGACTTTCTATGACAAGAAAGCAATACCGGCAGATGCTGTCTGAACACAGAAAGTATCTGGATGTTGTGGAAGTGAAAATGAGTGGCAGGAGATGGACTGAAATTGACTATAGCGCGGTTCCGTCAAAGGCAAACCTTGTGTATAACAAGGCATTTCTGCGAAATGATGAGGAACGCCGCAGGGAGTTTCTTAGTGCCGTAAAAAAAGGTGAGCAGACAATTCATGCAGGAGTACTTTATCCGCACGATATTGTACATTCCTATATGAGAGATGGTGAAAGTGCATGGACAAAGATTCTTGCACCTGCTG
Organism: Lachnospiraceae bacterium; assembly: GCA_029068555.1. Lineage (GTDB taxonomy): Bacteria > Bacillota > Clostridia > Lachnospirales > Lachnospiraceae > COE1. Next base: position 10,139 of record JAIECJ010000076.1, read on the forward strand.
ATGACACACTTGAGGAATTGTGGAAGGCGCTTCCTGATTATGTTCAGGGTACTGGAAATACACTCTGTATTGCAGATGGCTCTGGAAGCATGACAGCCACTGTCGGAAATACACAGGTGACTTGTCTGGATGTGGCAAATGCGCTGGCAGTCTACTTTTCGGAACGCTGTACAGGACAGTTCAGAAATATGTATATCACGTTTAGCCAGACGCCACAGTTTGTTGATTTGTCAAAGGGCAGGTCACTTCACGACAAAATTGAAATTGCACTGAACTACAATGAGGTAGCAAATACCAATATCGAGGCAGTTTTTGACTTGATTTTGCGCACTGCAGTAAAGTGCCATATGCCGCAGTCAGAGCTTCCAGAAAATCTATTGATTTTGTCGGATATGGAATTTGATGCAGCAACGAGAAGCTACGTCAATGGTAAGTCGGTATCGCCCGATGAAAAGCTGTTTGATATGTTTGCCACAAAATATGCGATGCATGGCTATCGTCTGCCAAGACTGGTATTTTGGAATATCTGCAGCAGAACAAACACCATTCCTGTCATACAAAATGCGCTTGGCGTTGCGCTTGTGAGTGGATTCTCACCGGTTATTGTGAAGATGGTGCTAAGCAATGAGATTAATCCATATAAGGCGCTTGTAGAACAGCTTATGGTGCCGCGATATGATGTGGTAGAGAATGCTGTAGAAAGTGTCATGGAAGCATGTTAAATGTAACAAAATAGAGCATAAAAAGACAGCTTTGCTTTTGGTTGGCAGCTGTCTTTTTTCATATTAAAAAATTATTCCGTTAAACTTTTTGGGAGAAATATAGGTCTTATAAAGTATATCGGTATTAAATTTCCTTGCAGGGGTGACAAATGAGTAGTAAAAAAGACAGACAGGTTATCATTCAATCGGCAGTCGAAACATACTATGATGATATTTATCGTTTCTGTCGGTATTATACTGGCAATGAGACAGATTCCTATGATATTACACAGGAAGTATTTTTGCGGTTTATGAAATACATGGATTCCTGCGAGCATAGGAACATAAAAGGATATCTGATAATGATTGCGCGCAATCTGTGCTGTGATTATTTCCGCAGACGGACACAGATGAGAGAAAAGACAGTTTCCCTTGACGCAATAGAGCATGCGACAGAAAATACAATAGACTGTATGAGGAGCGAATGTATAAGCAGTGATAAATCAATTACAGACTGTGATAGTGGGATTTTTTTGTGTGAACTGCTGCAAAGTATCCCGCCAGAGCAGAGAGAGGTCGTGATATTAAGAATCCATGACGGTTTAAAATTTCAGGAAATTTCCAATATAACGGGGTGCAGCCTGTCAACAGCTAAGTCTCGGTTCCGACTGGGAATAGCCAGTATGAAGAAAAAAATGGGGGATAATTATGGATAAAAATTGCAGTAAAATAAAAGAAATGTTTGAAGAAAGCGACAAGATTGTCATAATTAACAACGCAAAAAAGCAGGATGCATTGAAGCAAATAAACCTACGAGAAGGTGCTGCATCTGAGCAAAAAAGTAAGTGGCAAATATTAAAAATCCAGATTTACTATATGGACAAGACAATATTGTTGATGCATATGATGGTCTGCATAGGAATCGTCTTGCTAGAAAAATGGCAGTATAGGAATCGCTTTTCTATGATTTTTGCATGTGTGCTAGGAGCACTGTCACTGCTTGAAATCAGTAATATGCTCTTTTCAGGAATGACAGAACTTGAAGAGAGCTGCTATTTTAATGTGCGGCAGATTGTCGTGTTTCGAATGACCTGCTCTGGGATTATCAGTTTGGCAGCACTGCTGGCAGCTTTTGTGTCAGCTGGTATGAAAAGCAAAACGTCTGTCGTGGAGACTGGACTATACATGCTGGTACCGTTTGTATTTACAGAATGCGTTTGCATGACAGTAATGGTTACAGAGATAGGCAGGAGGAGTAAAATGTTCTCAGTAGCTGCAGGTATATTCTCGATGCTGTTCTGGGGTGTGCTTTCCACGATACCCAGTTTGTATGAAACATCCACTTTTGCTTTCTGGGGTATAGCATTCTTTGCAGGTACAGGTATTTTAGCCATACAGACAAAAAGATTTTTCGATGCATTGGAAAAGGGGGACATATTATGTGTAAATTAGAGTTGACAGGACTTGAAAAGGCATATAAGGACAAGAAAGCTGTTAAAGACCTGACTGCTGGCTTTGACAATGGTGTGTATGGACTGCTTGGTGAAAATGGGGCGGGAAAAACTACATTAATGCGTATGATTGTCGGTATTTTGAAACCAACACAAGGGCAGATTTGTTGTGATGGCATACCGATACAACAACTCGGCTGTGCATACCGTGATCTTTTAGGGTATCTTCCACAAGATTTTGGGTATTATAAGGATTTTAGTGCAATGCGGTTTCTAAACTATATTGCTGCGTTAAAGGCAATCGAACCCGAGACTGCAAAGGAGCGGATTGAGTGTATTTTAGAAACAGTGGGGTTGACAGAGTACAAGAATAAAAAATTAAAAACATTTTCAGGAGGGATGATAAGGCGGATTGGGATTGCGCAGGCACTCTTAAATGAACCGGAGATATTGATACTAGATGAACCGACAGCAGGACTGGATCCCAAGGAACGTGTGCGTTTCCGAAATATCATCAGCTCTTTGGGCAAAAAACGGATTGTAATTCTATCAACACACATTGTATCTGATGTTGAGTATATTGCAAATCAGATTCTGATTATGAAGCATGGTCAGTTTATAAAGACAGGAACACAGGAACAGATTTTGGCGCCTGTTGCAGGATGTGTCTGGAAATGTACTGTTACAGAAAAAATTGCAGGAGAACTGAATGAGAAGTATGCAGTGAGCAACCTTAAGAGCTGTGGTGAACAGGTCGAACTTCGAATTGTTTCTAGGAAGAAACCGTTTCCAGATGCCACAATCGTTGAACCAGTGTTGGAAGATGCGTACTTATATTACTATATTTAATCAATAATTATAATATATGGCAGTTTTTCACACAATATTGTGCCGACATCCAAACTCACGGACTGTTGGCAGCATGGAGGATATTATGAGATTATATAAAATGGAACTATATAAAATATGCTCAAAAAAAATATTTATAGTTAGCGCATTGGCTGCGATCATAATTATGCTATTATATTTTGGAAGTTTTGTTATAGGTGCTGAGACAACGATAGATGGCGTAAAATATACAGGATATCAGGCAGTCAAGAAGGACAGAGAGATTACCGAAGAATTTAAGGGTGTGCTTACTGACGAAAAGGTGACACAGATTATTGAGAAATTTGGATTTCCGAGTGGGGTAAGGCAAAATTACAATACTTTTTTAGAAAAAAATTATCTAAATAATTTTGTAATGCGCGAGTTTTCTGACGGATATTTTCATGGATGGGATGATTATCACGCAGGAACCTGTACATACCCTATTGCAGAAACTGATTTGGGAAAAGCCAGTGAAGCAGTTAGGAAGATACTTGTGCTGGAATACAGCTATGGATGGAATGTGTTCAACAGCGTGATAGAGATTGGCTGCATTTTGGGTATATTTTTAATGCTGTTTACCATATCACCTGTTTTTTCTGAGGAGAACCACATCAATATGCGGCAGATTTTATTTACCACAAAAGAAGGAAAAACGAGAGATATCACTGCTAAAATTATGGCAGGAATGACTGTTGCAGTGGGGCTGTATGCTATTATTTTTATTGTTGATTTTATGCTTGTCTGGTGTGTGTTTGGACTTGATGGAAGAAACTGCCTATATAAATGGGTGATGGAAGAAAACTTTGTTCGAAATTGGAATAATTATAACAATATATCTACAATGTATGTAAAGGATTTTGTTTGGCTAGTAATTGTATTTTGTTTTCTCGGAATGGTAGAAGCAGCTGCGATTATACTATATTTTTCAGCACACTCTGGCAGTCCTTTCCAGTCCGTCATTACATCTGCCTTGTGTCTGTTTGCACCAATCTGTCTGAATATTTTGGGACAGGGGAATTACAATAGTACATTGTTTATTGTTGGTCAACTGTTTGACGTGCTTTTACTTGGTATTGCAATCACGTCTTTTATTCCCGATTTTGCCAGTAAAGCAGAGAAATTTATTATAAAAATGTTATGCTGCATACTGCCTTTATCAGCAGGTATATATTTAAGAAAATTTTTTCCATTTTATTATACACTTCCTGTTGTGATGATAATAACAGAAGGCTATGGTGATATTGATGTGTATCTTTCACGCTATCCATGGATTAGAGGCAGTATGTTTCTGTTTGTTGTTATTTTATCAGCAGCCTTTGTTGTATGCAGCTGGAAAAAATATAGGAACTGACAAGAAAGATGTCCATTGCAACACATAGTGAAATATGGTATGCTATTATATGGCAAAATATACAAAAGAGATATATCATAAGAAAAAGGTGAAGCAATGCAAGAATACATATGCCCTAAATGCATGACAAAAGTAACAGTGGAAGCGGAAAAGAGAATACTATCTCTATATTGCAGAAACTGCATGAAAACGAAACAGTTAAATATGCTGAGACTGATACAAAAGCGGAAAACGAGACATGTGGAAGGTGTTTATTTTATTTCAACGGAAATGAAGGGATAAATGATGTTATTTAAAAAATCTAAAAAAGAGAAAGAAGAAAATGTTTTCAATCAGGATTTGAGCCAAAAAGAGAATCCTGGTTATGTATTTGTTATGGTACTTTTTATGAAAGAGAAATGTCCCATGCCCGATAGAGAAAAAATGACAACAATCATGCAAAAACATCTGGGTAAAGTGGAGTGCTTTACCCACAGTGATAACGCGGCAGGGTTTGCAGCAAATAACTATCGGGTAGAGTTTGAGCAGGGAGCTATTCCGCCGCAGCTTATGATAACGGGATGTACGAAACGCCCAAAAGAGCCATTGGACGAACTGACTGTCAGCCAGATGTGGGACTGTCAGGAGGACAGAGAACGCATTCTTTCCGAGTGTAAGTATCAGGTTCTTGCGACAGATATGATGGCGGCAGTTATGGATTACAGGGAAAGGGCAGATATGTTAATGGATTATATGGAAGCCCTGGTAGAGCTATATCCAACATGTGAGGCAGTTTACTTCATGACCTCTGGCAAAATGTTTACAGTAGAAAGGATTAGAAATCACAATATTCCAAGGGATAAAAGATTTCTCTATTTTGCGGTAAATGTACGCTTTTTTAATATTCAGGGAACAGACGATATGCTGGTGGATACACTGGGAATGACCACACTGTTTCTTCCTGATTTACAGTATCATTTTCATGGAATGAATCCAGACTGGGTAGTCAATCACGCTTATAATATGCTTTCTTACATTTATGACAATGAAAATCCGATTAAGGATAACGACTCAATTGATGGTATCAAGGATGGGAATATGAGTCGGGATGTCATGTGGATTTGTCATTACGAGGATTCTTTGATACAGCCCGCAAGGGGAATCTTAGATATATATATGAACGAGTATGCAGCAGGGGGCAGAGCGTACTAACCTAATTCCCACCTTAAACCGTAAAGGCATGACAGCCTTTACGGTTTTTTTGGTTTGCGCGCCCTAGCGGGTGTGAGTCCCGAACATGTCCAGGTAGTGGGAAGTGTATAGCTGAACAGCAAGGGTGTTCATCGCGAGATGGAATCTGAAGGAAGCTAGGCAAATCTCTGGTCCGACGAACAGAAACCGCATATAAGGCTAGGCTACGAGAGATAAGTTGGCCAAAAGCAACGGAGTCTAATAACTACCACATATACGATTCCGCTTACGAATGTGTATATGGAAACAATGGAAAACTCCACAGAACAGAGCAAAGAACTTGATGAAACTTGGGATTAACAAGAAGTTTGCATGGTCAACAGCTTATTACGGAGCTCATATAGCCCGCGTGTGCCAAGGTGGTGCAATGAATATGGCTGTTACAAAAGAGAGACTAACCCGATTTGGATTAGTCTCAATGTTAGATTACTACACCGAAAGGTGTGTAGCCTGTTAAGTTGATTGAACCGCCGTGTACCGAACGGTACGCACGGTGGTGTGAGAGGTCGGGAAATTTATTTAAATTTCCCTCCTACTCGATTTGTTAAATTATGTCTTAAAAAACTTTATAACAATAAATAACAAAAAATATAATAAACAAAGGCATTTTAGTTGACAATATATCAATTGATTGGTATAATATCAATTGATATATTGAGATGTTTGGAGGTTGAAAAATGGCGAGGAGTTCATTATTTAAGACCATTCATATAGAATGTCCTGTCTGCAATATGTTCCATCAAGTGGAAGAGCGGATAAGGATGTCAAGTACCATCATAAAAGGTGAGAAAATTTTTTATGAAGATCATTATTTTGTTTGCACAAACAGCAACGATGAAAATTCAGTAACAGAAGATATGAATTCAGAAAAAGAAAAACTCTCCCAAAACAAAAAAAACCGTGAATTTAAAACAGAAAATCTCAACAATACAAATCAGATGTTAGCAGGAAATGCCTACCGAAAAGCACATAACCTGCTATCTTCTGATGAAATTGTGGATATTCGGGAAAACTTTGGATTGACACAAGTAGCGTTAGCTCGGCTGCTTGGCTGGGGTGATGCGACAGTTGCCCGGTATGAAAACAAAGCAATTCAGGATGAGGCTTACGACACAATGTTGCGCACCATTAAGGAAAATCCGCTTATGGCAGTCCGTTTTTTGGATAAGAATGGTGATAAATTTCCGGAAACAAAAAGAATGCAGATTCGAACTAAAATGATTGAAAAACTGGATTCTTATGGGAGAGAATTTTTATCGCGTCAGGTTCTCGAAGGTTTATATGTAAAATTTTCTATTCCCTCTGATTTTAACGGTTATAAGATCCTTGATATTGATAAAATAGAAAGAGTTGTTTCATATTATGCGGAACGAATGACGGAACTTTATAAAGTTCGGCTCATGAATATGCTTTGGTATGCGGATGCAATGTTCTTTAAAACGTATGGGAATTCCATGACAGGAATGGTCTATCGACATGAAATGATGGGTGCATTTCCAATTGGATATGACAGTCTGATATGCCTCAAAAATATTAATGTTCGTAAGGTAGAGGACTTTACATCAACAAAATATCAGTTTTATCCGAACAGTGCACTTGATATATCAGAGCTGTCAAAAAGTGAAACAGATCTTCTTAATTCTGTGATTACAAAGTTTAGAAATTTCAGTGACATGAATCTGGTGGATTATATGCGTGAGGAAACCGCTTATGAGCAGACAAATCAGCATGATATTATTCCCTATAGCCTTGCAAAGAAAATACGCAGTTAAATTTTGAATACGACGCTTTGGCGTCGTATTCACCACTTTGCGTGAAATTTGCGCTAAATTCAGTCAACATAGCTCGCTATGTCTCCTTCATTTGGCACAAATTTCCCACAAACTGTGACGCACATCTGGCAGAAAGCATTTTTATTCCTTAACCCAAAGTTAGGACTCAAAAATTTACAAGAGGAGGGATAACTATTTATTCGCAAAAGCATACTTTAACGAATAGTTATGTTTGTTCCAAAAGACCCGCATATTATAGCGGGGCTTTTTACTATTTCAAATCATCTTCATTGTTGTGGTCTGAATTGCCTTTTTCATTTTCTTTGTTAGGTTTAACAAGAGTTTCATGTCCCTTTACCAAAATTTTTGTAATCTGGGCAAATGGCTTCTTGTCTTTTGTAGAAAACTCGACATATTCTTTGGAGCGTGTATCAATATATAAAAGCCTCAGATATTTTCCTGTCTCCGCAGACAGATTTTTTGATGTTAACCGTGTTTCAATCAATGATTTCATAAATGCAAATAATATTGCAAATATTGGGACACCAACAATCATTCCCAAGATACCCCATAAACCTCCAAATAATGTAATGGAAAAGATAACCCAGAAGCTCGATAAACCTGTTGAGCTCCCAAGTATCTTGGGGCCTATGATGTTTCCGTCAACCTGCTGAAGAATAATCACAAAAATCACAAAATAAAGAGCCTGTAACGGGTTGATAAAAAGTATTAATAATGTAGAAGGAATGGCACCTAAAAACGGTCCAAAAAACGGAATAATGTTTGTAACGCCAATGATAACACTGATTAATACACAGAATGGTGTTCCGAGTATACTTGTTACTGCAAAACAAATTACACCGATTATTATGGAGTCCAATATTTTTCCTACAAAGAATCCACCAAAGGTCTTATGCGCAAATCGTACATTACTGATAAAGCGGTTTGCCCGATTAACAGAACAAAATGCATATACAATTTTTTTAGCTTGCGCCGCAAACAATTCCTTGCTTGCCAATAAGTAAATTGAAATAATAAAACCAATTACTAAATTCCAAACTTCCTTAAACACAGTATAAACACTCATAGAAACAGATGTTATCACATTTACTAAACCGTTTAACTGTGACAGCATTTTTGTAACATCATTAAAGCTGTTTAACTGTGGCATTACTTTGGTGTTTATGAGTGTTGTAAAATCCATGGAAGATTGATTGATAAAGTCCATTACACTTTTTTGAAATTCAGGATTATCATTTAACAGTTTTGAAATCCATAACCCCAAGGTATTAATATAAGTGGGAAATTGTTCCAAAATGATTCGTATACTATTGGCTATTTGCGGAATTACAATTGAAAAAAAACTGCCTACTGCCCACAAAACAAGTATATCCGTAATAATAATGGAAAGAAATCTTTTTTGGCTTTTTTTATCTCCCTTTTTTAGAAATTCAAAAATTGGAGTTGTTATAGCACGCTCTGTTGCGTTTACAATTGGCGCAAGCAGATATGCAAGAATAAACCCGTCAATAATAGGCATCAATATAACCAAAAAATTTTTAATGGTTAATGACAGGCTGGAAAGATGGAAAATTGCATAATAGCTTGCAAATCCTCCAAGAATCACTAAAAATGCCGTAAGTCCCCATTTCACATAGGTCTTATTATCTTTCATTCTTTGACTACTCTCCTATCTTTTATAAATATTGTATTGGAATTATTTAGAAAATGGTATAGAATAATTATAGCATACTATTTTACATATTTATACAAAACTTTTAAATTAATACTTATAATAATTTTAAATTTAGGAAGCGATTAAAATGGAAAAAACAAACAAGACAACTTATCATGATGAAGTAAACAAAAAAAATATTGTACATCTAAGGGAACTGCTCGATACACTTCCAACCTTTTGCGGTCAGTATTTTAGGGGAATGCAGGAATATATATCAAGTAGAACGCGAGTTGCCTATGCGTACGACATTCGCGTTTTTTTTGAATATTTACATGAAAGTAATCCTATTTTTAAAAAAACACCAATAACAGAATATAGACTTGAAATTCTTGATGAGATTACAAGGATGGATATCGAAGAATATTTGGAACACTGTACATACTACACCAAAGATGGCAAGGAATATATGAATGATGAAAGGGGAAAGGCAAGAAAATTAGCCTCATTGAGAAGCTTTTATAACTACTTTTTCAGAAATGAAATGATAGAGAAGAATCCTGCTGCTCTCGTAAAAATGCCAAAACTGCATGAGAAGGAAATCACACGTCTGGATCCCGACGAGGTTGCGATATTGCTGGATATCGTTGAAACAGGTGAAAAATTGACAAAGAAACAGCTGCAATACCATCAGAAAAATAAAATAAGAGATGTTGCACTTTTAACCCTTATGCTCGGAACTGGAATACGAGTATCAGAATGTGTTGGCATTGATATTCAGGATATTGATTTCAAAAATAATGGAATAAAAGTACGCCGAAAAGGCGGCTACGAAGCAATTGTATACTTTGGCGAGGAGGTAGAACTTGCACTTCTTGATTACCTTGAGCAGAGGTCGAATATGACACCTGCCCAAGGACATGAGGAAGCTTTATTTCTGTCAATGCAGAATAAACGGATTACAGTACGTGCTGTAGAAAATCTGGTAAAAAAATATGCTTCTATGGTAACTTCACTGAAAAAGATAACACCTCATAAGCTGAGAAGTACTTATGGTACTACTCTTTACCGGGAAACTGGAGACATTTATCTCGTAGCGGATGTACTAGGTCACAAAGATGTAAACACTACCCGTAAGCATTATGCAGCGCTTGAAGAAAACAGGCGCCGCCAGGCAGCCAAGGCTGTAACTTTGCGAGAAAAACGCTGAACTTACAGTTAGTTCGCTTTAAACTCTGTGGAATAATATGGTATGATAATATGACTGCCGGCAACGATATTATCTGAAGTCAACAAGTTTATTTTTTTTACTTCGGCGACATATTCACAAGTGCTTTTGTAATATTTTGTGTCTATGTTATCTTGGGCAATTGACCATAAGGTATCACCTTTTGAAACTTCAATACTTTTATAGTATTTGTAGCACGGCTGGTGCTCCATATCATTTGCTTCTGTCGAAAAAGAAATTAGAAACATTGACATAGTAATAACCATAAATAACGATATTGTTAAGGTTACTAAATTGCGACGTACCTGTTTCATGCGTCGCTGTCTGTTTATATGTGCCCTTATTGTATATGGTATGTTACTCATAAAACATTTCTCCTTTGAATTTTAGTGAATAAACGAACATAATTTCCAAACAATTATTCCGAACAGTTGTTTAACTACGATTATACGGAGCGAAAGTCTGTTTGTCAATAGATTTTAGAAAAATTCGCGAACAATTTTTCGGAATATACGTTTGCACTTTTTTTTGATATGTGTTATTATATAAAAAAGGAGGCATGAAATATGGCATATGGAAAAATAACAAACAAACAAAAAGAAATTTTAGAATTTATTAAGGCAGAGATACTCAGAAAAGGATATCCTCCATCAGTCAGGGAGATTTGCGAAGCTGTCAACCTGAAGTCCACATCTTCTGTTCATTCACACCTTGAAACCCTTGAGAAGAATGGATATATCAGAAGAGATCCGACAAAGCCGCGCGCTATTGAGATTATGGATGACAGCTTTCAGATGGTACGGCATGAGATGACAAGCATTCCTATCATTGGTACCGTTGCAGCAGGCATTCCGATTCTCGCAGAGCAGAATATCGAAGGCTATTTCCCTATTCCGGCTGAGATGGTACCTGCTGGTGAGTCCTTTGTATTAAAGGTTAAAGGCGACAGTATGATAAATGCTGGTATCTTTAATGATGATCGCATTTTCATTCATGCGTGCAATACTGCTGAGAATGGTGATACTGTTGTCGCTTTGGTTGATGATTCCGCAACTGTTAAGACATATTATAAAGAGAATGGACACTACAGACTTCAGCCAGAAAATGATACAATGGATCCTATTATTTTAGATGAGGTTGAGATACTTGGAAAAGTTTATGGTGTTTTTCGTTTGTATCATTGAAGCATTTGCGTTTCGGATTCATTTTTTTCAATAACAACAAAACGGTCATGATAATGGAATTATCCGACCGTTTTGTTGTTATTATTGTTGTGTTTGAAATTTCTATTTATACAGATTTGGGGTCAACGATTCTGCCGTCCCGCCACATACGTTCCAAATCATAAAAGCCGCGGCTCTCTTTGTCAAATATATGAACGAGGATATCATTGTAGTCAAGAAGCACCCAATTTGCAGTATTGTATCCCTCAACATTTTTAGGACGTATTCCTCTGGCAGCAAGTTTTTCTTCTACGTTATCTGATAATGCCTGTATCTGGCTTCTGTTTCCGCCATTTGTTATGACAAAATAGTCGGCAATTGTTGATATGTTACTAATATCAATCAGTTCGATATCTTCTGCCTTTTTATCTTCAAGAGCATTGACAATCATTTTTAAAGTATCATTTATAGTATTCAAGCTAAGTTTCCTCCTTTATATGTAGTCGTGTTCACACTTACATAACTGTCATAGGTTATCTGCGTCATTTTGTCCATGGGATTTCCTTTTGCCTCAAGGAATTTCAGGGTATTTGACAATATTTTTTCCATTGCATTGTCTATGTCTATAAATGCCAGCTGGCGTATTTCATCCAATTCCGGAATCGGGTTTCGGGAAGGTTCTATATAATCTGCTATAAATATTATTTTTTCAAGAAGTGACATTTCTGGGCGCCCAGTAGTATGCCAGGTTATTGCCTGAAGAATATCTTCGTCCTGTATATCAAACTTCTTTCTGGCAATATGTGCACCCACTTTTCCGTGTAAAAGGTAGGGATGACTAGCTTCAAAGCGGCTGTATGGAATATTATTTTTCTCACATATCTTTATCTTCTTGTCATTGTCCATGCACTTTGCACAATCATGGAGCAGTCCAGCAGTTTCTGCACGCTTTATAAAATCAGAGTTATTGGTATCAGGATTATATCTCATTGCCATTGCAACAGCAGTGTATGCTACTCCAAGGGTATGTTGATATCTTTCTTTCGTCAAATGCTTCTTTAAATATTTCTTAATTTTCTTCATAATACAAACGCTCCTCCTTTATATATTCTGCAACCTTGAAAGGGACATATTCAAAAATCGGCATATTATTCCTGACTCTTTTCCGAATATCGGAAGATGATATCTCCATTTTGGGCATATTCAGGTAAAGAATGTCTGCACCAGATTTAGCCAGATTACTGCCTTTTTTTTTGATGGCATCAAAATCATAGTCATCTCTTACTGCACACACTAATGTGCACAACATAAATATCCGCTCTGGATACCGCCATTGTTCTATCTGAAACAAGGAATCGGCACCTATAATAAAATAATAGTGGGTATCAGGATTACTTCTTGTAAGTGTTTCCAATGTCTCACAGGTATAAGTATTTCCTAATTTTTGAACTTCAATTAAGGATAATTCAAAATTAGGATTATCTTTAATCGCTAAATCCACCATGTTCACTCTTTTTGGAGGGGCTAAAACATTTCTTTTCATATATGATTTTCCACTGGGCATGAAAAGAACTTTGTCAAGACCAACTTGTTCCTGTGCACACTGCGCCAACTTTAGGTGTCCAAAGTGAATGGGATTAAAAGTACCTCCCATTATGCCGATTTTTTTACCATCTCTCACGGAAAACCTCCATTATTTAATAATATGGAAAATCACGATAACGTGAATTACTTAGGAATACGCAATTTTTTTACTTTGGTAATACAATTTTAGGATTATTCTTAAAAGGCTTGTATAGAACAATCTTTTTTCCAATAACCTGAACGACCTGTGAACGTGTACGCTCAGCCATAACATTTGCTATTTCTTTCGGTTCGTCGATGCAGTTTTTTAATACTGCTATTTTTACAAGCTCATGTGTGTTAAAAACTTCTGTAATTGCATCAACGTTTTCCGGCGTTACAGATGATTTTCCTATTTGAAATACTGGCTCTAAGTTCATTGCCAGCCCTTTTAAGTACGCTCTTTGTTTACTTGTCATAGTTTGTGATTTTTCCTTTCTTTTTTCCTTTACTCTTTGTAATAACTGAATGCAAGACCATACATCCGCACAGTGTCACCTTCCTGAATACCCAAAGTCTCTAATTCATCCAAAATCCCATTATCTTTAAGGAACTTCTGGAAAAACTGAAACCCACGCTCAGATTCAAGATTTGTATAGCCAAGCATCTTTTCAATACGTGGTCCTTCAACGACATACTCATTTTTCTTTTCATCATATTCAACTGTATATGGCTCATTTCCGACAACAATATCTGTGTCAGGATCAAACTCTGATTCAAAAATCGTAGGGGGCTCATTTATCTTGGAAAGAAGTTCGTTCACATAATATAACAATTCTTTTAATCCATGCCCTGATACAGCTGAAATCGGAAATACTTTTATTCCCTTTGGTTCAAACTCGTCACGTATTTTTTGAACAGGATTTTCTTCACCATAAATTGCATCAATCTTATTTGCTGCTATAACCTGTGGTTTATGGGCAATATCAGCGTTATAAGCTTCGAGTTCTTTGTTGATTGCATAAATATCAGCTATTGGGTCGCGTCCCTCGGTCGAAGCTGCATCAACAAGGTGGATAAGTACCTTTGTGCGCTCAATATGACGAAGAAATTCATGCCCGAGCCCGACACCTTCTGAAGCCCCTTCAATCAGTCCGGGAATATCTGCAATGACAAACCCTTTACTTCCATCAAGATCCACTACACCAAGATTGGGATTTAATGTGGTAAAGTGATAATTGGCTATTTTGGGTCTTGCATTTGTAACACGTGATAGGAGTGTTGATTTTCCAACATTGGGAAATCCGACAAGACCAACATCTGCAATGACTTTTAACTCAAGAAAAAGATTGAGCTCTTTTGCTGGCTGTCCAGGCTGGGCATATTTGGGAGCCTGCATAGTCGATGTTGCATAATGCTGATTTCCATTTCCGCCTTTTCCACCGCTTATTATAGTTTGTCTGCGATTGTCGCCTGACATATCAGCAATAATCTTTCCTGATTCTAGTTCCCTGATTAAAGTTCCTTCTGGTACTTTGACAATAATATCTTCGCCATTTTTTCCTCGGCAGTTTCGCTTTCCGCCTTGTTCTCCGTCCTGTGCGCAATATTTTCTGATGTGGCGAAAATCAGTTAGTGTGTTCAGCCCTTCATCGACCTCAAATATAACATTGCCGCCATCTCCGCCATCCCCGCCGTCAGGACCGCCATTTGGTACATATTTCTCGCGTCTGAAAGAAACATGTCCATCTCCTCCCTTGCCGCTCCTGATATATATTTTGGCTCTGTCTGCAAACATTTATTTCCAACCTTTCTATTAATATAATAACAATAATATATACAATGTATACAAAAGGCTTCAGGTAAAACCTGAAGCCTTAGAGATTCGTAAGTATGGTTTTATTTCTCCTCTACAGGATAAACGGAAGCTTGTTTTCTGTCTCTTCCTTTTCTCTCAAATCTGAGTACACCATCAACTAATGCAAATAATGTATCATCTCCACCAATACCAACATTTACACCCGGATGAATCTTAGTACCACGCTGTCTATATAAAATGTTGCCTGCCTTTACGAACTGACCGTCTGCTCTCTTGGCACCTAATCTCTTAGACTCAGAGTCTCTACCGTTCTTTGTAGAACCGACTCCCTTTTTATGCGCAAAAAACTGAAGCTCTAACTTCATCATGACGCTACACCTCCTTAATTATGAGTTCGAAAAACTTTCTGCCTTTTTTTTGATTGCCATAATTGTGTTCAATCTCTTTTAAACCCAACACCATAGAATCCATCAAAAGCACTGTCTTTTCATTGATCATATCAGGAAAATGACATTCAATTGTACCTGATTTCTCATCCGAATCAGTGATTAGATTCTCGTTTGCCAGCTGTTCAATGGAATTGATGGTATTAATCACTAATACGGAAATCGCTGCACAGACAATATCTTTTCCCGACTGGTCAAAACCAGCATGTCCCGCACAAGTAAAACCTTTGTATAGACCATTGGATTTAAAAATAACAATCGTAGTCATAATATTTCACTAACAACATCTATTAAGCGTTGATTTTATCAATCTTAACCTGAGTGTATGCTTGTCTATGACCATTTTTCTTGTGATAGCCTGTTTTCCTCTTGTACTTGTAGACAATAATCTTTCTGCCTCTGCCCTGCTCCATAACGGTTGCTGTAACAGTCGCATTTGCCACATCTGCACCTACCTTAAGAGAATCATTGCTAACAGCAATAACTTTGTCAAAAGTTACAGTGTTTCCTGCTTCAACATCAAGCTTCTCTACCTTGATAACATCTCCTTCGGAAACTTTGTATTGCTTTCCACCTGTTGCAATAATTGCGTACATATTGCACCTCCTATAAATTACTCGCTAACTTTGGTGGCATATTTACATTCATATAAAATGCACTTTAACCTAGTTATGCGGCATACTCATAAATAATATCACTACACAGTCGAAATGTCAACAGATTTTCAATGTTTTTCAGTGTTTACTGCGAAATTGTGATTGACAATGCAGTAGATGGTGATTTGTTCGGAGCAATATGTTGCGGTATTTAACTCCAAAAGTAATAATATAACACTGATAACGATAATGACATGTTATTTCTTTTTGATTATATCACATATTTGATTATTTAGCTTTATGTTTTAATTACTCCGTCTCCAAGCTGTTCAGACAATGACTTTGTTGTTTTTTTTCGGGTTATTTCCACAAGACCGAGTGTAGTCATATCAACAACGGTTGTTAAAATGCGATCCTTTTTTGCAAGACTCCTTAACGCTTGCAGGAGCATATCACTTTTTTGTGTATCCTCCATATTGATAAAATCAATCAATATTATTCCTGTAAGATTTCTCAGACGAATCTGCCGCATAATTTCATCTGCTGCCTCAAGATTAATTTGATAAATATATGCCGCATTATCCTTTTTCGTAACATTCTTTCCGGAATTGACATCAATAACATACATTGCCTCTGTCTTTTCAATTACAAGATAGGCACCTGAATCAAGCCAGACTTTTTTTGATAACAGCTCATTGAGCTGTGTCTCCACACGATATAGTTTTTGCAGCGGGTAATGAATGTCCTGATACAACATCATATTGTGCTGCTGTTCAGGCATATACATGGTTACAAAATCCGCTGATTCATGATATATCGTTTCATCATCTGTAATAATCTGCTGATAGTGAATCCCTTCATCACGCATATTTGTCAGGTAAGCCGGCGGGGACTGCCATATGCGGCTGTAGCACGTCCTGTGTATGCCTTCCTGAAGCAAGGTAGACATTTTGTTTTTTAGGTGCATAATCTCGTCTGTGACAGTCTGTAATTCGCTTTGGGTTCCTTCAGATAAATACAATAACAATGCTGCATTTGTTCTTATAACAACACCATAATCAATGTCCGGCGGAATGGCTGAAAGGAGCTGTTCCCGTTCTGCTCTGGAACATTTTCTGGACACACCTTTATAAGTGTTGGCATTGGAAACCACACTGTATTTACCTGCCAATGACAAATTTGTGGTAAATACTGGCTCTTTCGTTCGCACAGCTTCCTTTTCAAGCTGTACCAGTATTTCATCACCTGCCAATATTCTGCCATCGTATTTGCGGTTAACCATGACCGGCTCGTAGTCATGGTTAATTGGCAGATATCCTTTTTTGTTTGGGGCATAATGGATAAACACCGCGTTGAGCTGCTGGACAACATTGATTACCTTTGCGACAAATATATCACCAATATGTATCATTTCGGAGATTGTATCGGAACGCATGAAAGCAACAGATACCATTTTATTTGTCTGAATATCATAGGTAAAAGAAAGGATGCCATTTCGATATCTTGTTATGACATAACGTACAGCCCCCATCAGTAATCGCTCCCCACAAATCCAAGTGGCTCCAACCGGATATCTTCTACTGTACCAGCATTGGTATAGGTTTCTTCCCTGGTAATGAGCAGAACAAATTCATCCAGTTCCTGATGGTTGAATTCATATAGAGCCTTGATAACAAGTGAAGGTTTGATGTTTCCGGCACTGCTGGCATCAACTGTCAAAATGATAGATCCGCCAGCTTCATCAAAACGGCATTCAAAAATGAAAGGTTTCATATCAAATGTAGATTCACTTTTCTTTGTTTTTTTTGTCACCATTATTTCTTTTTGTTCGTAAAAATCTGCAACAGCCTGTCTGGATAAAAAGGATGGCATATGACCCTCGCGGAAAGAAACTGTATATTTTGCTGCCGCCACACTTGCCATGGCATTTCCCGCATTTTCAGGCAGAAGACGCACTTCAAGGACTTTGATGCCTTCAACCATCTGTGCATTTAATGCGTCTACAAATTCTTTTGCGCTAGACAGGGAGTTTACTTCAATATCCATATACTCCCCATTGCTTTCAAGTCCGATACCAAGGGGAGATGCAAAGGACATAATCTGGTGGGGACTAAATCCGGCAGAATATGAAATGTCTATTCCCGCACGGCGTATCGCTTTCTGAAAATATCTCATAACATCCAGATGACCAATAAATTTAAGCGCACCATGTTTTGAAAATTTAATTCTTAATTTCAATTTTATTCCTCCATAACATGTGAAGATTGGTTTTGCACATCTTCTTACATGAGACATATTCCGCACTGAAACCTGGAAGCTCCACAGGCGCTGCACTGCTGCTTACAGTTTTTAGTAACCTGCCCATCAAGCGCACGCTGCCATTCTTTCTTCAAAAAATTCTTTGAGACGCCGCAATCTATAAAATCCCATGGGAATATCTCATCAAGGCTGCGCTCGCGTGTCGTATAAAAACTTGTATCAATTCCACATTCTGCAAAGGTTTCCATCCACATATCATGTTTATAATATTCGCCCCATGCGTCGAAGATACACCCCTTTTTATATGCCCTCAAAATCGGCTCGCACAATCGCCTGTCGCCACGGGCAAGGATTCCTTCCATAACGCTTGCATCAGCCTCATGCCAGTTATACTTGATACTTTTTTGATTAAGCTGTTCCATAACAGCTCTTTTGGTCATGTATGCTTTCTCCAAAAACTGTTCTTTGGTACACTGAGAAGCCCACTGAAACGGTGTAAACGGTTTCGGAATAAAAAATGCTGTGCTCGCAACAATTTGAACCTTGCCGTTTCTTTTTTCTTTTGGCACCGTATCATAATATGCAGCCGCAATCTTATTGGAAAGCTCCGCAATTCCCTTGATATCCTCCTCTGTCTCTGTCGGAAGTCCAAGCATGAAGTACAATTTTACTCGGTTCCATCCGCCTTCAAACGCAAGCGTTGCACCCTTAAGAATTACCTCCTCGGAAAGCCCTTTGTTAATTACATTTCTAAGACGCTGGCTTCCGGCTTCTGGAGCAAAAGTAAGGCTGCTTTTTTTTATATCCTGAACTTTTTCCATAACATCAAGCGAAAAGGCATCAATTCGAAGTGACGGCAGCGAAATATTGACTTTCTTTTCATGGCATTTATCTATCAGAAAGTTTACTAGTTCTTCAAGATGTGAATAATCACTGGAGCTCAATGAACTTAGTGAAATTTCCTCATAACCAGTGTTGTCAAGCATTTTAACAGCATAGTCCTTGAGCATAGCTACGTCACGTTCCCTGACAGGCTTGTACAGCTGTCCTGCCTGACAAAAACGACATCCACGTATGCAGCCTCTCTGGACTTCAAGCACAACCCTATCCTGCGTGCATTTGATAAACGGCACAACAGGTTTTGCGGGATAGTAAGTATCCGATACATCCTTGACAAGCTCTTTTACAATTGTCTTTGGAATATCCTGTTTCGTTGGCATAAAAGTTTGTATTGTACCGTCTTCGTGATAAGATACTTCATAAAACTGCGGCACATACATTCCGGGAAGTCTGGCAGCCTCGGTCAGAAACTGTTCCCTGGAATCCTCATTTTCCCTACATTTTTTATATAAATCCAAAAGCGCTCTATATTGTGTTTCCCCTTCACCGATATAAAAAATATCAAAAAAATCAGCGATTGGTTCTGGATTATAGCTACATGGACCACCCCCAATAACGATAGGGTGTTCCCATGTCCTTTCCACCGCCAGCAGCGGTATCTGTGATAAATCCAATATCTGCAAAATGTTTGTATAGCACATTTCATACTGAATTGTGATTCCCAGAAAGTCAAAGTCCCTGATGGCATCCTGTGATTCCAGCGCGAACAGGGGAATTTGCTTTTCACGCATTACGGCATCCAAATCAGGCCATGGAGAGTAGACACGCTCACACCATGTATCTGTAAAACAATTTAACATATCATACAGAATCTGAATGCCAAGATGTGACATACCAATTTCGTATACATCCGGAAAGCACATTGCGAATCGAATATCAATATTTTTTTTATTTTTTGTGACACTGTTTACTTCATTTCCGATATAACGTGCTGGCTTTTCGACCTTTAATAAAATATCATCGCTTAAAGCTAATTTTCTCATACAATACCTGTCCTACTGTGAAATCATCTTTCCTTCAATATCAAAAATGTAGGGAATTCCGCCGATTTCAACGATCCCTGTCTGCATATTTCCATTGATATCAAAATAGTAAACACTTCCGTTAATTGTTACCAGACCGACTGCCATATGTCCATCCGCCTCATAATATTTTGTTGTAACGCCATCAGTAAACCAGCCAGTATACATGGAGCCGTCTGCTGCAAACAGGTAAGATAGACCATTTAGGTCTGCTACGCCCGTTGTCATATGGCCTGCTTCATCAAATAAATACGTTTTTCCCTCAATTGTCTGCCATCCTGTTGCACGATGTCCGTCCGTCATTGACAGATAATAACTGTAAACGCCATCATGGAACCATCCATGTACCATGGAACCATCTGCTGCAAAGAGATATGTCTGGTCAGCGATTGTCTGCCATCCAGTCTGCATAAGTCCCTTTGTATCAAAGTAATAATAGTTATTGGCTACAATATTCAGTCCAGTAAGCATATGTCCGTCTGTTGAAAAGAATCTTCTTCCATCAGGCAGATCAAGAAAACCAGTATACATCGCTCCATCTGCCGCAAAATAATATGACAATCCATTAATGTCCTGGAGTCCAGTAAACATTTTTCCATCTATTCCAAAAAAGTACATTCCTGCGCCAATTGGTGTAAAGCCGACAGCCATAACACCATCCGGATGCAGGTAATACATACTTTCCTCAAGAGGGAGCCATCCTGTTATCATGCGCCCGGCCGGATCAAGATAATACTTTGCTGTCCCTAAATCAAGCCAGCCGCGCTGCATTTTATAGTCAATATAGTAATATAAAAAACCTTTCCTTGGTACCCATCCAGTATTCACAATGCTTGTGGAATAGTCCTTCAGGGCATAATCCAGATCCACATTGCCTTTTATCCCAGGAACACTGCCTGTGCTTGAATACTGCCACACTGCCGCGTCAGGAATATCACATGTGCCGCTCCACTGCGCTACCCACTTGTCAAAAAAAATGGGACCTAACCGTTCTGTATACCATTTGGTATTCGCGTAAATCATCGGATAATATCCTTCAGCCTCAAGTGTTGCACAGAAAGTATTTGCCATAAGGGACAGCATTTCCGGCGACAGAGATTTCTGGACATTGTCCTCAATGTCCCACACCACAGGATAAGAGACTTGGACATCTTGAATTGCGTTTAATACAAACTGCGCCTCAAGCGCTGCCTCTTGGACATTTGTGGCATAGGAATAAATATAGACGCCTGTTTTTATGCCTGCCTGCTGTGCAGCAAGCATATTATAATAAAAATATTCATCAATGCCTTTTAGCGTGCTTCCTACCCTGATAAAGGCAAATGAAACACCACTCTGTGCCACCGCCTGCCAATTGATTGCGCCCTGCCATTTTGAAACATCAATTCCTCTTTCGACAACTGCCGCTTCTGATGGAATAACAGGCATGCCGCAAAGCAGGCATACTGCAAGAAGTGTGCAGACAATTCGTGTAAATTTGTTGGCTGATTTTTGTCTTTTCATCAGTCAGCTTTCCTCCCTTTTGTTTTATAAACTTCCTTTGGTAGAGAGCACATCTTTGATGCGTTCATCCATGGATACTGCCATATCAAGTGCCTTTGCAAACGCCTTGAATATCGCCTCAATCATATGGTGGCTGTTGTCACCGCTAAGCATTTTGATATGAATATTCATCGCTGCATTGTAGGATACTGCATAGAAAAATTCTTTAACCAGAGATGTATCAAAGCTGCCAACCAAATCATTTGGAAAATCACAGTCAAACTGTAGATAAGGACGACCACACAGGTCAACCGCACACAATGCCAGCGCATCATCCATCGGCAGGACAAAATAACCATAACGCTTGATTCCTTTTTTGTCTCCAACAGCCTCCTTTATGACTGTTCCCAGTACAATACCGGCGTCTTCCACCGTGTGATGACCATCAACCTCCAAATCGCCTTTTATCTTAACCTCCAAATCAAAAAAACCATGTTTTGAAAAACCCTCAAGCATATGGTCAAAAAAACCGATTCCCGTATTTATGCAGGATTTTCCTTCTCCATTGAGGTTCAGCTTCATATAGATATCCGTTTCCTTAGTTACTCTTTTTATTTCTGCCGTTCTGTCCATAGCGATTCCTTTCCACTTATGTATTACGTTATGATTTATTCTCAAACCGCACATGAATGGAATTTGCATGTGCGGTAAGTCCCTCTTTCTTTGCAAAAAGTTCAATGTCTTCATGAACCTTTTCCAGTGCTTCTCTAGAATAGGAGATAATGCTTGATTTCTTTACATAGTCATCCACACTCAATGGAGAGAAGAATTTTGCCGTTCCGTTCGTTGGCAGTACATGGTTTGGTCCCGCATAATAGTCTCCAAGCGGTTCAGACGAATATTCCCCTAAGAAGATTGCACCTGCATTTCTGATTTTTGTCATAGTGTCAAATGGATTTTTTGTCAAAATCTCAAGATGCTCCGAGGCAATCTCGTTTGCAGCTTCAACAGCGGTCTCCATATCTGGTGCAACAAGGATATATCCGTAGTTGTCGAGTGACTTCTGTATAATTTCCCTGCGTTGCAGTACCTTGACAAATTCATCCACTTCAACAGATACTTTTTCAGCAAGTTTCTCACTTGTAGTAATCAGAATTGCGGATGCTAGCTCATCATGTTCCGCCTGCGACAGCAAGTCTGCCGCTACATACCTTGGCGTGGCGCTCTCATCGGCGAGCACAAGGATTTCGGACGGACCTGCGATAGAGTCAATGCTTACATGACCATATACAGCACGTTTTGCAAGCGCGACGAAAATGTTTCCGGGACCAACGATTTTGTCGACTTTGGGAATCATTTCAGTTCCGTATGCAAGCGCTGCAATTGCCTGTGCACCACCAACTTTGTAAATGGTATCCACGCCTGCAATATCTGCAGCGACAAGCGTTGCAGGGTTCACCTTTCCGTCTGCTCCTGCCGGAGTGGTCATGATAATATTGGAAACACCAGCCACTTTTGCGGGAATGACATTCATCAGTGTTGTTGACGGATAAGCCGCCTTTCCTCCCGGTACATAGACACCAACATTCTGCATGGGGGTAATCTTCTGTCCAAGGATTGTTCCGTCTTCTTTGGCGTCAAACCAGCTGTTTCTCTTTTGTTTCTCATGATAGGTACGAATATTAGCAGCAGAGTCCCGCATCACTTGTATGAAATGATTGTCCACCTCCTTGTACGCAGCATCAATCTCCGCTCTGGTAACTTGAAAGTTTTCTTTAGTAGTTGTGCATTTGTCGAATTTCAGGGAGTATTCAAAGATGGCTTCCTCCTTGCGGTTTTTCACGTTTTCAATTATATCCGCAACGACTTTCTCATAATCACCGTAATTGTTTGTACTGCGCTTCAATAAATTTTCAAGCAGATTCTGCTTGGTATCGTTTGTCAATTTTACAATTCTCATAACTCCTCCTTCAGAGCTTGTAGTAGTTCTTTCATTCTTTCAGCTTCCATTTTCATGCTTACCTGATTGACTATCATTCTCGCAGAAAGCGGACAAATCTCCTCTAACACTTCCAATCCGTTTTCTTTTAAAGTAGATCCAGTCTCGACTATATCGACAATCACATCACTAAGTCCCACAATTGGTCCCAGTTCAACAGAGCCGTTTAGTTTAATAATATCAACCGTCTGATGCTTTTGGTTATAAAAATAATCCTTGGCAATTTTGGGATATTTACTCGCCACTCGTATCATCTCATGATGCTGCAAAAGTTCTTTTGCAGAGGCTGGACCGCACACACACATTCGGCATTTCCCAAATCCAAGGTCGAGCACCTCATACACTCTTCTGTTTTCCTCCAGAATAGTGTCACTTCCCACAACACCGATATCAGCAGCACCATACTCTACATATGTAGGTACATCTGGACCTTTCGCAAGAAAAAATTTCAATTTCAATTCTTCGTTTACAAAAATTAGTTTTCTAGAACCTTTATCCTTCATTTCCTCACATGTGATACCTACCTTCTCAAGCAGCTCCAGTGTTTTGTCTGCCAGCCTTCCCTTGCCAAGTGCGAAGGTAAGGTATCTCATATCCTGCATTACTTTATCCATAATTAATCCCCCATTCTTGCCATATGAAAACCCTTTGATTTTTCACGCTATTTAAAGATATATTACCTTGGAAAAATAATTTTCCCCAGCAAATTTCATGTAATGCTCTTTGTTTTTTTCGCATTTCATTAGTACTGCATGGTATCCCTGTTCCCTATACGCCTTCGCTTTTGCAACCGCTTCCCCAAAATCTGTCGAATATACAAGCAAAACATTTTTGTTCTCAAGTTCGGGACAGCGCTTTTGTCTGGTGAGTGCTGATACGAGGTCGTCAATTATGACTACAAAGCCAGTTGCAGGTGTGGACTTTCCGAACTTTTCCAAAAGGTTGTCATAACGCCCGCCTTTTGCAATGGCACTTCCTGCCTGATATGTATATGCGCTGAAAATTACGCCTGTGTAATAATTATATTTGCTAACCATTGCAAGGTCAAAAGAAATATATTTTTCCACGCCATATATTTTTAACTTTTCATAAACTTGTATTAACCGTTCTATTGCCTTTTGTGAGCGAGAATTATCCGCATATTCCAAGGCTCTGTCGAGAATATCATAGGAACCGAACAGACTGTTTACACTTAAAAGTGCTTCAATTGATTTTTCTGGTATCTTTTTATCAATCAGAAGCTCATGCGCGCCAAATTCATTTCTGTTTGATATGAATTCACGCAGTGCAAGTTCAGTTTCCTCATCAAGCGCTGCATGTGCACATAAACCCTTGAAATAATCAATCTGTCCCACTGATACCTGAAAATCTTGTAACCCAGAATTCAAGAGTGCCTCAACAAGCATTGATATCATTTCCGCATCCGCTTCGGACGAACCATCCCCGATAAGCTCTGCTCCCATCTGTGTTGTTTCTTTCAATTTTCCCTGCAGGTTATTTGTGTTGATAAAATTGTTACCAGAATAACAAAAACGGAGTGGAATTGTCTCATCCATAAAGTACTTGGCGGCACACCTTGCGATAGAAGGCGTAAAATCAGGTCGCAGAACGAGCGTGTTTCCCTCTTTGTCAAAAAATTTGTATAACTCCTTGGAAGGTGTTGTGCCTATTTCACGGCTAAAAACATCAAAAAATTCAAAAGTAGGTGTCTGGATATCCTGATATCCGTAACTGTGAAGCTTATCCCCAAACAGCTTCTGAATGTTTTGTTTGTTTGCATATTCCTTTCCATATATATCGCGCACTCCCTCGGGAGTATGTACAAGTCTTTTTCCTATAAAATCCATGTTAGACCTCCAGTATGTTTACTTTAGCGCACTAACGTGCTAATTCATTAGCGAATTAGCATAACGCATTAATCGAAGTATACACTTTTTTACCCTATGTGTCAACTATTACAATCTCTGTCATTCAAATCAATCTGAATCATGTCCAGATATGGTACCATTTGACCGCCCTTATGCTTCATAAAATACTTATCTTTTAATTCTTCAATCCGGAAACTTTTTCTCCCGCCATTTTCCATCCGTTCCCAGAAAATATTCAGTTCCCGTATGCTCATATAGTACATAACATCGCGCGCTGTGAAGTAAATCAGGAAAAATGCAATGCCATCCTGCTTGTCAAATTCTCTCATAAACTGAACCTGATGGGGATGTATCTTTTGCAGTGTAAACAAATCAACTGCGCATTCTTTGGCATCAAAGCAGACTGGAATACCCTGAACCACCCCTATATAATCAACTGTACTTTTCTGTTCAAAATAAGCAAGTGTTATGTGCCTCGTCTCCTTATCAATCGTAATTGGTGTAATCGGTGTCGGAACCTTTTGGATAAGGGCTAGTCCGCTGTCACGATATTTTTCATTTGTCATATTTACCATTTCTTCCAAAAGGGAACCGCGTAGCCCACGGGAATTCCATGTAGGCATATCTCTATTCCTCCTCTAGCAGTCTGTTAAAAATATCAGGGGGCGGACATTCCAATACCATGCCTGCTGTCGGTGCAAAGGTCGGATTGTCAGCCAATGGAAATACAAGCTTATGTGCATGAAGCATTTGACTGTGTATTCCTTTTTTGGCATATTTTTGATTGATGGCAGGACTGCCATACTTGACATCCCCTATGATGGGGTGACCAAGTGACGACAAATGGGCACGTATCTGATGCGTCTTCCCCGTAAAAAGCTGTACTTCCATTAATGTCATATCATGAGCTGTACGAACTGTATAAAATGCCGTGTCAATATATTCTGCATTTTTTTTCAAAGAGTCTGGAACATCGGATTCTCTGGAAAAAACAGTTACTTTGTTCTGCATAGTGTCTTTATATAAATAACCTGTAATATGTTCATTCATGCAGACTGTTCCTGACACCAGACAATAATAATACTTATCTAATGATTTATCTTTGATAATGCTGCTTAAATACTGACTCCCCAAAAGTGTTTTTCCACATAGAACCATTCCAGATGTGTTCCGGTCAAGCCTGTTGCAGACTGAAGGCTTAAAAGTTGAGAGCGTCTCTGCTGTGATACACTTGCTGAAAAGCAGATAACCTGTCAGCCACTCATTGATACTAACGTCTTCTGGTTTAGATTTTTGTGAAAGAATTCCTGCTGGTTTATTGACAATCAGGATGTTATCATCCTCATATATGATACTCAAATCATTTAGTTCATGATAAGCCTGTTCGTAAGGCGTAATATCAAAAGGACAATATGCAGACTTACCGCCAAATTTTTCAAAGGTGCCATCTGCAAGGAAAAGCTTTACTTCATCATCAAGGCAGAGCCTTTCCTTTCCATATGCCTTCTTTCCATTTAATACAATATTCTTCTTCCGTAGCATCTTATAGATAAAACTGTCTGGGGCATCCTTTAACAGCTTTTTCAGATATTTGTCAAAACGCTGTCCTGCTTCGTTTGTAGTAATCCTTGTCGAAATCATAGTAGGTTGTCTCCATTTAATAAACTTATTATAGGGAAATGTCGCACAAAATTTCCAGAATTTCCGTCTCCTTCTTTCCGGATTCCAATCCCTGAATCTGAATTAACCGTTCCATAAAACGTGTTTTTTCATGAAAAATCTTGACAGTTGTATTTTTGATACTATTCTGTTTCAAAATCCCTTTAATATGCTCCTCGCAGGCTGCTGCATCACAGTCCTGAAACTCTGTATAGCCGATCAGACTGTTCCCACATACAGCAAAGCAGTTGATTGCAAAATTTTTATTATATGAAGTCAGGTACATGCTGTAAATAGTTGAGACATCCCCTTCTTTTTTGGATATTTCCTGATAGATATCTTCGCTGAACTTTGGTATTTTCATATACATGATAACAGATACAAGACTTTTACTTGAAGGCAGCATACCCAGTACAGCAACAATTGTCAGGAGATTTTCTTTCTTTCCGGTTAAAAAATATCCCAGCAAAAAAACTGCAATGGATATTATAAAATATGCCGCTGTACGGATAATCACCCTTTTGGTTTCATAGGACGGATATCCGTAGTCACCTTTCTTTTTCCTTTGTATCTTCATACGAATCCTCCATTCCTGCAAAAAAACTGTGATTCTTATATTATTTCAGAAACCGCATAAACTCCAAAATAGCACTGTGTGGAAATATTTTTGCCGCAACTTCAAAACTCTTAATCCATGCACCATACACTGACCGCTCTCTCCTATAGTAAGAATCCTTTATTGCTTTCTCTACTACCTGGTCTGCGCGGACAAGCGTTAGTTTTTTGACAGCAAGCGTGCTGCCCGTCTTTTCTGCAATGTCAAAAAAAGGCGTGTCAACTGGTCCCGGACATACCGCTGTCACATAAAATTTTTTTGTACGCAGTTCCCGATTCAAGGCTCTGGAAAAACTGTATACATAAGACTTTGTCGCTGCGTATACTGCAAAATTAGGCTGAGGCAAAAATGCAGCGCTTGAGGCCAGCTGTATGATTCTGCTGTTTTTCTTCATATAAGGAATGCACAAATAAGTCATCTGTGTCAATGCCTTACAGTTTACGTCTATCATGCCAAGTTCATCACCAATGTCGGAAGTGGAAAAGTCCCCCATAATACCATAACCGGCACAGTTGACAAGCATACGGATCACTGGCTTTTCATCAGCAAGTAGTTTTTTGAGTTTTATCATATCGTCTTTATTGGTAACATCCATATCCAGAACACGTGTTGTGTGTTCAAGATACTGTGCCACTTCAAGCATTTCTTTTTTTCTGCGCGCAATCAGCCATATCTCATCAATATTGTGAAAAACATTGTCCAGCTGCAGTGCAAATTCTACGCCCATACCAGAGGACGCGCCTGTAATTAAAATAATATTCATATAATATTCCTTTCTGCTGCTTTTTTAGGCCTTTTTTTTGTGCGTGTTTCGTATTGTTTTCTTCTTTGTATGTTTATCAGTTTCCTTTCCCTTACTCATATTATTACATTTATGGTAAAATTTATCAGTTTCTTTTCTTTTTTTGGGGGGTGATACTTGCCGACAAATCTCACCAGCCAATTTTCTGGGTTTTATTAGGCACTTTTTGTCAAACCCTATCAAATCCTCTCTTCCCGCAAGCTTTAATGCCTCCCGAACAAGGTCATAATTCTTGGGATTACGGTACTGAATCAGTGCCCGCTGCATCGCCTTTTCATGTGGGTTTTTGCATACATATACACGTTTCATTGTCACAGGATCAATCCCTGTATAATACATAACAGTCGACATGGTTGATGGTGTCGGATAAAAATCTTGTACCTGTTCTGGCATATATCCAATATCTCTTAAATATTCGGCTAACGCTACAGCCTCCTTGATTGTTGAACCTGGGTGTGACGACATCAGATAAGGAACCAGAAACTGATTCTTTCCAATTTTTTTGTTCAACCTGCGATATTTTTCTGTAAAGGCTTCATAGACAGAATTTTCTGGTTTCCCCATCTTGGACAAAACTGTGTTACAGATATGCTCTGGCGCGACCTTGAGCTGTCCGCTGATATGGTGTTCGACAAGTTCCCTGAAAAAAGTATCATCCTTATCCAGCAAAAGGTAGTCAAAGCGGATTCCAGAACGCACAAAAACTTTTTTAACATTTGGAAGGCTACGAATTTTTCGCAATAGTGACAAATAATCCAAATGACTTACTTCAAGGTTTGGACATGGCTTTGGACACAGGCATTGTCTGTGTTTACAGACACCAGAATGAAGCTGTTTCTGACATGAGGGCTTCCTGAAATTAGCCGTCGGACCGCCGACATCATGAATGTACCCTTTGAAATCCTTGTCCTGTGTGATAAGCTTTGCTTCTTCAATAATAGACTCATGACTCCGTACCTGTATAGTACGTCCCTGGTGGAACGTAAGGGCACAAAAATTGCACCCGCCAAAGCAGCCGCGATTGCTTATCAGGGAAAATTTAATTTCGGAAATAGCCGGAACTCCGCCAAGTGTCTCATAAGAAGGATGATATGTGCGCTGGTATGGCAAACCATACACATCATCCATCTCCTGTATGGTAAGGGGCGGTTGCGGTATATTTTGCACAACATAAATTCCATTTGGATAGGGCTCTATCAAGGTTTTTCCGTTAAATGCATCTGTATTGTCATGTTGTATCTTAAAACTTTTTGCATATAGCACTTTATCTGAAACCATCTCATCATAAGACGGTAGTAATTCATAATCATAAAGCCCTGAAATATCCTTGGTTTTATATACAGTACCAGCAATAAAGGACATATCTTTTATTGCTATTCCGCTGTTTAACGCATCGGCTATCTCAATAATGGACTTTTCTCCCATTCCATATGAAATAATATCTGCCTGACTATCCAGCAAAATTGAACGCTTAAAGGAGTCAGACCAATAATCATAGTGTGCCATGCGCCGCAGACTTGCCTCAATTCCTCCGATGATAATTGGTGTAGTTTTGTATTTTTTGCGGATAAGATTGCTGTATACTACTGTGGCATGATCGGGTCTCTTATAAGGCTTGCCACCTGGTGTATAAGCATCTGTTTCACGATGTTTTTTTGATACATAGTAATGATTTACCATAGAATCCATATTTCCAGAAGACACCAGAAATCCGAGGCGTGGCGTCCCTAAAATAGTAATACTGTCATCATTCTTCCAGTCTGGCTGCGAAATAATTCCGACAGTATATCCATGAGACTGCAGTAGACGCGTGATTATAGCATGACCGAAGGAAGGATGGTCGACATAGGCGTCTCCTGTGACATAAATAAAATCCAGCTGGCTTATGCCAAGTTCCCTTACATCCTCCAATGTTATAGGAAGAAAACCATTCGCAAGTGACAATTTATTATCCTCCCTTTTGTGTATTTGTAATTTCAAAAAATAATACTTTTTAAATTCACAATTTCTTTCTCTGTAAGGGGTCTATAAGCACCCTTTGGCAGATCAGAATCCAGAGACAGGTTTCCCATTGATAATCTCTTCAAATATGTAACAGAACCACCGATTGCCTGTACCATCCGCTTTACCTGATGAAACCGCCCTTCCGTAATTGTTAGTTTTATAGTATAGGAATACTCTGACTGAGTTATCAAACGCACTTTTGCTGGACAAGTAAGTTCTTCATCACCAATGTCCACTCCATTCTCAAGCATTTTAAGCTTGTCTGGATTTATCTCTCCAGAACATTCTGCGTAATACGTTTTCTTCACATGTTTTTTGGGAGAAAGCAGATTATGTGCAAGCTCTCCATCATTTGTTATCAACAAAAGTCCTTCCGTGTCCTTGTCAAGCCTTCCAACCGGAAACAAATTTTTTCCACAGGTATCGGAAAGCAAGTCCATTACCGTCTGGTCATGGGAATCTTTTGTGGCAGTAACTACGTTCATAGGTTTATGAAGCATATAATAATAGAACTTTTGATAAGTAATATTTTTACCCATATAAGCAACAATGTCCATATTCTCATCTAGTTTGTAATCAGGTCTTTTCACGATGAATCCATTGACCGAAATATTGCCTTTTTTTATATAGTCCTTAACCTGACTCCGCGTTCCGATCTGCATATCGCATAAAAATTTGTCCAGTCTCATCTTCTGCCTCCAAAGCATAATATGTAGTTATGATATACATAATTTTACCAACTCATTTATAAAATATAATAAACATAACCTATGGTGAGTATATGCTGCTGAAAACCCTGGTATATCTTTTGCTTATTATTATCATCTTAAGTAATCCGGATGCCACATTTCGATATGCCTATGAAGGATTGTACCAATGGGCAGCCAAGATGGTTCCAACACTTTTCCCTTTTATGATGATAAGCTCCATCATGGTATATAGTGGCGCTGATTTGGAGCTTGGACATATGCTCACACGCATTTTAAGGAAAGTATACAAATACAGCAGCTATGGACTGTACGCTATATTTATGGGGTTTTTCTGCGGATTTCCCATGGGTGCAAAAGTTGTGAGCGACCTGATTGAAAAAAATAAACTAAGCAAACTGGAAGCCACTACCCTGCTTGCCTTTTGTAACAATATAGGTCCAGCATACTTTATGGGAATTATCATTCCAATACTGCATGAATGTGGATATCGCAACACAGCATTATTTATATTTGGAATGTATGGAATTCCGGCTGTTTATGGAATGATACTGGGACATCTGCATTTTGCCAAAGATAGATTGACGGAAATTTGTCATATAGAAAATGAAAATCAGTCCCCTGCAGTTCCGGCACTTTCCCTGGCGTCTATGCTCAAAAAATCTTGCATTGACAATACACAGGCATTAATTGTGCTTGGCGGGTACATAACATTTACAAATGCATTTCGTATATTTCTGGATTTTATGCCTCTATCAGGCAACCATAAAAATATCCTGTCAAGCTTTCTGGAAATCATCGGCGGCGTTCAGGCAATTTATACAACATCACTTTTACCGCACCAAAAAGTATTTTGGATTATGACAGCACTATGTTTTGGCGGTGTCTCTTGTATCATGCAGACCAGCAGCTTTCTGGAAAAGTCAGACCTGTCCATTGGTCACTACTTAAAACACAAATTTATCATTACATTTATTTCAGCAATATATTATTTTGTAATTACAAAACCTAATTTATAATTCAGACA
>JAIECJ010000077.1 GCA_029068555.1 Lachnospiraceae bacterium
TTGCACACAAAATGCTAAAAGGCAAGCATTTTGGCGCACGATTCCCACTACTTTGGTGTAGGTGTGAACAGTAACCCTGTTACAAATAATCAGACAAAGACGTCTCGTTATACTTGCGTTTGGGCACTGCGTGGCATATAATATAGAGAGTGGGGGATGTTCTGTTGAGAGAGGAAAAGGGCAGCTGGCAGGGATACCCAAGTACGAAACAGCTGCGGCAAAGATTTACAAGGAGATGATAAGATGCATATACAGATTCAATGCTGCGGTATTGTTTTGATGCTGGTACTTTTTTATTTTTATGTCCGCCAGAAACGGATATCGTTATATACGCAGAAGGCTTTCTGGGGTGTATTCTGGGCGACATTTGTCTGCGTGGTTTTTGATGTGCTTTCGATTATTGTGATTCAGCACCGGCACGAAGTATCCGAGCCGTTTGCAAAATTTGTTGCTAAGACTTATCTGATAACACTGCTTGCGGTAGCCATCAGTGCACTGTCGTATGTGTGTGTAGACATTTATACAAATTTGGATGAGTATAGGAAAGAGATGAAAAAATACTGGGTACTGACCATCCTTGGCGCCATTGGCACATATGCCGCCGTACTGCACTATAACTATTCTGCAGACGGAGCCGAGGTGCTGTATACATATGGACCGAGCGTTTATGTGACATACGGGGTATCACTGATATTTTTTGTCAGGGTGTTCTATCTGATATATAAGGAAAAGGCGAAGATTAATCCTCGACGAAGGGAAGCCGTGTGCCTCTGGCTGGTGATGTGGATAGGTGCATCGCAGATTCAGTTTATGTACACGAATCTCCTGATTGTAGGTTATGCTGGTGCTATCGGAATCATGGTGCTTTATCTGAAGCTGGAAAATCCGGAGACAAATCTTGACAGGAAGACAGGATTGTTTAACAGCAATGCATTGTATCAGTATGCGAAGGAGCTTTATGCAAAGGAAGAAGATTTTTCGCTGCTTGTGATTGTTTTTGTAAACAATGCGTATAAAAATATCCGGCTGGACAGACGCGCAGCGGTTAAAATGCAAATCATAGAATATCTCATGAAAATACCGGACGCAGTCACGTTCAAAAATGCGGAGGATGAATATTTTGTGGCATTTACCAATATGGGAATGGCGGAAAAAAGAATCCGGGAAATCTGCGAACGGTTTCACGACAGCTGGGATGAGGACAAAGAGAGTGTTGTCTGGCCTCACTGGCTGTACCTGCAGCATGCCAATATCGTGAATACGGCAGAACATCTGTTGTATCTGGTTCGTTATGTCAGGCAGGAGGAGAAAGAATTTTTCGGGACAGATTTTTTCAATGTAGGGCAGGAGATTGTAGATAAGATGCGCCGTGAACATGAGGTAGAGCGGCTTATCCTGGAGGCGCTTGAGCAGGATCGTGTGGAAGTGTTTTACCAGCCGATTTTTTCGACGGCGGAGCAGCGCATTACTTCAGCGGAGGCGCTTGTGCGAATCCGCGACAATGAGGGGAATATTGTGCCGCCTGGAATGTTTATTGAAATTGCTGAGGAGACAGGACTGATTATGAAGCTTGGCGGAGTTGTGTTTGAGAAGGTCTGCCGCTTCATAAAAAAATATCCGCTGGAGCGCTATGCGATGCAATATATAGAGGTCAATTTATCAGTAATACAATGCGCTTATGAGCATCTGGCGCATGATTATATTGGCGTTATGGAGAAATACGGTATAGACGCTAAATATATTAATCTGGAAATCACTGAGTCAGCTTCCACCAATGCGAAAAAAACACTGATTAAAAACATGGAGGAGCTGATGGAATACGGGGTCAAGTTTTCCCTTGATGACTTTGGCACCGGTCAGTCGAATCTAAATTATATTGTGGATATGCCCGTGGACATTGTCAAGTTTGACAGAACCATGATAAACTCCTACTTTGAAAATGGGAAAGCAAAGTATGTCATGGAAGCGGCAATTCATATGATTCATGGAATGAACCTGGAAATCGTGTCCGAGGGTATCGAGACAGCGGAGCAATACCAGACAATGGAGGATTTGGGAATCAGCCATATACAGGGGTATTATTTTTCGAAACCGCTGCCTGAGGATGAATTTTTAATGTTTCTTGAGAAAAATATAGCGGAAGTAGGCGCGTGATGTCTTAGATGCAAAGGTATCAGCAGATTATCGGATGGATGTCCGCACATTTTCCGCAAGCCATTTTGCCACCCCGTCATTTTCGTTGCTGTCAATGATGGCGGTGGCTATTTCTTTCAGCGCGTCAATGGCGTTTGCCATCGCATAGCCTTCGTCCGCCGTCTCAAACATCGGAACGTCATTTGCGCCGTCACCAAAAACAACGACTCTGTCACAATTGTACATTTCTTTCAGCTGCGTGATGGCATGGGACTTTGATGCTGTATGCGGCATCACCTCAAGCCATGGTTCATTCGAGTAGATATCAAATTGAAAAATGCAGTTGTATGCGCTTTTTAATTCTTCGTATGCAGCCCTGAGTTTTTCTTCTTCCCCGATACAAGTGAAGTAAAAAACGTCACCCTGCAAAATCACACTGGTGTCATGAAGCGGGTTGTTGCGCCCGTCATTTTTGCGCGCTGCGACAAATTCTGCGAGTGCGGGATTGATTGCAAGTTCGTCGTATGAAAATTTTTCGTGGCCATTGATGATGGCATCCACGCGTGGCGCTATCTGATGCCTTTGAAGTGATGCATAGATATTCTGCGCTTCCTCGCTGCTGAACTGGTTGACGTGAATCCGCCTTTGGGTACTGCTGTCGGTCAGGAAGCTTCCGTTGTTGACGATAACAGGCAGCTGGGGCTTTAAACCTTCTGTCACAACACTTGCCGTATGGATGGAGCGTGCTGTGGCATAGGAGAATAGCATTCCTTTTTCGATAAGACCGTTTATAATATTGCAGCTCCATGGTGAGATGCGCTCATTGTGGTGCAAAAGTGTGCCGTCTAAGTCTGTTATATATAATGTTTTTATGATTTCACCGCCTTTTTCGACAGGGCATATCAACCCATAAGATTTTCGTTATATGTCGTTTTTATTATATCGAATGAACGGCAGGGTGTAAAGCCAAAGAAATAGAATCTCAAAGGTATGTAAAAATACTGATATACATGTATACAATTCTATTGACAGATTGGGAATATGTGTTATATATTAAGGAATGGAAAAATAAATTAATATACGAAAGTATTTATTTAATATGCGATTATAAGCAATATTGATCTGATGGCGGCTGCAGGCGATTGCATATGAATGATGGAGGTTATGAAAATGAAAGCGTACAAGGATTTAAGCAGGGATGAGCTTCGCTCACTTCAGACTGAACTTCAGGCACAGTATGATAAGCTAAAGGAGTCAAATATCAGGCTTGACATGTCGCGCGGCAAGCCTGGGGCAGACCAGCTTGATCTGTCGCTGCCCATGCTTGATGTATTGTCAGGCAGCACATCGTCATTTGCTTGTGCTGACGGAACCGATCTTAGAAATTATGGTTCACTCGATGGCATTCCAGAGGCAAAGGAGCTTTTTGCAGATTTGATGGAGTGCCCGGTTGACCATGTAATGGTATTCGGAAACTCAAGTCTGAATATCATGTATGACTTGATATCAAGGGCGATGATACATGGAATTGGCGGCAGTACACCTTGGTGCAGACAGGAGAAGATAAAATTTTTGTGCCCTGTACCTGGATATGACAGGCACTTTGCCATCACAGAAAGCTTTGGCATCGAGATGATTAATATTCCTATGGATGAAAATGGACCGGATATGGACATGGTAGAGCAGTATGTGAATAATGACCCGGCAGTCAAGGGAATATGGAATGTTCCAAAGTATACGAATCCTGCAGGCGTTGTATATTCGGATGAGGTGGTTAGAAGGTTTGCGAACCTGAAGCCTGCCGCACCTGATTTTAGAATCTTTTGGGATAATGCATATACGATTCACCATGTCTACACGGACAAAAAGGTTGAGATGCTCAATATTGTGAAAGAGTGTGAGAAAGCTGGAAATCCAGATATTTACTATGAATTATGCTCTACTTCAAAGGTTACGTTTCCGGGATCGGGTGTGGCAGCACTTGTTACATCGCCTGCAAACGTTGCTGAGGTGAAAAAGACACTGACCTTGCAGACAATTGGGTTTGACAAGATTAACCAGATGCGGCATGTGCTGTTTTTTAAAAACGCCGACGGCATGAAAGCGCATATGGATAAGCATGCCCGTATTTTAAGACCGAAGTTTGAAGCAGTTTTAAACTGCCTTGAGAAAGAGCTTGGCGGACTTGAAATCGGAAGATGGATAAAACCGCTTGGCGGATATTTCATTGCATTCGATACGATAGAGGGCTGTGCAAAACGTGTGGTAAGCCTTTGCAAGGAGGTGGGAGTGGTAATGACTCCGGCTGGATCGACATATCCATACAAGAAAGATCCTACGGATACAAGCATACGTATCGCACCAACATTTCCGACGCCTGACGAACTCAGGCAGGCATGTGAAGTATTCGTACTCTGCGTGAAGCTTGCGTCTGTGGAGAAATACCTGGAAAATAAATAAGGATATCAAAAGAACCCCAAAACAGGAAGAACGGAAAGCCATTACTGTTTTGGGTTTTTTATAAATTGTTAGTAAACAGTATAAAACAGTTGACAACAGATGAATACTGTTATATACTGTTTATTGTAGAGGAAATGATTATTGCTTTGTTTCAGTGTACATGAACAAAAAGATGAGCGTTTGCAGATGTGATGATATTGGCTCAACGTGGAATAATTCATAAGTAAAGGATGTTGATAATAATATGAATCTAATCATTAACCACTCCTCAATGCAGCCCGTCTACGAGCAGATTGTCAGCCAGATTAAGGATAAGATCGTGCATGGTGAGTTAATGGAGGAAACTATGCTCCCATCCGTCAGGACGTTGGCTAAGGACATCAGAGTCAGCGCGCTGACGGTCAAAAAGGCATATGACCAACTAGAAGCAGAGGGCTTTGTCGTCACGGTGCATGGCAAGGGCAGTTTTGTAGCAAGCGCCAATCAGGCGCGGATGCTTGAGGAAAAGAAAAAGGAAGTGGAGTCGGAGTTTGAGCAGGCGATTCGCAAGGCACGCAGCTGCGGCATGGAGGACAGCGATATCAAGGAGCTGTTCGAGATTGTGCTTGAGGATACATAATTTCGGCTGCCGTTAACTTGTTTTGCTTGTTAGATAGTTTTGGATCTCTGATTGGGGAAAGGAAGTGCGAGGTATGTTTCGATTGGACAATGTGATCAAGCAATATGGCAATTTTCGCTTGGAATGTTCTATGGAAGTGCCTGTAGGAAATATTACAGGACTAATTGGCAGAAATGGTGCCGGGAAAAGTACCGTATTTAAGGCGGTTTTGGGACTGATTCGGACAGATGGCGGAAAGATGGAGGTATTGGGGAAAAATGCGGCGGAGCTCACACAGGCAGACAGGGAGAGTATTGGTGTCGTGCTCTCGGATTCGGGATTTTGCAGCTGGCTTGCAATCAAGGATTTCATACCGATGCTGGATACGATGTACGCGGACTTTTCAAGAGAAAAATTTGTGGCGGACTGTGAGCGGATGGAGCTTCCGCTCAAAAAGAAAATCAAGGAATTTTCTACCGGAATGAAGCGCAAGCTGCAGATTCTGGCGGCGCTTTCGCATAATGCAAAGCTTCTGATACTGGATGAACCTACAGCGGGACTGGATGTGGTGGCAAGAGATGAATTGTTGGGGCTTTTGCGGGAATACGCAGAAGACGGGGAGCGTAGTATTGTGGTAAGTTCCCATATTTCCAGTGACCTGGAAGGAATCTGCGATGATGTTTACATGATTGACAATGGGAAAATTGTGCTTCATGAAGATACGGATGTATTATTGAATGAGTATGGGCTTCTGAAAGTAACGGAAGCACAGTTTGGAAAATTGGATAAGTCGTATCTGTTGGAAACAAGGAGGGAAAGCTTTGGCTATAGCTGTCTGACAAACCAGAGACAATTTTATCAGGATAATTATTCGTCAATTGTAATTGAGAAAGGCAGCATTGACGAAGTGATTACCATGCTTACAAGTCACTAGTACAGTGAATATTAAGTAATTGGCAGTTTGACGCAGCAGATGGGCAATCAGACAAGTCGATAGTAGATTAGGAGGGAAGATTAATGAGCAGATACGTGAAAGGTTTAATCATAAAGGATTTTAAGTTGATGAAGTCACAGACGAAATTTTTCTTTGTCGTGATGATTGTATTGGCAATGATTATGGCAGGCAGTGCGAAAATGACTTTTTTTGAGGGGTATATTGCAGTATGGTGTTCGTTTCTGACATTGACAGCATTTAGCTATGACGAGGCTGAAAATGGATTTGCATACCTGTTTACATTGCCGGTATC
The DNA here is from genome assembly GCA_029068555.1 of Lachnospiraceae bacterium. Lineage (GTDB taxonomy): Bacteria > Bacillota > Clostridia > Lachnospirales > Lachnospiraceae > COE1. The sequence continues at coordinate 6,439 of JAIECJ010000077.1, forward strand.
AAGAAAGGATTATGTCTTTGAAAAGTATGTGTTTGGTCTGGGGCTGACAACAATACCGTTTGCACTAACGGGTGTGCTTACGTGGGTTGTCCTTGCAGTCAGGCAGGCTGTGGAAATAAATCTGGCAGAATACTTTTTAAATATATCCGTAATGCTACCTGTCGCATATATGTTCCTTGCGCTGGAGATTCCGCTGCAGATTAAATTCGGTCAGCATAAGAGCAGGGTATTAACAGGGGTGTTGGTAGGATGTATGGCATTCTGTTTTGGAATGATGGGTCATCTCAGCGAACTTGCAGAGACAGCCGGCATGGGGGCAGCAGGCAATATTTCCGGACTTAACAAGGGTACCTTTATGCTGGCTGCGGTTTGTATTCTGGCAGTGCTGCTGCTGTCCTACGTGATTTCATGCAGGTTTATGGAGAGGAAGGAGTTTTAACTGCTGATTTTACAATACACACTCCAGCTGCCGGTCATATGGCTCCTGCGCAACATGGCGCTGGTCATACTCCTGCGCATCGACACAGCCCATCGCTTTGTAAAATGCCTGTGTTTCGATGGCGGAGTGGGAGGAGATATACAGCTTTTTGCCGCCCTTTTTCTTAGCCCAGTCCTTGGCGGTGCCAAATAGAATTTTTCCGATACCGCTTCCGCGCATATCTTCGGACACATGAATGCACGAAAGGTCAAGATAACCATGCGCGCCGCCAAACAGGGCGGATTCAACGGAAACAAATCCTTTCAGCGTACTGCTGTGTGCATCACCATGAAAAGCACCGCATACAAGACCACCTGTCTGAATGGTATTTCTCAGGCATTGTATTAAAAATTGATAGTCATTCTCTGTCCAGTCGTCGATAAATGGAGCGTCCCTGATTACCCACGCTCCATTTTCTTTTCGCAGGCATTTCTCTACATTTTGACGACGGATAAAGTCGCGAAACAGTTCACGGCAGATTTCATTAACCTGAAGTGTTCTATAACAGATCCCATGTGCAATATACTGCTCCGACAGTTTCATGACACCCGCTAATATCTGGATATTCTGCCCAACAGTGCAGTCTTGTGTCTGAAGTTCAAGTGAATGACTGGCATTGTCGATGATGTGGAGCGGCAGGTGGTGTTCCCTGCATTTTTCTTCGATAACAGCAGTTTCTACCCAGGAATCGCGTGTGCCGTGAAACACAATTCCTGCACGCGGGGCAAAGTCAAATGTCTGCGCCAGTGGTGTATAGTAGACATTTCTGCAGGGTATGCCATGATTTTTGGCAAAAGCCGCTGCGACAGCAGTGCCGATGCTCTTTGAAATAAATAAAATGTCCTCGTATTCGTTCCAATGGATGCTGCCCAGATAGCGTTCTGCCTGTGCGTAAGCTTCTGAAAATGCTTCCGGGATAGATTTGGGAAGATTGGTGTAGGGCACACGGATTGTCTCATACTGGCATTGACTGCAAATTTTTCCGGCATAATATAGTAATGGTTTATCGTATTGGTAACCGATTCCTGGGAATAGCAGGGCGATTTTCATAGTGGTTCTCCTTTGATTTACAATGGATGTTTTCATACGCTGCATTTTAAACGCGCAGTGGTTCAGCGCGCTTTAATTCATAAAGAAAGGTGTTGATGAGAATTGGAGTTCCATTCAGGTCATCTTTATTAATATAACGATAATACGAAAAAAATAGGTTGTCAATCCTGAAAATTTATTGACTGCACCCTTGGGGGAGGGTTTATCATAGTTTTGTGAAAATTGTGTTGAGTGAGGTGAGAAAGAATGCTGATAAATGAAGTCTGTCAGATATGCTCGCTGACCAAAAAGGCAGTAGAATATTATATTCAACAAGGTCTGGTGGTACCGGAGGTACAGGGTAACGGATATCGTGAATTCTCAGATATGCAAGTCGCGCGGCTAAAAAAGATTTCCGTTTTGAGAAATCTGGGATTGTCGGTTTCTGATATACAGGCTGTGCTGTCTGACCAGAAAAACGCATATCTGGAGCAAAGGTCTGAAGAATATGCCAGAGAGTCTGTGGGAAATTCTGCATTATATGCGATTTTGGAGCAAAAACATATGGAGATAACTGTGATGCAGGAGAAACAAAGACTGCTCGCAGAACTTGCAAGAAATCAGAACTGGGATGAAGTGCAGGACAAGCTGGGAAATCTTCAGAAAAAGCAGACTGTTCTGGAGCGACTGCGAAATGCTTTTCCCGGTTGCTATGGAGATTTTGCCTGCGCGCATTTCGCGCCATATCTAAGTGAATCTATTCACACACAGGAGCAGCAGGAGGCGTATGATACAATTATTGCATTTCTGGACAACGCGCATTTGGTGATTCCTGATGATTTGCAGGAATATTATAATGCGGTGCAGGCAGAGTTTGCGGAATTTGACTTTGAAAGGATGTCTGCCGGTGTGTGCAGTGCAGTTAGTGATATTGAGAACTTTATGGACAAGAATCGTGAAGCGATTGCACATTATATGGAATGTACGCAGACAGAGGGGTACAAGGCAACGCCGATGTACCGTATGGCAGAGATACTGAGACAGTTCAACAGGGAGAGCGGATATGACGATATCTTTATCCCTGCAATGTGCTGCCTGAGCAATTCGTATCGTGCATACTGGGAAGCCTTACAGAGTGCGAATGAGAAGCTGCTGGAGAGATATCCGGACTGGGCAGCAAGGACTATTTCAAAATAGCTCCTACTGCCCAGTGTGGGAAAATGTATGGCAAGTAACCGATTTGGACGTTACTGCGTCCTCACATCATGATGGCGTATATACCATATCATCAGCAGATAAAACAAAAGAGTAAAAAATATGGAATAGCTGACAAACGTTGTTATATTTACGTTTAAATCAGGGTTGTTGGCGCGCATTCCCATACTCATCAGGGAATAGGGGAGAAGGTAATAGTGACCTTTTGCGGTGACTGCAAGTCCTGCAAATCCGCCGACGAGCGCCATGCCGATTGGAATGGCGAAGCTTCGGATTACAAGGGACAGGAAGCACTGCGCCGCGCACACGGCAATACCGCCAAGGACGCCGCAGGCAAGCCATTCCAGGAGTTCAGCAGGTACCGGTTCCGTGAAGCCTGCGTACAGACCACATATAATATATAGAAGACAGAGCCATCCCAAGGTGAGAAAAGTGATTGCGGCACATACCATAACTTTTCCCAGAACGAGCCGCCATACGGAGGTATTGACCAGTATCATGTTCCAGTTGGTGCCGTTGTGCTCAAGCCGCCACAGATAGCTTGCGTAGACGCCCACGAGCGGCGGCATGAAAAAGTAACAGAAAAACAAAGCATGCTGTGTCCAGAGAGAATACCATGTACTTGTCAAAATCTCAAGGTTATTTAAATAATTGCCTGTTCCTATCACTGCGGAAATCAGCGGCAGAACGATAAAGGCAAGCCATATCGGGGCACGTCTGATTTTTAGTAGTTCAACGGGCAGATGCGGGAGTTTAACGGGTTTATAGGACGGGGAAGCATTGTCGGTCAGTTCATTTGTCGTATGTTTGGGCGGTCTGCGGTATTTGAAAGAGAAATGAAACCCGTCCGTGTCCATATGCCGGAAAACAAGCCATCCGCCGAGCATCAGGACAAAAAACCACCCTATAATAAAGAATACCACTCCATTATTCTGCGACATATAATAAAAACCTTTGATATTTTCTTCCTTGTTCCAGTCCATTCCGACGAACATGGACGCGCCATAATGTCCCCACGGAACCATATTTCGAAGGAAGGGCCACTGCGGCACATACATCAGGAAAAGTCCTGCCATGCTTCCGCAGAGACCGGTGCACAGCGCGACGGCCTGATTGGAGAAGATGAGAGACACAATCATCTGCAGCAGATAAAGGTTAAACGATATCGAAAAAGTCTGAACAAAAAACAGTCCATATGCCCATAAATCTGGTGTCCCATGGAATCCGACAGCATATCCCATTGCCAGAAAGATAATCAGCTCTGCAGTGGAGAAGATGAGAATTGCTGCAAATCCATAGAAAACTTTTCCGAGGTAAATCTCAAATTTAGGCTGCATCGTTTCAAGCATTTTCCAGGTGTTTCCTTTATGTTCTATATCGACAATCCGGCTTGCAAAGACTGCGATAGCTGTAGGAATCAGGATGGCATTTATCAGTGGGACATTGTACAGTGTCATCATCCAGCCAAATCCAAGAAAACGTTCATCATTCATGTTGTAACCTGTCCATCCGGTTATTAGTAGTAAAAATATTGTCAAAACCATCCAGATGCCGCGCCGCTTTGTTTTTTTTAATTCCAGGGATATTGTTTTGAAAAGATAATTCATAGACTTTCGCCTCCTCCTGTCAGTTTCAGAAAAGCGTCCTCAAGACTCTCTCCCTGTGTCTCAAGCGCGGCCATGGTTCCCTGAAAAATAAGGCTGCCGTGATTGATGATTCCAACCATGTCCGCCATCTGCTCCATTTCGCTCAAAAGATGGCTCGATACAATGACGGTCATCTGGCGGATAATTGGCAGATTTTTAATAAATTCACGTATCTCCTGTATGCCAGCGGGGTCGAGCCCGTTTGTCGGTTCGTCGAGTATCAGCACGCGCGGATTTCCAAGGAGTGCCATGGCGATACCAAGACGCTGCTTCATGCCGAGGGAGTACTGCTTTACCTTTTTGTCTTTCTGCTCATACAAACGCACTGTCTGAAGGACATTTGTAATCTCGCCGGCAGGTAATTTTTTCAGCTTTGCAATAATCTGGAGATTTTCAAGGCCTGTCAGATGCCCGTAAAAGCTGGGACTCTCAATCAGGCTGCCAGTGTATTTTAATATGGAAAGCCTGTTTTGTTCTGTCATTTTCTGACCAAAGAAAGTGATTGTGCCTGCGGTAGGCTTTAACAGTCCAAGAAGAAGCTTTAAAGTCGTGGTCTTTCCCGCGCCGTTTGGGCCAAGAAAGCCGTAGACACATCCTTCTGGGATGCGCAGGTCTATGTGGTTTACGCGTGTCTGGCTGCCGACGCCTTTTGTCAGACTGTCGGTTTCAATAATGTTTGTATTCATAAAAAAACCTCCTATCTATGTGCTGTCTATGATAGGAGGTTTTCTTTAAGGGGGTATGATGGTTACCTTAAGGCAGTATTAATTTTATATAATTTGTAAAGATCCTTATAATAAGCTTAAAAATCCAGTATTTATAATGGATTGCTCCACTTTTTAGTTGTAAATTAACACAGAAAAATCTGCATGATAAAAAACGGTTAGCGACAAATTTATTGAAATTGTGAAACCTTAATTTTCTCAATTTCAGTTCGCAGTTCATCTAAAGTCCTATGACCATACACTGACCTTTCAACATCGTTTCCGAGCGAGTGTCCCATCAGAAGATGTTTCGACAGCTCATCAACATTATATTTGTCGCAGAGCCAGGAAAAGGTGTGACGGCAGTCGTGCGGTGTATGTTTCGTGCCGGTAGCAGACAATGATAGTCCCAAAGAGTCGAGAGTTGTGTAAAAAATGGAGCGGAATGCTTGGTCAGAGAATGTTTTGGATCCGCACTTCACTCCCGAAAGGAGGTCTTGCATGGGAAATATACGAAAGGAAAAGGCATTATGTACATAACCCTGTCTGAATTAATTCAGATTGGCATCTTTTTGGTCGGGTTTGCAGCCTTGCTGAAAAGTAAAAAGTGAACATAAAAATAACCGCCCGGTCTGCAAACTAGCGGTTATTTTTATGAAGTAACCCATAAATTACAGGCAACCGTTCATCGGTATTGCCTTTTCATGTTTAATATACCACATAACCGCTCCGATATCAATATGCTATTGTCAAATTGCCAGGAAGATAAATTGTTGTATTCCATATAATAATCTGTTACAATGCCCTCATGGGTACTACCATAACGGTAGGCGGTTAGTCCTCTGCGGAGGGACTTGTGACCCTCCGGTTACATAGAAATCTGTACGGAGTACGGAAATATATGAAGTAGGGTGATGCCAATGATGACTATTGAGGGTCTGATAGCAGTAATCAGTCTTGTGCTGACTGCATTCGGACTTGGATATACAATCGGAAGTAACAGCACAAAAAAATAACCACCCCAAGCCTAGCAAACTTAGCGGTTATTTTTTGTAGCAACTAATTTAAATGGGCTAACCGTCTATCGGTAGCACCCTCTTTTATAGTCATCTTACCACTAAGTAATGAAGTTGTCAAACTACAATTTTAAACAGTAAGATGCCCACTGCGAGATAAAATTATTGTATTATAGGTATCAATCTGTTATAATGCCCTCATGGGTACTACCATAACGGTAGGCGGTTAGTCCTCTGCGGAGGGACTTGTGACCCTCCGGTTACATAGAAATCTGTACGGAGTACGGAAATATATGAAGTAGGGTGATGCCAATGATGACTATTGAGGGTCTGATAGCAGTAATCAGTCTTGTGCTGACTGCATTCGGACTTGGATATACAATCGGAAGTAACAGCACAAAAAAATAACCGCCCAAAGCCTAACAAACTTAGCGGTTATTTTTTTGCTAATATAATTGGGCTAACCGTCTATCGGTAGTACCCTTCTTTATAATCATCTTACCACTAAGTAATGAAATTGTCAAATTATTTATCCCTGCTCTGCAAATGCGTTTTGGTAATTAAACTATTTCCTCCAAGTCGGAAAGGAAATCAGATTTTTTATATTTATCCTTTACCATGTCCATAGTCTGCAGGATGTAATCCTGTCCCTGTTCGTTCAGTGTGCGGAAGTCGGTTAGAAGCAGTTCTTCCTTGGAATTTAGATGGTATGTACGTTCTTGTTGATTGATTTCTTGAATATTGTTTATATCAGAGGTGGAACACCATCCCATTAATATTCCGGGTGCTATATTTAAGGCTTTTGCAAATGCAAGTATCTTACTTCTTGTTAAATCAACTTCACCTTTCTCTATTTTTGCAATGGAAGAACGGCTAGTGTATCCAGTCATTTTAGCAAGTTCGTCTTGTGATAGTCCCCTTTGTTCGCGTAAACTTCTAATATTTCTGTATAGTTCAATCATATATACCTCCCTGTATAAGCTACTATAGCATATGTGTGAAAATTAATCAACATTTTTATAAAAGAATGTTGACATAAATTCAACACAATGTTATATTAGGTGTGTGAATTAAATTCACACAGAAAGGAGGGAGATTAATGGATTACCAGCTGCTTAACGAGAGAATCAAAGATTCAGGAATGACAATGGTTGCAATAGCGGCAAAATCTGGTATGTTAAGAGAAACATTATATAACAGATTTATTTTTGAAAAAAGTGAGAACGCAGTTTTGCGGGCTTGGGACGTGTTAAGATGGGTAAAAATTTGATAATAATATACACATAATATACAAAATCATATCATGTCTATTGCTTTGAGCAGGTCGTCGAGATTCTTCTTTATGTACACCTTGTTTGTCACATCTTTCTTTGCGTGTCCGAGGATTTCCTTGATACAGTTTTGGTTGACACCAGCCCTGTCCATCATGGTAGCACAGGTATACCGTGTGTCGTGTGGAAGGCAGCTTGATTTATGTGAGGAGCCACAGCTGCCAAGGAACATGCCGGAGCTGGCGGCTAAGAACTGGCATTCATAAGCCCACTATATACACTTTCAGGCACATTGTAATATGCATACAGACTGCCAGAATTGAAGCG
>JAIECJ010000078.1 GCA_029068555.1 Lachnospiraceae bacterium
ACTCCGAGCCGCTCTTTGAGCCCCTGCACATCTTTTGTCTCCTGATAATATTTTTCTGCCGAAATCTCTCTTAATTTCTCTGCGGAGAGAACCTGCGGCCTGTTTCCAGCATCAGAATACTTTTTCAATATACTCTGTATTGACCTGACTGCACAACTCAGACATCATCACGGATTCCATTTTGGATACTGGCTGCCTGAGTGCACCCATTGCATTTGACATATATTCTATGATGCACACCTTCTCTGCTGCTTTTTCTGTTACTTCCTCTGTTATTTTTTCCGTTACTTCTTCTGTTACTTTTTTTGTTACTTCTTCCGTTACTTTTGCAGTTGCTTCTTTTACAGCACGTATTTTTTCATCCTCAAATAACTGCCCCACTTTCGTCATTCCCAGATACCTCCTTATCTTATCCACATTTTCTTCTTCGATCACTTTATCTGCAAATACTGCGATCCTGGACAGGACAAAAACCCGCTGCTCCTCGTCGTCCATCTGGTTTGCCATGTACGCAGACTGACCAATTGATTTGTTCTTCTCATTTCTTCCGAATCCATCTCCGAAAGAAAAACAGACTGTATTTCCAGTTTCAGGCAGCCCGTATCCAGCAGGTCAGAAGTTTCTGACCGTTCTACATCCGCCGTATATATTATGACCATACGCACAGGCACATCTTTTTTCCATTGTCTGCCATAATGCTCTGAGACATGATTGACATATTTCACATATTTGTGTTTATTTCATTTTTTGTAGTCGTAAAAATCCCCATGTCGCCTTTGGCGGCTCAAATAGGAAAATTGCGGGATTCCCCATTGAGCAGGATAAAACGCTGATAAGAAAATGCCGCTGCTAGAGCGTGTTTATCCATGCAACGACATTTTAAGTAGTTCTGATTCCATCGGGAAGCACATAAGTAAATCACCGAGATTACTGGTTATCATTTTTTTCTATCGGTATCCAAATCTCGCTGTAATACATATCTCCCGTGTACATCTCGATATTGTAATTCCCTCCAAGACGGTATGCCTTACAAGATGGCAGCCACTCGCTCCATATTTTTGTATTCACATCCTGTAATGATTTTGGCAATGCTCCATGACAAGGAAATACTGCCCATGTCCCGGCTGGAATTACTCTTGTCTCCAAGCCTTCAGGAACTTCGCTTTCCGGACTGTAATTATCAGCGATCAGATAATCAAAGCTCTGACCATCATTGTCCATGCAGATTCCATACATTCCGCATATGATTTTCCCACTGTCGCTGTTCATGTGTTCCTGCCAGAACTTAGGAATTTCCTGATACGAAGTTTCCGTGTTGAATTTGCGGGAAACTCCCATAACTGTAAACTGTTCTTTTTCCATAATTTTGTACTCTAACATAGTACCACCCTCCAATGTAAGCTTTATTTTCAGCGGCGCAACAGAATTCAAACTATGGTCTTTTTCTCTTGCCTGGGAAGGCGTTACCCCATGAAACTTAGTGAATGCTTTTGCAAAGCTGTCAGGCGAATCATATCCATATTTCAGCGCAACGTCAAGCACCTTGATATCGGATGCGCAAAGCTCCTGAGCAGCGAGTGTCAGACGGCGATTTCTAATGTACTCCCCAACCGTAAATCCACATAATACATTGAATATTCTTTGAAAGTAAAAACTTGACACAAATGCTTTGCCGGCGATTTCATTTACATCAAGCTCCTCGGTCAGATGATCTTCAATGTAACAAATTGCATTACAGATTCCGTCATTCCAACTGTTCATAAGTAGTATTCTCCTTCCTGTTTCGCTGTGATTCTATTGTATCACCAAATACCAGCATTTTCCCGACATTTTCTGCTCTCTGGTGCAGGATGGCTCTATTATGCTGCAAGGTTTGTAATGACTCCCGTCACTAGAGCGTGTTTGAAAAATCATTCCTGCCACCTGCACGCCCTACTTTGCGTGATATTTGCGCCAAATTCAGTCAACATAAGGCATTGCCCTTTATGCCTTTGCCCCCTATGCCTCCTTCATTTGGCACAAATCTCCCACAAACTGTGACGCACATCTGTCAGAAAGCATTTTTCAAACACGCTCTAGGGAGAGGAAATATTTTCGGCAGGCTTGTCGCCTGACAATCTTTCACAAAAACGATTTGTTTCGTGAGATGCCCTCATTAAAGCTGTTACAAGCGGATTAGTGTCAAACTGTTCTAACACTTCTTTTAGTATAGCCATTATAAAACATACGACAATAAGAATAAAGAATTTGATAGGCGCTAAAAAGCAAATACCAGAAATAAAAAGGTTAGCTGATTTTTCCCCGACAGTCGAGTAGACAAGCGGCTCACGCCGCAAGCCCCTCACAGAACCGTGCGTGCGCCTTTCACGCACACGGCTCC
>JAIECJ010000079.1 GCA_029068555.1 Lachnospiraceae bacterium
CTGATGAAAACTGGCGTTGGTGTGAATTGTAACTAACCGGTTACTGTTCACACCTACGCCAAAGTAGTGGGAATCATTCGCCAAAATGCTTGCCTTTTAGCATTTTGTGTGCAAAATCTGTTATAATTCACACCTCAATAACTTATAAGCTGATAAAAACTGGCGTTGGTGTGAATTGTAACACTAACCGTTCAGCCTTTGGCTTCCTGTTACAAATTTTTCTTTACAAATGCCGCCGTGTGGTGTATAGTGCCATTAGCGGCACTCCATTGTGCTGCGTGAAACTATTTTTATTATTCAATGCAGAGTAGAATCGCGTGCGTTAAGTGCCTTGTGAACAGGGAGTTGTCACAGGGACGAAAAAACATTTTGTTTTGCGGTACGAGGTTCGCATCCCGCTGCTACATATTTGACATTTTTACGGTCTGAATCGAAAAGCCTTTTTCGAGGGTCTTGTTTGAAAGTCTCATTTGTGTAGTTTCCGGTTGCTGCATAAAGGAGGTTTTTTTATGCAAAAATTGAAGAAGCACTATCTGGACTCTATGAAGGAGCTCACAGTCACCAGAAATCTCACCCTTTGCGGGCTGATGGCGGCACTGGCTATTGTCTTGAACTATACCACGTCCATCTTTATCACGCCCAATATCCGCATTGGTTTCTCCGGTTATCCAAACCGTGTTATCGAGTATATGTTTGGTCCGTATATCGGGGCAATTTTCGGCGCTGTGCTTGACATCCTGAAATATTTCCTAAAGCCTGACGGGGGAGCCTTTTTCTTTGGCTATACGTTCAATGTGATGGTTGCCGGTGTCATATATGGATTTATCCTGCACAGGAAACCCGTCAGGGTATGGCGCATTTTTATCGCGGAATTTCTGGTTAAGCTGATTGTAAACTGTGGTCTGAACACATTGTGGATTGCGATGCTGGGCGGCAAGTCCTTTGTGGCCATTCTCCCTGCGCGCATGATTAAAAATATCATTATGCTGCCGATTGACACGATGATTTTGTTCTTTGTGCTTACATTTATATCCCTTATTCTGAATAAATCAGCGTTCTCCGGATACAGACGCTAATTGGTTATTTTCCTTTTTTTGCCGAACACGTTTTTCCCCTTTTTTCGTGCCGGAAAGTGTGCTAAACTATTGTTACCAACACTTTCACTGCCTAGAGCGTGTTTGAAAAATGCTTTCTGCTAGATGTGCGTCACAATTTGTGGGAGATTTGTGCCAAATGAAGGGCGCATAGCGGGCTATGTAACCTGAATTTGGTGCAAATATCACGCAAAGTGGTGAATACGACGCATACGCGTCGTTATATAGATGGCAGGAATGATTTTTCAAACACGCTCTAAGAAGGGATTTTAACGGAGGGATACATAATGGAATACAGTTACAACCGAATATGCGACGAGATGAAACAGCTTGTGAACAAATCCGCCCTGATATGGCTTATTTTTATGACATGTGTGTCACTTATTGTCGGAGTGTCCTGTCTGTATGGCATTCTGCCTGCCGCAGCGCTCTGGTCTCTTGCAGGGATTGTCCTGACGGGGCTTGCACTGCTTGCCGCTGTTCACTTTTTTCATAAAAGGGTAAAGCTGCTGGCACAGAAACATCAGCTTTCCATAATGGCGTATCACGCCAAGCAGGTTATCAACAGCATCCAGCAGCAGATTCCTGATACCCTAATCAGCGACAGCAAGATTAAAATACGTTATCTTGCCCGCCACGGAATTGATGTCGATGCCGCACTCGCAAGGCTTGGGCAAAACATTGAGGCTTACAATGAACGTGCACTTGCGTTTCTTAGGGAAATCGACCGGCATGAAGATACCCTCTACGACCTGATGCAGGCAGGTGCATTGATACAGTACGGCACAAGCGCCCACGCCCTGAGGGTCCAGGCGAACGAACTGGGGCTTGTAACCCTCACAGACACGGCATTTTTTCATGAAATAGAGGCATATGCAGGCAGCCTTGACATTGTGCGCGCCAACTGGAAAAAGCTTTCCCTGGAATTGGACGAGGCTTATACCATCCTGAATGCGTATACCAGGTCGCTTGGTCTGAGGGAGGATGCTGTCGACAAGGATGGGAATCACATGACTTTCAAGAAGTGGAACGAACAGCTTCAGGAAGCGTTCCATGCACTTGAGATTTATGACACCTCCAAAGCGAAGCAGATACTCAATGAGCTCGTCAAATTTCAGATTGACTCGGATATCACAAAGTCCCTCAAAGCGATCATCACAAACATTGATGATATGATGGCAAATTGAAAATCTTTGTACATAAAAATAAAAAAGACATTTTCGGAAAAATTCTGAAAATGTCTTTTTTTATTTTTATGCACAGACCCGTGCCGCTAAAGCGGCGCACGGGCCGAGCAGTGAGTAGGGGTAACCTTTTCCCCTGCTCGATTTACTGTCTGACTGAAACACGTATTATTCCGTTGAACCAGTCCCCTCGCTGCCTGTATCAGGCGGTGTTGCCTCCTGTTTGGTTATCGTCAGTTGTGCACTTGTCTGGCTTGTCGTTATTCCAAGTTGATACTGAGCGCCTGACTTATACTCAAATGTCACTACTGTCCGTTGCGCGTCATCAACGCTCGATGTGCCAATTATCTGACCATCTTCATATACCTGCAGTGCTATGCTTGTACTCTGCGTACTGATGCTATAGGAGCCTGACTCAATGCCTGCATCAAATGCCATCCATACTTTACCTTCTACTCCGCGCATATCCGTTGTCACTGACGCCGTGTTACTTCCGTCTTCAAGCGATTCAATACTCCAGATATCCCACGCGACATCAATCTTACATTGTATTGCCCCTCTATGCATTTGCTGGCAAACACGAATCCACACTGTATCACCCTTACTCAGACTTATGCCTCCGATTTTACCTGTCATTGACGAACTAAAATCATCATAATCATACTGGCTCTGAGTCGGGGTTTGTGAACCCTCACGATATAAGTATATATAACCATTGCTGTTTGATGTATCTGCCGTAAAAGTAAATATTCCATCTTCCGCTGCCGTATATGAAATCCATGCTTCCTCATTCTCTGCAATATTTACCGCGACTGATCCAGGTCTCTCCATTGTAGGTGCACCTATATTGGTTGATTCATTATTTGCCTCTACGCAACGGTATAATCCTATAGACCCACGCAGACTTTCCGTTCCGTTATTTGTCACACTAAGAATATACGGTCTTCCTGGTATTAAATCGTATAAGTTACAGAAATTGCCGTCTTCTTTTTTCCATCCATTTCCAGACATATCCCTGGAAGCATCAGATGCCAGCTGCAGCTGTACACCCAGATCCATTACCGCATCAGAACTTACGTTTGTATTGTCTAAACTACTGCAAATAACATAATCCAATCCATTGGGGGCACTGTCGTCCGATGATACAGATGGTACCATAATACGATACTGCACTGTCTCTCCGACTGCCAAACCACTTATAGAATTCCCCCCTATTGCCAATTGCTCCAAGTCAGCATAATCTTCGGGTACTTTCTCGACATGGACAGTGTATGTCCCTTCTGTCATGGCATGATTGAGCATATATGTCCTTAATTCCACTTCGTTTCCGGCGGTTAGCTGTATGGTAATGCCGAATTGACTGTTTCCATTTCCATCATCGTCAGATACCTGCAGTTTTTTGTCCACCCACAGCTGTGCATAATTGTCACAGGAGGTATCTGCTGTTCCATAGAACATGTACGTTCCATCCTCCGGCACTGTGAACTGAAATCTTGCCTCGGAACCATCCTTTACCGTTACAGACTTGGCATTATCACTCAGTGATATGGGATAATATGTATAAGGATACTCTTTCTCTGCGCGTATTGTGCCACTCCAATATCCGTTATTGTAATTTCTTACCCTGAGTTCGTAAGTACTATTGGGATCAATTTTGCATGCAATGCTGTATCCCGTACCTACCAAATCTTTTACACCCATCTCACTGCCTGTGTCTGCTTTGTACATCGCCATCTCGATATTCTCAAAGTCCGAAGATGATGTCAAGGTAAATGTATAGTCTGCCGCTGTATTGTTTAAATTGCTAAAGGTCAGCGGTATCACATATTCAGAACCGGAAGACACAACAACTGATTTGGAAGGAGCACTGGTACTGCTTGTATTAATAGTCCAACTGCTGGTCTGCTGCGGCATTGTACATGTGACACTGACGCTGCATGTATCACTGTTAAAAGTCTGCGCCAGTACTGTGTCGCCCGCTTCCAGCGCACTCCATATCTTATCGCTGCTATTCTTTTTCGTGCCTAACAATTCAAGCCTGTTTCCATTAAGTCTGTACAGGTTTATATAAGTACTGTAACTTGCTCCAAATCCATATCTGTCTGACTCCTTTGCCGTAAAACAGAACCAGCACTCTCCACCATACTGCACCTTGACAGAATCTGTCGTAAACTCAGTTCCACTCGTCAATCCATAAGAGCCGTACTCTACATAAGTATGCGCCGATACAAAACAATTGGTACTGCTGCCGTCAAAATATTGAGGACTTACGCGCAGCTTACAAGACTGACTGTTTCTAAATGTATATACAGCATAGCAGTTGTCTGCCTGCCAATATACTGTCTCAGGAGTTATTGTATTCCCGGTATTGGAATCGGTGATTGCAATGTTAACCGGTTGATTTGCATCACTGGTGTAGAACACATATGACTCGCCTAGCTGTGCGTAGAAATCAAACTCCTCATATCTGTTGGAATTGTCAAGATATACCACTTCCTGGCTACCTGTATATAACCTCCTTGGCACAGTCTCTGCATATATTTCGACCTGTGCCTGCCCGACAGCTTCAAGGATAAGGCCTCTTTCGCCGTCGTAAGAACTCTCATAGTTCGACCAGTCAGCGCCACTGATGGTACTACTTGCAGCCCGAAAATCACTGCTGCTATCAGGCCTGTACATATACTTCACTTCACTACTATCTGTCACCTTGAACCCGAAGCGATAGCTTCCTCTTTCACCGGCTGTCCAACGCACAAATACCGGAGTGCCATTTTTCAGGATCTTCTTCATGGCGTTTACGCCTGTAAGGCTTACTTCTTCTGCCTTTTTGCAGGTAAGCGTAAACATGTCGTCTGCCGATCCTAAGTTTGCTTTCCGTTCTATAACCCGGATATATTTTACTGCGCCTTTATCCAGCTCCACTGCGTCAGATTTCCTGTTTCCATAATAATAATAATTATCCGGATTTAACAGAGCATCAGATATACTGTCAGTAATATATACATATACATCACTGTTTTTACTGTCTGTTTCAAAGACATATACACCATCCTCTGCTGCCGTAAATTTGTAAAATGCCATGTTACTGTCACCGGTCAGCGCCACGTCTGCAGAACCGCCTGCATTGATTTCACTGACGCTGGCAATCTTTGTGATGGTTATCTTTGCAATCGCACTACTGCTGTCACTGCCTTGTGCACGCATCCTGATGTATGCCGGATGTTCTTTATCCAATGTAAGCTTAGTATTTCCTCCCTGATAGAGTGTGTTATAACTGCTTCCATCTCTGGAAATATATACAGTACAGTCTGTCTTCTCTGTCAGTGTGAAACTGTAGACTGCTGGATCCGACGGTGCAAAGAATGCATATTTCACCGTCGTATTTTCCGGTATCTGGTCTATGGTATTCTCGCCCTCCGCCAGTGTCTGCATATCCGTTGATGTTATCTTGATGGACGGTTTACTTCCCTCCGGCAGAGAACTATCCGCCATCAGTTTAAAGTAAACTGTCTTTCCTGCTGCATATCCATATGTGTTGCCATTGTATATAATTTTTTTACTTTCATCGGCGATACTGTCATACTGATACATCTGCCCATTGTACACATTTGTCAAGTCAAACAAATAATTAGCTGTCTTCTCCGGTGTAAACTTGAGCCATTTCTCGTCACCTGCATTCATCTCGAGCGTCTTTGCCGTCTCTGATACACTGACTGTCTCGACGCTGCTGTCCGTGACTGCGCTTACACTGACTGTAAAATTTCCCTCTGGTTTTGTATCGTATGATACCGGAAAATAATACGCTTCGCCCGCATTCATGCAGTATTCATCGCCAAAGTACTTCATTGTGCAGCTTTCTGTGTTTAATGTCTTATACCACTTCATTCCTGAAGAAGCCACATATGCATTACTGCATTCAAATGTGTATCTGCCGTCTTCAGAAGCCCTAAAGTAAATCCATACGTTCTCTCCCTGCTCTACCTTCGCAATGTCCACTGTGTAAGCTGTACCCTGCACAAGCTCCTCCGCTGTCGTCTCTGCGATGGAGAGGCTTACTTTCTTTGCCGCTGTCCTGTCCGTGTGGTATATTGCGTAAATAACTGCCTTTCCAAGCATTGACTCCGTGATGATAATCTCTCTGGGTGTCTGTATCCGGCTCGAAGAACCTGTGATGCCGTTTCTGTACTCATACACTACTGCACCGCCTGCCTTGATGCTGTATCTGCCTGCCTTTGCCGGCGTAAATGTGTACCAGGCCTTGTGGTATGCAGTAAGCTCTCCGGACCCTGCCGGCGTTCCTGCCTTGATTTCTTCCGGACTTACAATGCCTCGCTTAATCTGAAAAGTCTTTGTACCCTCAAATGCAGATGATGCTGTCAATCCAAAGACCACTTCTTCCGCTCCTGCAGATGAAACGAAATCTGTGTAGCCATTATTCCAGTTCATCCATCCGGAAACAGACACATAATTCAGTGTCAGACCGTCCGCCACTTCTAATGTCTCAATAAAATATCTGATATCCTTTGTCGTTTTTGTCCGGAAGTACAATGTCTGCCCTGCACTGACAGTCTGTACTTCTGCATTGTCTGTCAGCTCAATCAGTGTTTCCTGTTTGATGCTTACAGTCACGTCAATATCCTCTGACGCTGTAACTGCAAAGACTATTTTGCTTCCCTCCGTCCACTTCACTGCGCTGACTGGTATATATGTGTGGATGCCATCATTGTTATCCACATAGTATGTCACTGGAAGGCTGTATGTCTTACCGTCCGCATCTGCTGCTGTCAGTGAATACCGCCCCGTTTCTGTCACATAGTATACCAGATACTGTGTCACGTCTTTTTTCAACTGCAGTTTTGCCTCACCTGTCTCAAGAGGTACTGCGGCGCTCTCCATATTGGTGATGGTCACTGTGACGTCCGCTTTTTCGGCATTGTTTGTCACTCTGATGTAGATATCCTTTCCACTCTGTATAAACGGTGTACTGTCCGTGCTGTATGTCTCCGCTGTCAGGCTTTCGTATACCCTGAATGTATCTACATCGGATGTAACCTCGCCTGCCTTACTGCTTACGGAAAGATTGTATCTTCCCGCATCTGATGCATGGAAATGATACCATCCGTTTGCACCTGCTTCGATATTTGCCGTTCCGCTCTTGATTCCGTTTCCGGACTCTGTCTCGATTTCTGTCAAGGCAACAGGCTGTATTGTCAGGTGGGCAGTTGTTGCCTCTGCATTACCGTTTTCAATCTTATAGTAAACTTTCTGCCCTGGACGAAGCACTTTATCTTCCGTAAAAGAAACTTCCTCTGTATTGTCGTCATCAAGTCCTGTGCTTTCGTAGAACCGCATTCCATCTGCGCCAGTCTTGCCGTACTGATAGCGCACTTTCGCCGTTTTCTTTGATGTGAACGATACCCATATAGACGCATCTGCATCTACTGAAACGGCATTGTCCTCACCCTCCTTCAGCTCCTGTGCATCCTGCTTTGCGATCACAGCCCTGAAGCTGCCGCCCGCACTGTCGTCTGTCTTTACAGTCAGATAGAATGTATCGCCCTTGCTGTAGTAACCGCTGAGTGTGGCGACCGGACTTCCGTCCTCTCCTTCTTCTGTGCTGTATGTCAGCGATGCACCTGTCACTGTGAATGCAAAGTCATAAAGCCCTTCATTCTCTGCTGTCCAGTAATATCTGTATGTCTCTCCCGTTGTGAGTGTAACGGCGTCTGCCATGTCGGTCAGCTTTATGCTGCTGTTCTTTGATGCTGTAACTGTGACCTCCTGCTCTGTCGTCTCTGCTGTCGTAACCGTGAATGTCAGCATTTCGCCTGCCCTGACATAGATTTCTGTGCCTGGCACGTAATTAGCCCTGGCTGCCCGCGCAGCGCTCTTTGTATACTGTGCACGCACCGTTTCCTTATCAAAGCCAAATGCATACCATCCATTCTCGGACGCCGCAAATTCAATCTTCCGGCTTAATCCGTTTGTCACTGTGACTGTCGCGGAACCACCTGCTTTTAACGAAACCGGTTTTACTGAAGTGCAGGTTACCGTTACAGATGTGTCTGCATTTTTTGCACTGACTGTCAGTTTTACGTAGTCACCCTTTTCCAGCGCTGCCTGATAGGTAGCCGATGCATTTCCATAGTACCTTCCGTTAATCTCAACGGATGTGATTGTCACATCTGCACCTGCCGCAGTGAAGTCATACTCGCCTGCTGTGTCGGCATTGTATACCACGGTCTTCGTGCCGCCTGCCTCAGCGATGGTAAACGCAGCGCCAGTCTTCTCCGCCTTCTCAACCCTGAACTTTGCTGTCGTGTCCATTCCGCCTGCTGTGAGCGCGATGTAGATGACCGTACCTTTTTTCAGTTTTCTTGTGGAAAATCCTACATTCTTCGGGTCTGTATCTGTGTCTGACGAAGGCTTCGAAACCGCAGACTCACCATAATTCAGGCTTGAACCAGAAGGCGTGTATAATACACCTGTGTCAATCTTCTGTGCTGCGTCAGCCGTATATATGGTATATTCGCTGGTTTCATCTGCTGTAAACTTGTAATATTTTGTCTCGTTTTGTTTGATGTCAATCTCTGTGCCGTCTGTCAGCTGCCCTGCCGGTGTAACCTTAACATTATATTCGCCTGTTCCGGATATTACATAAGACACTTTTTCATTCTTCATTATTAACCTTGACAACGTACTATTGCCGTTCAGCGCTTCTGCCGGTTCGCCGTTTTTGTCAAATGCCGCAAAAGTATATACGTTCTCTTCCGGTGCAGTAAATACTACTGTACTGCCGCCACGAACCTTTATGCTGTCCGTCCCTGCTGTCAGCTGTGTATACTGTGTGCCGGAAACAGTGATGGTAACTGTTTTCCTGCCAACTTTCGCATCTGTCACTGTTACAAGGAAGTAATATGTCATTCCCTTTGACATCTCTCTGTTGAAGCTGCTGCCCAGCCTGTCAAGCGGTCTGCTGTCGCTGTCATAAGCCATATAGCTTCCGCCGCTCGCAGATACGGAATATCTGCCATCTGCCGGCGCCCTGAATGCCACCCACTTCTTCTCGCCGTTTGCCAGTGTGAAGGACATGGATTTGTTCAGTGTGAGCATATCTGCGCCCAGCTTGTCAGCCAGATCCGCATTGCTCGTATCCTGGTAAATGTTGTCGCCAAAGTAACCGTCCGCCTCGCCTACCGCCGTGACAAAAACGGTCCATCTCGCGATCACTTTCTTTGTAATCTTTGATGTAACTGTAATCTGGGTGGTCCCTTTTCTCACTGCCTTAAATGCAGCCGTAAAGGTTCCCGGATTTGCTTTCACTGTCGCCACCTTGGTATTAGAGCTCTTCCATGTGAGGGTATCTGTCTTCATATTTCTGGCATTTTTGTCCCCTCCTGTGAAATCAAGCGTGTAGGTACTTCCTGATTTTAACAGCATATATTCCGACAATGGTTTATTGCTGTTATTTGCATTGCGGCTGTCTTTATAAACCACTATCCTGTCGCCGCCGTCGTCATATTTGTCCTTACCGTTGTCGTCATATCTGACTGCATTCGTCTTGCTTGCCGGTATATTGGTAGTCTTTATCTTTGCGCTCGCTATCTTCGCATCATATCCGCCATATACTGCTGTCACGGACACCGTATAGCTTGACAACCGTGTCAGACTCAAACCTTCCAGATTCGTCAGCGCATAGTGGTACGTCCATATCTTCTTCTTTGTGTCGTATTCACGGAATCCTTTCCATCCGTCATCAGACTGATACCGATGATGATATAAGGCATTATAATATTCGGCATTCTTGTACACAAACGACTTCCAGGCCCGTGTCGCATCTACCAGTTCGTTTGCGAGAATTTTTCCTGTCTGATCCTTTACCTCAATACGGAACTTTAAGCCTGTCTCCATTCCGTCAGCGTAATCAAAGCGAATCATTCCCTCTGTATCGTACACATCATACGCCTTGAGTCCTTTGACTGGATCAAGCGCTGCAGCAGAGAGCTTGATTGTAATATCTGCACCGCCATTTTGCTTCACTGTCTTATCGGATACTTTCAGTTCCAGCGGTTTTGATGTCGGGCGCTTTGCCTTAATCCAATAGTCAAATATCTCCTCGTTACCGTTGTATACCTGAGGAATAATTTCAAATGCACCATCCGGGTCCTCCCATGTGACATTCAAATCCCTGTCAGCATAAGTGGCGAGTTTGATATTTTTCTGTTTGTAAGTGAGATACTCACTCAGCAGGACGGTCGTTCCCACTTTCATCTTGATCGCCTTGCCTGCAAGACCGTCCACGGCTGTCGTAATATAGAGCTCGACGGCATTGCTTATGATATTCTGCTCTGCGTCATATGCAAATGCATATACCCAGCCGCTGCCCTTGAGACTTATCTTGCCGTTCTTGTCAATTGCAGCTTTTGCAGTCGTCGGGCGGAAATAGTAGTAGTCGTCGTCTTCCGCACCTACACGCACATAACCGTTTTCTTTCCAATTATACGGCTCGTCTGTTGTCCAGGAATGATCTGATACATAATATGTCAGCTTCGGATTGACATAATCTTTCTGCTGATCCTTGGTGAGGGCAAGCGGATACCAGATATAATCGCCTTCGTCTGCGTAGTTGATATCTGCCTGTTCCTTCTGCCAGTACTTGGCTTCCACATCAAACTTAACGCTCTTAGCAGAAATGTCAACACTATAGTATGCTTCGTCACTCGCAGAATCATATACATATTTTGCTGCCGATTTCGCATCCGTCTTTACTGTTGTCTTCCCTCTAACCGGCTGGTTTCCTTCTGCTGTTTTGAAGTAGCCGTTCAGCCCGTTATTTTGTGCCTTCGTCGTCACCAGCTTAACCGGCTTGCCTGCCGTGGCAGACTCGGATGCATCAATCTGCTCCCCGTTCGGGAAACTGCGGAGTGCACTGACATTGCGCACATATACCGTGTACTGGGTATTCGGCGAAAGTCCGTCAATTCTGCCCCAGAACGCCTTGCCTGCATGGTTCGTTACGTTCCGCTCCGTGTCCGCGATGAACAGATGCGCATCAAATGCATCATAATTTCCATTCTTAACTGCGTTAATCTTTGTCTCAAACTCACTCGCTGCGATGTTGGCGCCTGCCAGCACATACACCTCCCTGCGGTATCCGTCAGGAACATAGCTGTAGTCGATGAATGCATAGGTGTCATGCGCCTCAAACTTGATTTTCTTTACTTCTGACAGCTTATTGACGGTAATGTTGAGCTTTGCCGCCTTTGCATAATTTCCCTTGGCGTCAATAAACGGTTTAATCGTTCCGTCAACGCCATCCTGATATGCTGCGTATGCTGTCACTGTCGCCTTACCGGTATGAATTGCCGTCACATAGCCGGAATCCGAAACAGCAAGCACTTTCTCGTCACTTGACTCATATCCAACACAGATTGTGTCTGCCATCTGTACCTTGGTAATCTTGAGGTCGAGCTGCTGTCCCTCGCCGACTGACATCTTTGCAGCCGGACTGTTGAAGGCAAGGCTCTTTGGTAGAACTGCCTTTGAGAGATCCTCCATAAGCAGGCTCTTTGGCACATCAAGCTTAAATGTCTCTGTAAAGCCGTCTTCCCATGTAATCTCAAACGACGCTCCGCCGTCTTCTGCGACTCTGGCTGCGTCGAAAGCCACGACAATATATCTGCGGTGATTTTCCCATTCGTCAATTTCACCAGTCTCATAAATATATCCGCCAGCGTTTTCGATGCTGCTTTGATAGATTACCCTGTCCGCTGCACCCTGCACATCTGCGTACTCCGCAGGAGCAGTGATGCGAACGCCCAAATAGTTGCCGCCTAAATCCTGACCTTCTTTATTGTAACTGCCGTAGCTATAGGGGATTCCCTCCCTCGGCGTAATGGTGTGTGTAAAGTTCCCGCTCTCCGCTGCCTTTGTGACAGAGTCAAAAAGCACCACTGCGTTTTCTTCATCTAAGGCATCTCCCCCTACAGTAGAGCTGGCTCTCACAGCAGTAAAAGAAACAGTCTCAAACTTCAGTGTATAGTCGCTGCCATAAGTTTGAATCTCCTCGCTTCCCGTCTCACTATTGTAAACCCAGACATCCTGAAGCGCTTCGTCAAAGTCAAATCTGACATTGTAGGCACGGTCGCCCCGCAGGTACCCTGTCTTGGTCTGCCCTGTTGTCTTGTCCGTCACCTTAAGTTCTGGTCCGTCAACGCCTATAATCCATGGATAGGAGATATCTGAAGATTCATAATATCTTACCCTGTCCACAATGTATGCCTTGTCGTTTTCAGCAATACCGCCTGATACGTCGACACGCTTGACAATATTCTTGACATTCTGCGTATTATTTTCTTCTGAAATATATGTGCCTGCCTTAATCTCGTCTTTCAGCACTGGGGTCACTGTCAGTTCGGCAGGTATAATGGTAAACACTTTATCTGTTCCTGTCCTGAGTATCTCTGTCTGCCCGATATATTTTTCGCCTTTCTCAACAGAAAGTACCAGATTATATGTGCCTGCATGGATAGCATCCTGTTCCCTGAGAATCCTGCTTCTCTCATTCCAATACCATCCAATGCTGATATCCGCCGGGTCAACAGCTTCGCCAGTCTTTGTATTGTATGCTTTCACAGCGCCCTTAACTGCGTTCAGCACTGCATCGTCAAATGGTGCCCCGTCATATATCTTTGTGGTCTGCAAAATCTTATCCCAGTCCACCTCAAACGAAACTGTTATGCCTTCCGTCTGTATCGGAGTGATGGCTGTGGACTGCTGATCCGCATAGCGCCCCTGTATGCTGTACGCACCTGTCTGTTCATCAACAATGCGCTCATCCTTGAAATCCAGCTCATAGCGGTTATTGTAATTTTGCAGATATGTATAGCCTGCATTCTGCCAGTCAGCCCGCACAGTCAGCCTGTATTCTGCTCCTTCCACAAACGTATCGCTGCCCTGCAGTTCATACCAAGTTCCCGCCTTGTCGCCCTCGGTAATCTTGCGCTCCACGGTCCATATCAGCGCACCGAATGCTCCGCTGGAAACATTCTCTCCGTTCTTTTCAAGGTATCTGAGCCGGTCGTTCAGCCATGCCGCATTTGCCAGTTCACGGCTGTCCTCGCCTGCAGTGAAGTCGCTGACTGTGTAGTCAATCAGGTTTTCACTCTTTGCATCGCTTTGAGTGTTCTGTGTCCTTGTACGCAGAGCCGCCCTGATATCTGCAAGATAAGAGGAAACTGTCTCGCCATAATATGCCGGTACCCTGGATTCCGGTCTGATTACGATATCCTCTTTCTTAATCGTATAATATACATACTCTGTCTTGGAGACCGCGCCCGTCTTGCTGTCCGTATAACTTACCGCAATCCTGTATCTGCCTGCCTCGGTCGGCGCGGACACATACTCTACGTTATGATACTTCACCTCATATGCATCTTCGACTGCAATGTCCTTGCTGCCATCATCATTTGTGGTCTCGGAATAACTGTAAATTTTCTGCCACTGATATGTCAAATCGGTAGATGGCACATTGCTGCCTGTCACCTTTGCCTTCTTATAGTCATTCTTTGTCTCAAAGAAAGGCTTGGCATCGTAAATCTTTATAATCGGATTGGTCAGGCTGCCCTTGTTTTCTTCCGAGGCAGCTGTTCCTGTACGCATTTCTGTGACATCAATCACAGGTCCTGCCACTGCCAGTTTGATATCAAAAGCGTTCGCAGCAAGTGTCTCGTCAGTGACATCCACTCGATAATTTTCCTGTGACGCATTGATATCAATTTCTGCGTGGGTACTGTCCTCCGCCTTATACACAGCCTTTTTCCCCGAAAATTCTATACGGTACTCATATGTGACATCCTTGCCGCCTGTGCTTTGTGTCCTGACCAGCTTTGCGCTATCGCTCAGATACCGTGTTTCCCACACAACGCTGTCATTGCCATCCTTGTCTGTGACATGCTGTCCTCTGCGGATTTTGAACACTGGTTCATAAGACTGTGTGTTTGTATCGGCATCGCCGTTGTAGGACACGCCCCAGAAGTACTTATCATCTTTTGCCATGATGTTTTTCTTCTCCGCATCCCCAGTCCTATATACCTCATAACCGGTAATCGTCTGAATCACATTTGCCGCTTTTGTGCCGTCCACATACTCGGCTGTATTGGTCTGGATGCCGCCGATGAAAATGTCCGCCGCACTGATAACAATTTTGATAACTGCCTCAGACTCCTGGTAGATTCCCGACTCACCGGCATAGGAAATAGTCAGCCCGTATGTGCCTGCATCCTTCACTTTTACCGGAATCTTTGTTCCGTCGCCCGGCGTCTCCTCTAATGCATTTCCATCTGCGTCAAACCACTGGTACTGGAGTTGTGCGTCTGCAACTATTTTCTCTTGCGCCGCATCGCTTTGTGCCTCCACTACATATGGATTTATCGCTTTAATAAGCTCTGCCATATCGGGCTGTTCCCCATACAGCCAGCCAAAATTTGTTCCGTCTGCCTTTACACGCTCCACCTGAATGATGGTCTCCACACCACGCATTACATCGAGTTTTCTGCTGGTGTTGGAAAGTACGTAATTCTCCTTATCTGTCAGGGTAATCTCTAATTTGACAGAATACTCCTCACTGGACTTTATCCGCTCATCGGGATTGAGCTTGTTTCCGTCCTTGGTACCATCTTCTTTGGTTTCCCTGATAATGCTGACAGTACACGAATCGACAAATGCATCTTTGCTGAAGTTTTCAGTCTCATTGCCATTGATATCGGTCCGTTTTAACTGATAGCCTTCCCGCACTGCCTCCTCTGCCGCCTGTGCTGTAGTGCCTGGTCTGATGCTGTCAATGGCACTGTAATCAACCACGACACCACATGGATCAATGCGGAAGGCGATCGTCTCTGACGTCTCGTCGCACACATTCTCGATTTTGTCCAGCCTGATACTGAGCTGATAGCTGCCTTTGTTTTTCGGCACCACCGCTCCGTCAGCCAAATCCGAGCCATCAGCATTCTTCCATGTATAGATAAGCTGCTTTCTCAAATCTTCATTGGACTCACCATTCAGTTCTACCGTCAGGAAATAAATTTTCTTACCATTTTTGTTGGTGTAATAACCTTTCAGTATCTCTGCAAACAGGTCTCTGCTGTCCGCATCATACTGCGCAAAAATTGTGCCGGTCTCCTCGTCATAGGACAAACCTGCATTCTCCACCGCAGCACGCAGGCCGCTTTCATTAATCACGATGCTGGCTGCATTTGTGGATTGATCCTCATTCGGATTTACTCCGTCCGCACCCGTCGCAGATTCCTGCTGCACTTCTGACTCATCCACAGCAGGCTGCTTTGTCTCCTCTGCGGGCGCAGTTGTCTCCTCCGTCGTCTCTGTTGATCCGGAGCTGTCTTCACTTGATGCACTTTCGCCCGAATCCGCCTCATGTGAAGGATTTTCACCCAAAGCGTTTCCATCCGAAATGCTTTCATCCGGAGTATTCTCATCTTGAGTGTTTTCATTTGAAGCACTGCCACTCGAAATGTCGTCTCCGGCCGCGCTGTCCCCCACTTCGTCATCACCAGAGACATTGTCCGATTCCTCACTCAATGTCCCGATGTCCGCAGTGGTTTCCTGCGCCGGCTGCTCTGCTGCCAGCGTTGTCGCAGGCATTGACTGGAATACCATAGCAATGCTCAGGATAACTGGCAGCGCACGCTTAAACAGTTTACGTTTAAACATTTTTCATAGTCCCCCTTTCCTTTTTCAGGATGAGATCCTACACTGTACTTTGTATCCTCTTAAAGGGTCCATGAAGATAAAATTGTAATTTCCAGGGCAGATCTCATATTAAAAGTATAATATGGGTGCCTTGATACTTTGGCTCGGTCTTTTTTAATACATACCGATAGTCCCATAAAGCTAATTATACTTAACAATTAAAGGAAATGTAAGCACTTTTTTCTATAATTTCGCATCGCATTTCACTAATCTTTATACGAAAAAAGCCGACAAAACTGTTTATTTTGTCGGCTTTTTAAAAGCTTTTTAAAGCTTTGCATTTTTTCTATGCAATGTGCTGTATATTGTACTCAATGTGCTGTAACTATTGTACATTTTCTTTGTCTCATAGATACATAAAGGTGTTACTTTATTCAAGTCTTTAGTGGAATAGCATTCTGGCAAGTCTCTCAAACCAGTTTTCCTTCACATTATTTGCCTTAATCTTAAAGGACTTAGTCGTCGTTCCTCCGAAACCGCCTGTACCTTTCAGTGTTACCTTGGCTGTGCCTTTGGTTATATTACCTGTATAGGAAACAATCTCAAATCCGCCGTCTGCCACTGTACCATCTGCCCCGCCAAGAGCCGCTGTCGTTCCATCTATTGTAACTGTATATTTAGTTCCGTTCAGCTTAAACTCGGTGAAGTCACTACCCGTCAGACTAACTGCATAACCAGTATACTCCTTATCTGCTATCTTTATTTTTGCCTTGGCAATGTCAGACTGCATTACACTGTAAACAGCGGATTTGCTTCCAGTGTAGCCGCTGTTTTCAACTGCATTTACAGTCACCTTAATCAGTGTCTTTGCCGGAATAATATCGCCTGTCACAATCGCATCACCGGCAGCCCTGACAATATTTTCCTGTCCGCTGTTGGCTACAACTGTCTCGTTGACATAGTTATATGTGCATTCTTTCACGTAGTCTTTCCCTGCCTTAAGGGCTTTTCCGTTTGACTCTTTAACTGTAGGAACAGACAGGAATTTCGCCGGTTTTACATTGTACATAACGTCCTTAACCGTGATAACCGTATTTTCAAGATCCTGCGCAACAACCTTAAAGTTTACGGCTGTCGTACCTGTATAATTGCCTTTGAATGTGATTACAGCCTGCGCTGTCGCCGCAGCTGTCAGGTTCTTGTTGTTGCTGTAGGCTACCTTGTAGTCATCCTTTCCAAGCATTTTCCCACCATAGCTTACTGTAACTGCAGGTGTGCTTCCCGCTTTGGAGTATGGTGCCTCCTCTGCGCAGCTGACTGTGATATCTTCCTCTTTCAGTTCCTTTACATTTATCTTGAATGTGGTGCTAATTGTTCCTGTGTATCTGCCCTTTCCTGTAAAGGTAACTGTCGCCTTCCCCACTTTCTTGTTGTTCTTATAGCTTACTGTGTAATCTCTGCCTGCCTCAAGGATATCGCTTCCGTTTTTTGCTTGAAGGGCTGGCGCAGCCTGTGTCATGCCGGCTGCCGTATCCGCAGATGCCCAATCGTAAACCATATCTTTGATACTCTCAGCGTCGACCATTGCCGCGCTTCCCAGCTTGTCGCCTGTAACCTTGAATGTCTTTTCTGCGCTGCCGATATAATCTGCATTGTCTGCTTTTACCGTCACAACCGCCGTTGCCGTTCCTACCTGTCTATTCCATATGTAGGATACTTCATAAGCGCCTGCGTCAAGTTCTTTACCCTTTACTTTGACCTTGGTTACTTTTGGTCTCTTCTGCTCATCATCATAATCTGCGTACGAAACGCTTGAGGCGCTGAGTGTTATCGCTGCGCCCTTAACCGGAGTCTTCTTTGTAATGGTGATATCTTTCACAATGCTTCCAGTGTAATTTCCTTCAGCTGCTGTGATGACCATCACATAGTTACCCACATCCTTGATAGATGTAAGCGCCGATGCCTGTGCGGGATTGCTGTCATAGTCCTCTTTTACATAGTATGCTGTTGTATAGTCCTTAGCTGCCTTTAGTGACACCTTGCCATATTTTAA
Source organism: Lachnospiraceae bacterium (assembly GCA_029068555.1). Lineage (GTDB taxonomy): Bacteria > Bacillota > Clostridia > Lachnospirales > Lachnospiraceae > COE1. The sequence continues at coordinate 18,039 of JAIECJ010000079.1, forward strand.
CTTTGGTGCGGCATTCTGTGCCTTTCTTTCGTTGTATGCAAGCACATCATTGTATGTCAGAGCTACATCTGATGCATCAATACTTTTCTTTGCAATATTGAACGTAACTGTTTTCTGCTCTGTGAAATTGCCTTTTCCTTTTATTGTGACAGAAGCCTTTACGCTCTCACTGCTTGCATTTTTGTTGTTCTTGTAGCTTACTGTATAATCTTTTCCTGCCTGAAGCTTTCTTCCGCCAAGTCTCACTACAAGGCTGTTGTCATCCAGTTTGATTGCGCTGCCCGTATATGTCTGGTCAGGAATACTGCTTACCCAAAGATTGTTTGGATCGTATTCCGTTTTCAAAAGCACAACCGTACCGCCGTCCGCTGCCGCCGGAATCTCTACTGTAAGAACGCCCTTCTCGTCTGTATTATAAAATTCTCCACTGTACAAATCCTGGTAAACTGCTGCCGGTACATTCAATGTTACGCGCTGTGCATGCTGCGCATTGTTCAGTCCCACATAAATTGTTGTGCCGCCATAACTTCTTTCAAATACGTCATACTGCGCATCATTGCTTACTGCAACAGTGCTTCTGGTTCCTTTTGCAAATACCTGCGGGTACTGATTGCGGATTGCCAAAAGCTTTTTGTAGTGATTGAGCATCATGTTGTCATCATTTACCCTCGTCCAGTCAAAGTCATAGCGATTTGTCTGGTATGGGTAATTGTTTGCGCCGTACTGTCCGACTTCCTCACCATAATAGATAACGGGCTGACCTTTTGCTGTGATCTGGAGTGATGCTGCCACCTTAAAGAGCTCTATAGCCCTGTCTTCTGGTATCTTGTTCTCACTGATGAGTTTCTGTAACAGTCCATCCTCGTCATGGCTGCTCATGAACTGCCCCAGTGTCGCCGTATTGTTGAGTGCTGCATTTCTTCCCTGTAAAAAGCTCTCCACGCTGCTCAAATTGCCGTTCGCAAAGGACTGTGCCTGGTCGTTAAAGTCAAAGTCAAGCAGAGAATCCATACGTCCTGTGCCAAGCATTCCTGTATCAGTGGCGTAGCCTGCACCTGCCCACTCACCGATCATCTTGAAATCAGGATTTATGGTTGTCAGTGCATTCTTGAATGCAGACCATGTCGTGTCGTCAACATGCTTTACGGTATCGACACGGTAGTAGTCAATCGGGTACTTACTAATCCAGTTCGACTGCCATGCCACGAGAAGCTCCCTGACTTCACTGTTTTCCGTAAGGAAATCGGGAAGTCCGGAAAGAGAAGTCATCTGGTCGCTGCCTGACACTTCCTCGTCAGCCTCGCGAAGCATACGAATCGCATTGCCATCCGCATCTTTAAATGACTCATTGAAATAGTTCTTTGTCGTCTCGCCGTATCCTGAATGATTGAGAACGACGTCAACCATAATCTTTATGCCTCGGTCGTGTGCTGCGTTCAACAGTGTGCTGAACTCTTCCTCGGTGCCAAGGTGAGCGTCAAGCTTTTCAAAATTGCTTGCCCAGTATCCATGATATCCCCAGGATGTCACGCCCTCAACATCTGTCTCTAAGCCTTCCTCCATAGCATTTTCTACAATCGGCGTAATCCAGATTGTGTTTATGCCTAAATCTTTGAGATAATCCAGCTTCTGTGTCATTCCGGCAAAGTCGCCGCCATGGTAGCTGGATGGACCATTTTTATCCACGTTTGTATTGTTTGATGTGTTTCCGTCAAAGAAACGGTCTGTCACCGCAAAGTAAATGACTGCCTCGTCCCAGTCGAAATCACCCGACTTGTCCCTGTCGGTTATGGTTACACTTGTCTCTGTCTTGTACGCGTTTTTGTACTGGTCATAAACAGTGACAGGAATTGTCTTATCGCCTGCCAGGGTTCCCTCTTTTACAGCGATGGAAAGCGCAAGCAGTTCCGTGTCAATCGCTGTATCTGATGAACCGCCAAGTGCAGAGAGGTCTGCTGACGCATGGTCCGCTTTCATCCCCTCGATATTCGCTCCGTCTTTTCCTTTGAAGCTTACTGTCAGTACATTATTGTCGTTGTAATCCATGGATGCATTGGTCATTTTCGCCTCGACATCCACATCAAACTTATCATATATGCAGAGTGAGTATTCTACGCCGCTGTCTGCATCCACGACCTTTTCTTTGTTATAGGCATCCAGAACATACTGTTCCTCTGACTCAGCAGTCTCTTTGAGGATATATCTGTACCGATACTCACCTGGCTGCAAATCCGTCATGTCATAGGCATATCGCTGCTCCTCGCTGTCAAATGTCATATCGTATATCTGTCCGTTAATTTCAACCTGTACAGACGTATAACCGCCGTCATTTCCAAGCTGGAACTTATTGTTGTCCCTGAAATAGAAATGTATGGTGCCTGCAAGCGGTTCCATTTCATATCCTTTGTTGTATGCATATGTCTTTGTGATGCCCTTGCCTTCTTCCATCACAATTTTAACAATATTCTGATCTGCCGGCATCTCGCAGAGGTAGTCATTTCCGTCCTTCTCCGCCCAGTGCACCGGCTCGCCAGTCGTCATGTCTGCTCTCTCTAGACAGTAGCTGATGGAGGTCAGCCCCCACTTTACAGGAACTGTCGCGATCCATTTATTGTCCTCTGTCTTTACAAACGGGTTAAATTCTGTTCCGCCGTTGTTCCATGTATAGAAGTACCAGTTTTCTGCCGATCCCTCGTTTCTGATGTACTCGACAATCAGGTAACGGGCTTCTCTTTTCTCTATCTCAGGCAGCTCTGTATATGGCTTTGAGATGCCCTCGACAATGTAAAGTGTTGTAGCGTCAGCCAAATCCTTATTTTGGTACAGATGACTTGAATCCTGCCATGTCCAGACGGGTGATGACGGATCTTCGGATTTCACCTTTGGAATAATTCCAAGCGATGTATATGGGAGTTTTAACTCTGCCTTAACCCATGTGTTCTCACCAATCTGCTCTGTGGAATCAAATCCGATTTCTTTTCCAGGTCTGCCGTCCTGTTCCCATACCCAGAGCGCAGAGTCTTCGTTTGTATGCCCCTCATAGCTGTACCAGTAAATGGTGTATGTATATTCCTTCTCCATAACCTCCACGGTTACAGTGCTTGTCTGTCCATCTTCCGCTTTTGCCGTCAATGTAAATTCAGTGACTCCCTCAGGAAATGTTTCTGTGAGTCCCACTGTTGTGACACCGTCATTGGTGTCAAGGCTTATGGCGCCTTCCGGTACCGTTTCCGTTGCCGCAAATGAATATGATACAGCAGTCTCTGTAAAATTGCCGTCCGCATCATATACATTTAAGCCTGCAGGAAGCTCCACTTTGCCTTTGTCCTTAAACAATGTCACTGATGCGTTTACCATGCCTGCAACTGCAAAGATGCTGTTTGTGTCCTCCTGCGGTCTGCTGTTCCATGGATCTGCAACCCAGTTTGCCGCATCGCTTCCCTCTGTGGTCACAACAAATTTATACTGATACTTTCCAGGCGCAACATCTTCCATGGTCAGTTTCCAAAAGCCGTCTGTCTCATCCTTCTCTAAAGACAGCGCCCCGTCTCCCCACTGTGGATCTGTCATGGTACCCGCAGCCTTCACGCCGGATGCAGCGTCGTCTTTGTATATAAATGTTACGTTCCCTCCGTCTATTTCAGGGCTTATTTTTCCTGAAGGATCTGGCAGGAAAAACGTACTGTTGCCTCTGCTCTCTTCGCTGTTTAACGGATCCGTTATCCATGCATTATCAACAATAAATTTGTATTCGTACCTGCCAGGTGCAAGTGCCTTCGTAATTGACCAGTAACCGGTGTCACTGTTATACCCCATAGGAACAGCGCTGGAACCCCAGTCATCACTTCCCATCATTGTCCCTGCAAGCTTAACTTCTTTTGCTGTGGGTCTGTACAAATAAAATGTTACCTCACCCTTAGCCGCATCTATCACCGGGCTCTTCGCATCTGGGTCTTCATCCGGATAATCCACAACCTGTACTGTGAATTTCGCTTCGCTGCAGTTTGTGTCCGGCGTAACCGTTTCACTGCCATCTACAAAAAATCCATATTCGTACTCACCCTCTGCAAGACCTGTCAGCGTTTTGAGATATCCTTTGCCTTTTGCGTCCATATCTACTTTTGTATATGCGTCCGCTCCCGTCAGTCTATAGCCAAGCTGCATTGCGGTGATATTCTCATCTGCACTTGCCGGGTAACGGTAAATCGTAACATCGCCTGTCTCGGCATTTATTACAGGATTTCTGAAAATTTGTGCATTACCGCCGCCTCTAAATGGGTTGGCTGTATCATGACGCCAATCACCATTTACCTCAAATCCGTACTCTGTCGTCTTATCCAGCGCTATCTTATCCGCCCCGACTTCTACAGACCATATATTGTCGCCATCTTCATCACGCAAATCAATTAAATCTGCCCAGTTGGTATCCCATGATCCCTTTACCTGAACTGTATTTACTGTCCCAGTCTCGTTGGATGCATCATACTGAAACGTAACTTTTCCATCTGCCCCAATCATCGGCCCCGTATAGCTTCCAGATGATGCTGGTTCTTCCTCTTCCGGATTCTTTTCTTCTTTTTCCTCCGTCTCACGCTCTGTCTCTTCCACAGTGCTGCCTTCTTCGCCAGTCTTTGACACCGATTCGGCCTCGGTCTCCGCCACGGTACTGCTTTCTTCTGTCTTTGACACAGTGCTGTTTTCTTCCTCGGTCTCTCTCTCAGCGCTGTTTTCCTGCGCGGGCTCTGAAGATTCCGCCTCCAAAGCTTCCTCTGTACTGCCTTGTGTTTCTGTTTCGTAATCCGCCTCATTCTGCTCCGCCGCCCTGACGGTCAGTGTAAAGTCCTGCGGCAGCATTGTCACTGTCATCGCCGCCGAAAGAACGAGACTGAGTACCTTTCCTAACAGCCTTTTCTTTTTCATTCCTTCCCTCCTGAATAAATTGCTTGAAAATTTCGATAAGTTTCGGTAATTCAATTTTATGAAAATTTCCAAATTTATTCAACTGAGAATTATGACAAAGTTTTTCGTATTTTTTCGTGATTATAACCAAAAAAGTGCCGATTCATCTATGCAGTACTTATATTCATTGACGATCACACTCCAGAGCGCAGTCTATTCCCCGTCAAACAACGCTTTCTCAAGCGTCGCAATATCATCCGCATTGGGGGTGTAAATATTGTTGGCAAGCTCTATTTTGATGCTCATGGTTTGTGCCTCGCTGTACTGCACATCCGCAAGCACCGCCTCCATGCTGTTTTTAAATTCCAAAATGACTTCTTTCACCATATCTTCCTTGGAGGGTGCACTCTCCGGTGTTTTTGCCCACTCCTCCGTCATCGCTGCCACATTATTCTGATGCAGCTCCAACGCAGGTTTAAAGACATTCATTTTCTCATATGATACTGTCACGATATAGGAACCGTCACTCTGTTTGCTTGCCTCGTCGACAGTGTAGCGCACTTTGCAGAGCATATCCATGTATGTTGCGCGGAACGCCTCCTTGTAATCATCTGACGCCCCGATTTTGCCGCAGAATACGCTGACGCCTGTGTCAATTCCTCTCTCGTAAAGTGCCTGCGCATCTTCTTCAGTGCCAAGTTTCATTTTAACAAATGCCGTTGAATCATTTTTGTACGACGCATCAAGAAGCGCCTGAAGGTATGTCTTGACGGATGTGTCTGTTGAACAGCCGCCCAGCATTCCCACTGCCAGAATGCCCAGAATCAATAATAGTATTTTATTCAAAATTTTTCTCATACTTTTTCTTTCTATTTTTTCCCATACGAAGGCGCATACCCCAAATCCTTGAGATATGCGCCCTAAATTGTTATCCTAAATCGCAGGATACTCCAGTTCCACTTTATCCAAATGCCATATTTCATCAACATACTGCTGAATTGTCCTGTCCGAAGTGAACTTGCCTACCTTTGCCACATTGAGCATTGCACTTCTTGCCCATCCTGCGGTATCCCTGTAAGCCTGCTCCACTCTCTTCTGCGCATCAGCATAGGAGCGGAAATCCTTTAAGATAAAGTAACGGTCAGCTTTGTCAGTGTCAAGCGTGTTAAGCAGGGAATTGTAAAGGCTTCTGAAAAGCTCCCTGTCATCAGCGTATGTGCCATCCACAAGCTGGTCAACTACCTTTTTGATTTCAGCATCCGTATTATAGATATCCATCGGATTGTAACCGCCGTGGTTCTCAAAGTTAATAACCTCGTCAGAGCTTAATCCGAAGATAAACGCATGCTCCCTTCCGACTTCCTCAACAATTTCCACGTTTGCGCCGTCCATTGTGCCAAGCGTCAGGGCGCCGTTTAACATAAACTTCATGTTTCCTGTACCGCTCGCCTCCTTGGAAGCCGTAGAAATCTGCTCCGAAATATCTGCTGCCGCAAAAATCAGCTCAGCGTTTGACACTCTGTAGTCCTCTATAAACACAATCTTAATTCTGTTCTTGACTATCGGGTCATTGTTTACCTTGTCCGCCACTGCATTAATCAGCTTAATCGTCAGCTTGGCATTCTTGTAACCTGCGGCTGCCTTCGCACCGAAAATGAATGTCCTTGGGTAGAACTCCATGCTCGGGTTTGCCTTCATCTGATTATATATATACATTACATGCAGAATGTTGAGCAGCTGTCTCTTGTACTCGTGCAGACGTTTAACCTGCACATCAAAAATAGAGTCCGGATCAACGGTGATTCCGTTGTGCTCCTTGATATATTTTGCAAGACGCACTTTGTTCCTGCGCTTAATTTCCATAAATTCCTTCTGTGCCACAGGGTCACTTGCATACTTTGCGATACCGTCTATCGCAGGCAGGTCTACGATCCAGTCCTCACCGACTTTCTCTGTAACCCAGTCAGCGAGCAGTGGATTTCCGTGGAGCAGGAATCTTCTCTGCGTAATGCCGTTTGTCTTGTTGTTGAACTTACCCGGATACATCTCATAGAAGTCTTTCAGCTCCTGATTTTTGAGAATCTCTGTGTGAAGTCTTGCTACGCCGTTTACACTGTAACCGGCAACAATTGCCAGATGCGCCATCTTAACCTGACCGTCCGCAATAATAGCCATCTTTTTAATTTTGTCAGCCGGTTCCGGATATCTGTTTACGATGTCGAGAAGGAATCTGCGGTTAATCTCCTCAACAATCTGGTAAATTCTCGGCAATAATCTCTGGAACAGGTCTGCCGGCCACTTCTCGAGCGCCTCTGCCATAATCGTATGGTTTGTGTATGCACAGGTCTTTGTCGTAATCTCCCACGCCTCATCCCACTCAAGACGATAATCGTCAAGCAGGATTCTCATCAGCTCTGCAATTGCCACTGTCGGGTGCGTGTCATTGAGCTGGAATGTCACTTTCTCATAAAAACGGCGAATGTCATCATGCTTTGACATGTATTTCTCGATTGCAGTCTGTACAGATGCCGAGATAAAGAAATACTGCTGTTTTAAGCGAAGCTCCTTGCCGGAAACGTGGTTATCATTCGGATAAAGCACCTCAACAATATTTCTCGCAAGGTTAGTCTGCTCCACTGCTTTCTGGTAGTCACCCTTGTCGAAAGAGTCCAGACTGAAGCAGTCCATCGGCTCTGCATCCCAGATTCTGAGCGTATTGACAATACCATTCCCATATCCGACAATCGGCAGGTCATAAGGTACTGCCTTTACAGACTGATAATTTTCCTGATACCAAATCAGCCTGCCATCTTCTTCGCGGCATGCAACATTACCGCCAAATTTAATGACCTTCGTATATTCTGGGCGGCGAAGCTCGAACGGGTTGCCGTCTCTGAGCCAGTCATCGGGAACCTCTCTCTGGAATCCGTCCCGGATTTCCTGCTTGAACATACCATAGCGGTAGCGGATTCCGCACCCGTAAGATGAATATCCCAGTGTTGCAAGCGAGTCAAGGAAACAAGCCGCAAGGCGCCCAAGACCACCGTTTCCAAGCGCTGCGTCCGGTTCCTGGTCTTCTATGATATTAATGTCGAGTCCCAGTTCTTCCAAAGCTTCCGAAAATTCCTTATATGCCATCAGGTTAATCATGTTATTGCCAAGCGCCCGTCCCATCAAAAATTCCATGGACATATAATACACCGTCTTCGGATCCTGTTTCTCATAGGCTTCCTGCGTTTTGAGCCAGTTGTCCACAATAGCGTCCTTTACTGCGAAAGCTACCGCCTGAAAAATCTGCTGCTCTGTAGCCTCTTCAGGCGTTTTTCTGTACAGGGTTTTGATATTGTACAGTACGCTCCTCTTAAACATTTCCTTGTCAATGACTGGTTTTTTAGGCATGTCGTTACCTCCCGTTTTACCTCGTGTCCCATTTCTTAAAAGTATATTCCCAAATAGCTTGTACCTGACTGCCAGCGGTTGTTTTTCCTTTTCTGGTTCTCCTTCGTGAAACGCTTTTGCAATGTCTTCTGATACATCAGGTATACTCCGCCTGCGGTTTTTACTCCAAGGATTCTGAACACGTAATTTCGTTAATTTTTTGCCATATTTAATAATTTCTGTTCTCATTCTTCATATTATAGCACACTATGTCAAATGTTTAAATAATTAATTTGTCAAAATGGAATATTTTTGTAACAGCATTCCATCTTCAGCTTCCTTTTCTTCCGCCTCTTTCTCGGCCTTCTCCTCCTCGGCTTTCTCCTCCTCGGCTTTCTTCTCCTCAGATTCCTCCTCTGTCTTTTTGTCTGGGCTTGACGTAATATCATTTCGCCTGTCTATCGCTTCCTGCACTTTGTCCGCAAGCTCCTGTGACGATTTATCCAGAACGCCTGACGCCTCTTCCTGGAACGCTGCGTCCACACTGGCATCCATAATCGCCTGTTTTGCCTGTTTCACGCCGTCAAGCGGGTTAACTTTGATATGTTTCTGCTCAAGCTCCCGCGCATCCTTTATCTCCTGAAGCCCTTTTCTCCTGAGATCCATCATATATCCATAATTGCCTACAAGCAGCCCCTGCGCCATTCCGACGTGGTCAGACGCCAGCTGTCTGCGTTCTTCCTCGCTGAGACTTTCATCGCTTGCAGCCTCCGCAGCCTTGTCGAGCTCGGCGCTGATTTCGCGCATAATCTGATTCACCTCGTCAAGCTTGCTGTAGCCGTCATTTTTCAGCTCATCTATAGTGCCGGTTGTCTCGAGTTCGCGTCTGGCTGCGGACACGCCGAGCATTGCCGCTGATTCCTGGAGCTGTTCGCCTGCGCTTTCCTCTTTCCGGGCTGTTCCGGAATCTCCCTTTTTGCTGGTTGTTCCACCTTCTTCATCTTCCTGCTCCTCAAAGCTCTTGAGCAGCATCAGAAGCTCCTCATTTTTCCTGTCAATTTCCTCCTGGGCGCTTGAACCTCCTGACACACCTTTCATCGCATCCTGTACGCGCTGCTTATTCTCCTCCTCCTGACGTTTTTTCAGGTCGATCATCTTGTTAAGTGCATCCTGCTTCTTCTGGATCGTCTCCTTGTCCTCCCCAGAAGCATAGGAATTCTGTATTGCCTTCATCAGATCTGAAATCTCATTGAGCGTATTGCTCTGTTCGCTCTTAAATTCCTGTGCCTGCTCCTGCTCACGCAGCAGAATCCGTTCCATGTACCTATCCATGGCGTTTCCCGCTGCCGGCCGCTTATCCTGCTCGCTCTTGCGCCTGCCCTCGTGCGAAATTGTCACCCTGCACTGCGCGCCGAACGCATCCTGTTTTCCAGTATTTATGGAATTGATAAAACCTGCACTCGCCTTATTGTTTGAAATCTTGTCTGCCGTTATGTGCATTCCCATGTTAAAACCTGCCATATTTACCTGCATCCTATCCTCCATTCCGCCATCAGTCCGCCAATTGGGACGTCGGCTTAAATTTGTCGTGTACTGTCACCAAAATGATATATCTAATAGAGTATATCGGCTTATAACGGCAATTTATCAATCTTTTTCTTCCGAACTCGCAGTCTTTTCATGCAGAAGTCCCATCTTCAACTCATAATAATCCGGTGTCATATCCATATAGTGTACATGCGGATTGATAAACCGCTGTTCCTCCTCCCAGATTTCCTCGCTGAGCTGCCGTTTGACGTACGCCCTGATTTCCTCAAGTGTGGGTAATTCATACACGCGTTTACCGTTCTCAAATATTTTAACCTGCAATGGTCTTGCCGTACATCCTGTAAACTTGAGGTTGCGCCACGGCATATTGGGATCTACGAAACGGAACGGCGCACTCATGTCAATCTCCTCATCCGCCCGCGCAATCAGATCTGCCTTTGCCTTTCCATTTTGATCATAGATTCTGTATACTTTTTTCAGTCCGGGGTTGGTTATCTTTTCCACAGTACCTGAAATCTTAATGCGCGGCGTAAATACACCGTTTTCTTCAACTGCCGCTATCTTATATACCGCCCCGAGCAGCGCAAGCGTATCGTCGGAATAATCGCTAGTGGCTCCCGTGATAAGACGCTCGCCCACACCGTAGCTGTCAATGCACGCCTTCTGTGTATTCAGGGAAGATATTGTATGCTCGTCCAGGCTGTTTGACACAATAATCATGCAGTCCGCAAGCCCTGCCTCATCCAGCATCTTTCTGACTTTCACCGACTGGTATGCCAGGTCGCCGCTGTCAATGCGGATGCCCTTTAACCGCTTCCCAATCGGCTCGAGCACCTCATGCGCCACGCGGATTGCATTGGGCACTCCGGACTGCATCGTGTCATAGGTATCTACCAAAAGCACCGTATTGTCAGGATAATTAACCGCATAATTTTTAAACGCTTCATATTCATCCTTATAATACATCACCCAGCTGTGTGCCATGGTGCCGCCCACGGGAATGCCAAACATCTGCCCCGCAAGCACAGTCGCGGTTCCTGACGCGCCTCCAATATAGGACGCCCGCGCGCCGTACACTGCGGCATCCATATTGTGCGCCCTTCTGGCACCAAAGTCCGACACAGTCTTTCCCGCCGCTGCCTTGACAATGCGCGCAGTTTTGGTCGCCACAAGCGACTGATGATTCACCTGCGCAAGGATTGCTGTCTCCACCAGCTGCGCGTCGATAAGCGGTGCAACCACTGTGATAACCGGTTCGTTAGGGTACATTATTGTTCCCTCCGTAAACGCATAGATATCACCCTGAAATCGAAAATCTTTAAGATAATCGAGAAATGCATCCGTAAATGTATTTAGCGAACGCAGATATGCCACATCTTCGTCCGAAAAGTGCAGATTTTCTATATACTCCACTATCTGCTCCAGCCCTGCAAAAATGGTAAAACCGCCCCTGTCAGGATTTTTTCTGTAAAACACGTCAAACGCTACCCGTGCTTTCATGTCTCCATCATTGAAATAGCCGTTTGCCATGGTGAGCTCATACAAATCCATAACCATGGTTAGATTTCTTTTATCCGCCTGCTTCATCATATTGGTGCGTCCTTTCTTTATAAATATAAATAAATATATAAATTATTATACCAATTCTGTGCAGTATATTCAATCTTTCATTATGTACGACCTAATTGATTTTTAGATTTCCCTTGTTTATTTTCTATATCCGTGCTATTTTAAATATGATGAAAAGACATTAGCGAAGCTTTAGCGCGTGTTTGAAAAATGCTTTCTGCCAGATGTGCGTCACAGCTTGTGGGAGATTTGTGCCAAATGAAGGAAGCATAGCGGGCTATGTAAGGAAAATAAGAAACGGAGAATGCAAATGCTGAGAAACAAAGATATCCTCGAGTTAAAAAAGCGTTTTAAGAAGGAATCCTGCACCATCACAAAAATGTGCGGATGTTATGTGGATGCGAACAAGAACAAAATAGTGGAATTGAACGAGACTTTCCTGAATCTCGAAGATGAAGAATTTTTCAAATATCTTGAAATTGCCAAAAAAGCACTTTCAGGCACAATCGGCAATAACCTTTTGGAATTAAGCTTTGCTGACAAGGAAGAAGATCCGGGCGGGAAGCAGCAGTATCTTCTGGGACTTCGCGAAAGCGGACTGAAAAATCCGGAATTGCTGGAGCACCTTTATGACATGATTATTGAAAATTACGATTATGTCGGCAATTATCTGATCCTTGTTTTCCACGATGCATATGATGTCATGACTAAGACAAATGATGACTTGAAACTCGACGAATCCGAGGAAGTGTTCACCTATCTGCTGTGCGCGATTTGCCCTGTAAATCTCTCAAAGCCAGGGCTTGGGTACCGCGCCGACCTAAACCGCATCGGCGTGCGGATTCAGGACTGGGTTGTCGGCGTTCCTGATGTGGGATTCCTGTTTCCCTCCTTTATCGAGCGGTCTACAGATATTCATTCCCTTACATATTATGTCAGGGATGCAAAGGATTCCCACAGGGACTTTATCGAAGCCGCGCTTGGGTGCGGTGCAAAGCGGACGGCTACAGAAGAACACAATGCGTTCAGCAGCATTGTGAAAACTGCCATTGCGCCTGTCATTGAAAATACCGACGAAATACTGCTGAACATACAGGAAAAGCTAAATGACCTCGCCGAGGAGCACGAGGCTGCGATGGAAGACTTGGTTGTTGTGGAGCCGGAGGCATTTACGCTTACCACAGATATTATTAAGGAAGTGTTTGCAGACTCCGAAATCCCCGATGCTGCCGTTATGCAGATACAGGAGCATTTTGCGGAAGAATTTAGCGATAAGCCGCCTGTCATCAAAAATCTGGTAAACGAAAAGGCGATTGAGAAGAACAACAAGGAAAAGAAGGAAATGAAGCTTCTTGAGGAAGTTGCTTCTCTAAAGCAGGAGCTGAAGGACTCAAAGCAGGAAAATGAAGAAAAATCTGAGCAGATTGAAACGCTTGTCAGGATGGAAGCGCCTGTCGACCCGGAGGAGGCCAGAAGCTGGGCGGAGGTTTTTCTGCGCATGAAGCCTGAGAAGGCTGAGAAAATCAAATATGAGACAATTGACGGTCAAAACTATCTAATGATTCCGATGGAAGAAGACGAGCACATTAACCTCAACGGAGTCGAAAAACAAATAGAAAAATAGGAGGATAGCCAATCATGCCAAGAGCAGGTTCAGGCGGAAGCCGTTCAACGGGCCGCCGCTCATCAGGAGGTCACTCATCATCGCGCACTTCAGGCGGACACCGTGTAAGCAGCGGCAGTCGTGCCAGAGCAGGAGGTGGACACAGTTCAGGATTTCATTCCAGTTCCGGCACCTCATACCACAGCAGGGGACCGTCATTTCACGGCGCACCTCCGCCGCCTCCGCCGCCATTTGGCGGTCCAGGAATGCCCCCGCCGCCTCCGCCATCGTACGGCTACCGCAGAAGACGGTACTACCGAAACTATTCTGGCGGCAGCTCCTCTGGTTCCCTGTCGTCAGTTATCGCACTGATTATTATACTTTCGGTAATGTTTGCCCTTTTTTCAGTGTTTACCGCCGGAATGTCGTCGGGCCGGTCCGGCAGATCCTCTATTCCCGCCAGCACAAGAAACCGCAGCAAATTAAGCTCTGGCGTTTTATTTGACAGCAATTGTATTGTCGATGAGCTCGGCTGGTTTGACTCTGTCTACAGAGCCGGCACAAGGCTTAAAACATTCTATGACAAGACAGGTGTGCAGCCATATATTGTTCTGTTAAAATATCGTCCTGAGCTGTCTACTGACATACAGAAAGAAAACTATGCGCAGGAATATTATGAAAATCATATTGACAACGAAGACACGTTCCTTTATATGTATTTTGCCGAAAAAGACCAGGACTATGATGTCGGATATATGTGCTACGTGAACGGAAAGCGGGTGGATTCTGTGATGGATGCCGAGGCTGTAGATATTTTCTGGGGATATATTGACCGGTACTGGTATGATGATCTGTCAACGGATGCCTTGTTTGAGCAGGCTTTCACCAAAACTGCAGAAACCATTATGACAAAGTCAAAGACACCGACAGACATTGTCTTTGTCATCATCGCAGGCGTTGTGGTTATCTGCATTATTACCGTCATCACCGCCATGGTTGTCAAACGCCGAAATGAGCGTGAACACGCAGGGGAAACGCAGCAGTTTTAAATTATACAGCGAACAACACGGACAAGTGATATGAATCGTTTATGGTACAAAGTCCCCTAGGGACTTTGTACCACCATACACCCACTTTTTGACGCACTGTCAAAATTCCCTGAAATTTAATACAATTATCAGCGAAAAAATCCCATCCCTGCTCTCAGCAATTGCCTCTCCCTGATACTTGTCTGCAATTTTTTGAATTGATTTTAAACCATATCCATGTCTTTGTTTATCCTGTTTTGTAGACATTAACATCCCCGTCCTGTCCCTCTTTACTTCATGTTCACATGGATTTTTTATGACAATTATCCAAGATTCTTTTTTCACCCCCATTGAAATTTCAATTACTTTGTCGCTGCTTCTGCATTCTTTTACAGCCTCAATCGCGTTATCAATTGCATTCCCAAGAACAACACCTATATCGCAGATATCTATCGGGAGTTCGTTTGGTATAAAAATTTTCAGCCGGAATTTTATCCCGTATTCACTTGCCACTGCGTACTTAAAATTAATAAGGGCATCCACAGTGCTGTTTCCGCTGTCAGATATCTTTTCTGTCCTTTCATAGTTCTGAATAATCATGTCCAAATTCTTAGAAAGGCCTTCAACATCCCTTTCCGCAATGCATCCTTTTAAAGAAACAAGCTCGTTTACCAAATCGTGTTTTTCTCTATAAAATTCTTGCATAATCTTTTTCTGCTCTGCAGTATTTCCTGAAATAATTTCAACTTGCTGCGCATACACGGCGTTGTCACACTCATACATAAAAATCGCATTCATCTTTATATACAATTCAAAAATCATCATGTTGAATACAAGAAGTATAATTATTGTACAGACTAAAGAAAAAGTATGTGCCTTTGTGTAAAACACATTGACCGCTATGTAAATACTTCCGACAGGAAAAGATAATAAGTAAAAGTAAAAATTATTTGGAACAAGCTCCCCCTTCTGCCTGCTTCGATACGATGATACAGCATAAATAAACATAATCACCAGAAGCTCGGAGATAACCGCCCCTGCAGCATCCAGACCTTCTGGTCTGTCTGATATGATATTCAGGATAAAAAACACAAGAAGCTCAGTCAGTGCCCACACTGCCGAAAGCATTACCAGCAAAAAATACTTCTGTTTTCCGGCACAGTGATATCCTGATACAGCTATCAGCAAAATAAGTACAACATTACATATTGTCATCCACACATTACCATTTCCCTCGTTCATCTGAACATACATCTGGAATATGCAGAAAAATGTCCATGCTGCAGCAAATCTGACTGATAATTTCTTTTTTTCAAAAAAACTGCCCCAAAATCTTCTGACAATCCACATGGTTGCCATAACCATTACTGCATTTAATATGACCCGCCCCATACACTTTTCCTCCTGACAGCCTGCCCTGTCCCAAATGAACTATTTTATGTATCCAATTATACTTTGTTTAAGTACTGATTACTTTTCGCTGTCAAAAAGACGATATTTGCCGTCAAATTTACTTTTTTGCGCTCATGACCGCCACTATATATGCACTTCATCCCCCAGCAATTTACTGTATTGTTCGCCAAACGTTTTCTGCCTGTCCTCACTGATTGGCAGCCTAGTCCCTGTTGTCAGGGTTACATCTGTTTTTGAACGTGATTTTATGTGATGATAATTTACAAGAAATGACTGGTGGGTTCTTAGAAATGGAATTTTTCCTCTGGAAATCTGCGTTTGTGTGTCTGACAATTTCCCATTAAAGACTTCCACGGCACCGTTTCTTGTATGGATATTAATTTTGTGCCCTCTGCTCTCAAAGTAAAGGATGTCTATACATGGAATTTTGTACTCATTGTTTTTATAGTGATATATAAAATAAAATTTCTTGTTTCCGATTTTCCTGCATGCATCCAGAAAGACATCTGTAAAAAGCTTCGGATCAATCGGTTTCTTGATGAAAGCAAAGACATCGAGCCGGAATAGCTCCATCACATAACTGTCATATCCCGATACATAAATCAATATCACATTCTCATCCATCCTTCTAATACTTTTCGCCGTCGTTATCCCATCCCCGTCCTTCATCTGAATGTCAAAATATATCAGATCATACATGGTTCCGTTTACTATTTCCTTTTCGAGTGACTTTCCACAATAAAATACATCTGTATCCACAATAATATTTTCTTTCATACAAATACTTAAAATCAAATTTTCTATCTGGCTGGCAATCCTGTTTTCATCATCGCAAATAGCAACCTTTATCATCTGCATTCCTCCCACGCTGAACAATCCAAAATGACTACAATGTTCTGAAAGCTACCCAGTTCAATATTCACTTAACCGCTGATTACTTGGTTCTTCCTGAATTTGAAACGTCAAATCCAGAAAGAACCGTAAATGAAAATTAGATCTTAATAAGAATTGAAATTACGAAATGTAACTGATTCGGAACCGGACTTAGCATGTACAGTTCCGGAAAATACTAGCTTATATTCTCCCTGTCCATATGACTTAAAGCTTCCGCTGCACCGAACCTTTGATCCAGACAAATTAACTTCTGTCGATTCTTTTTCCTCGAAGTCACCATTTGCTTTCTTTTTGTACAGGGTCATTGTTCCAGATACCCCGGTAACCTCCGAAATTCCCCGTATATACATATCATAAGCAACCTCTGCATCACTCGGATATACGCCAATATCAGCGCTTTGAACATACGTAAACCGGGGATTTATTTCTTCGAACTTCCCATTGTTGTCTTCACAAACCATGGCAATTTCCGAACTGCTCTCAGCACGCACAGTTTGTGCAGGCAGACATTCTAATGTAACGGCTAATGCTGACAACATTATCGCTGGAATAAATACACGTCTCATAGCAAAATCTCCTTTTCTAATAATTTGATGCCGGAAATATTGCAATTTCCTGCGCACCTACATATATAAACGTTTACCCGGCAATATTTTCTACAGATTATTTTACATTTTCTGCTATTTTTTTCATTGTAGCTTTGTCCAGCATGGAAGCAATATAAAAACTGCCTTCTTCCGTACTCCATGCGATATAATGATCAAAGTTTGATAATTCTGACTCAAAATACTTTCCATATACACTATTTATCTGTATATCACTAATCTGATAATGTTCATTATCAAGATATATTGTTCTATTATCACTAAAATATCCTATTTCTATTTCATTTCCCAGGCTGTCCTTATATATCATGTTCATGCCATCCTTATTTGACTCCGTTTTTTCCAGACTGTATCCTTCCGGCACAAACCCAATCTCAAAGTTTTTTCTGCTGTCATTTAATGACTGAAAATCATACTGGACAAATGTTTCATAAATATGTACGATAACATTTTTGCAGGAAGCCCGAACCTCGTCAAACTGCAGGAGAATCAAAAACACAGTGCCCGCCACAACAAGCAGCAGAGACGATGCTCTCCATGCATAATTCGCAAGTTTCCTCATTTTAGTCAGTTGCCGGTAGTGTCTGATTACCCTGTTCATCTTTCTGTCATACTGTTCGGGAACTTCTATTTGATTTATTACTTCCCTTGACGGATAATCTTTTATTTCATTATAACTGTTTTCAACAACTGCCGCCTTTAGTACCGCATCCCATATCCCGTCAAATTTGTCCTGCATTTTCCTTCTCTCCTAACCGTGCGCGCAGCATTTTTTTCGCCCTGTAAAGTCTCATCTCCACTGTCTTTTTCTTAATTTTCAAAAATGCTGCGATTTCATCATCTGTAAATTCATTCACATACTTTAGCTCCAGTACGGATTTGTATATATCATCCAGTTGACCAATTTCATCCGCCAGCTGCATAATCTGCTCCTTGTTAATGATATATTGCTCGATATTGCCTGCATTGTTTCCTATCGAGGGTACATCCTCCATCAATTCTTCCTGGTTTTTGCTATATTTTCGCAGATAACTCATGCAGTAATTCCGCACGATTGTTATCACGTAGTTCTGTGTCTTTTTAAAGTCAGCCAGATCAATATTGTCCAGGTGGTCGGCAAGTTTTATGTATATATCCTGCGACAAGTCCTCAATCGTATGCTCATCTATCGGGAAGCGCTTCAATGTGTAATAAACCGTTTTGCCATAAGTCTCATATAAAGCAATAAACTTATCCTTTTCTTCCTCGGTATCAAATACCAAAGTTATCATTGCCAGTCTCCCCCCTGTTCCTTACAATATTTTAATTCGATTGTAATTATGTTATCCATGATGTCCAGAATCCGCTGCCGCTCCCTGTCAGGCAGGATGTCCAGGCGTTTTTCCATATCTTTTAATTTTTCAGACGTATAATTTGCCATCTCACCCCCTAACAAAATATCCGCAGACACATTCAATGAATTTGCCAGGTTCATTAAGGTCTTTAAACTCGGAGATTTCTTTCCACACTCAATTCCAGAAATAAATATAGCGCTACAGTCAATTTTCTCCGCCAGTTCTTCCTGACTATAGCCCTTCATCTCCCTGTACTTCTGTAATCGTCTGCCAAATAATCCTTTATCCATTTTTTAGCTCCTATGTAGTTTAAGATATATTACTATTAGTTATAAAAAGTATATATAAGTCTGTACTTTTCGTAAAGCATCCCAAAATAATAGATGTAATACTAATGGTTATAGTATAGATATTATTTGTCTCTTTAACTTTTGTTTATGAAATGTTAATTGTGGGATTTTTTCCTTGAAAAATAAGAATTTATTGAATTGATTTTTAGAAATTACACCAACGGACTGATGACAGAACATTTAAAGAAACTGTTACAGCTTGGAAAACTGTCTGATCCCTGTCTTGATGTCCTGCGTAACCTTTCACTGCTTTCTGCCTCTGGTGTATTAAAAGTGCTTTCAAAAACTGGATGAAACTGCCTTCATTAAATGTATCTTTTTAGGAATCCTATGCCCATTTTCCCATCTATTTTCATCAAAAAAGAGCCTAACACACTCTCCCCAAAGTGTATGGCTCCCAAACTCGCATTTTTTGAGTCCGCCTTTATTAAATTGGCTGCTGGCAATTGCAGTAATAGCTGCAACCCTTCTTTCCTTTGTGTCCATTCGATACCATTTACCGCATTTTGTGCAGCCTTATCGTAGAATGCTGTGTAAGCGCAGAATAGCATTACGGCATCCAGTTCTGCCACCATAAGCTCCTGAAGGATATCTTTGAAGCTGTCCCTGAGCAGGGTGTAGACATCAAACTTTATCGCACAGCTTTTATATTCCCCGATTCCATGCTGTAAACGTGGTCACAAAGAACGTTTATATCTTCTGCATTATGGCTTGCAATTAAAATAATTTTTCCCTTTTTCTTAAAATCAAGAAACAGATTTCTCATTTCATTTACACCATGATTATCTAATCCATTAAACGGTTCATCCAAAATTAAAAATTCTGGTTCTTCCATAATTGCTTGTGCTATAGCCAGTCTTTGACGCATTCCCATGGAATATTTTCCTACATGTTTTTTTGATTTTGGATTAAGCCCCACTTTATCCATTATGCCTTCTAAATATGGTCTATTATTTTTATTATTTATCATATATAAATACTCCAAGTTTTTTATTCCTGAATAATTTTTTAAGAAAGCTGGCTCTTCAATAATAATACCTGCAGAGGAAAGGACGTCTGCATGCTTTTCTCTTTTTATGCCATTTATTACAATCTCACCTGAATCCAAAGATAACAAGCCACATATTAATTTAAATAAAACTGTTTTTCCAGCTCCGTTTCTTCCTATAATTCCAGTAATCTCTCCTTGATTACATTCCAAATTAACATTGCTCAGTACCTGTGTTTTACCAAAATATTTACTTACATCTATCACTTTTATTTTTTTATCCTGCATAAAATCACTCCTCATCTATCCAATTTAAATCTTTTATATGTATCCTTTTTAAGGAAATAAAACATAATACAAATGTAAAAATCACTGTCATAAAAATAACAATAGATAACGAAGGCGCATTTTTACATACTCTCCCATATAATAAAAGTAGATTTAACCAAGAAAATGGTGAAATAAAGCTAATCCACTGCTGATATAAATACAAGTTAGCAAATACTACTGGCAAAATTGAAAAAAAGGTTCCCATGAGCACCGCAATTGTTCTATTAATATAAATACTTAACGCAAACATAATCATTCCGACTAATCCAGTAGATATGCATAGAGTTATTAAAAATATGGATATTGTTATCACTGCATTATGTTCATTAATCAATTCATAAGAGAAAAATAATTTTACGTTATATTCTGAACCTGCATTTGTCATAGCAAGTGAATTATATAATTTCCCCCATTCTGTAGTCCACTCCAGACATGGAAGCAATGGCAATATACTTAAAATCCACTCGATAGCTGATAGCAGGATAGCTGATAGCCAAATTCTTAACATTTTAGTATATACCCACTGCTTTCTTCCTTGCCTCATTAATACATACATTTCATTTCTTTGCATAAATGGTATGTTAGAATAAAAATAAATTACAGAAATCCCATATACAAATAAAAAATATACATTTTGTCCTGTAAAGGGTAATATCCAAGGTGATGCAGGATAATCAGCCACAATGGAAAATTGTTTTACTTTATTAATATAGTAGTGCAAAATAAAAAATTGGAATATACAAAAAACCAGCAACCGTTTACTGAAAAAATTATTAATAAAATCTTGCCATACACACCTTACTTTATTCACAGATTTTCCTCCTCAGAATTTTAATTAAGAGTTTTCTAATCAAAAATAAGTTTATAGCCGCTATAATAATCACCAACAACACAGATAAAAAGTCGTTTAAAAAAATATTATTTGAAGGTGAAAAAATCATGGACAAATTAAGCATTCCAGAGGAAATTCCTGACAAAATGTAATCCATAAAATAATATATAATCATTGGGGCTGATAATACAAGCATACGATTTGAAATATACATGGAACAATAGGCTGCCCATAGAGATAAAATTCCTGCCAATACACTATATTGAATTCCGTACAGAAAATAATACATGGAATACCATTTATGTATTAAAAAAAATCTTAATCTCCCAGAATGAATGATATGATTGTATTGTAAACCGGATACATCCACCCACGCTAATTTAAAATGCAAAATGCATACAAATAAAAATATAGCGAGTGTAACTGAATACATTGTTACAAAAAAAATACTTAATATCCTAGCAGAGACGTACCTTTCAATATCCCCACGAATAACTTGCTGCATAATATATTTATGCTCTATGTCCTCACAAAAACTATCTGCAAAAGCAATGGCTCCACATACTAATACCATCATAGCTGGCATTCCATACATAACAATAGAAAAAACATATAATACATCTGTGTCTAAAGCAATGCCTTCCTGCGTTGAAAACAATAACACACCTATGGCCAATACCACTGATATAATAAATTTCATTGAATACATAGACCTCTTAAGGTCCGTTTTCAAATAGTAACAAAATTTTCTCAAGGTATTATCTCCTTTGCTGTATGTGCATCTATAATAACTTGAATACCATGTTGACCCTGTCCATTTTTTTCCACTCCCTTAACTATCCATACAGGTTTTATATCATATACTCCCATCCCTGAAGACAGATCAACATAATAATATAATTCTGCTTGCGTTATTTCATATGTTGAACTTCCAAGTATTTGATTGTACTTATTAGCAACTGTTTCTGCAATAACATCCATAGGAACTAATTGAATCCCCACCTCTTCATCAAAAATTTCAAAAACTTTTTCAATCTCCAAATACTCTATTCCATCTTTTGATACAAATGCTTGTATTGGAGCATTCGCATCTGCCACATCTGAAAATATCTCACAATATACATGATAGAGCGGTAATCCCCTGTATATTTGATTTATGCAGAAATAATATCCTTCATCCAAACCAGACCATTGATTTTTATATTGTGCTCTGTCAATATTTCCATCTACATCTTCATGATATTCTTGTGACTGCATACTATTATAATCCAGGGCATATCCCGTATAATCATACTTACATTCAATATTCATTTCTACTAATGCATTATTTATTATTTGAAAAGCTTCATCACGGGTCATAAAGGACAGTTGTGATTCTGTGGAATATAAATTTGCATTATACCTTTCATCTGCCGCATCAAGTACAAATGAGCTGCGTATGTATGGCATTAAATCCCTTTGCATATATGTCATTTGACTAGAAAGAGGGCCATATGATAATGTTGTTTCCTCTGGACTAACATATGTTCCTGTATTTACCTCTTTCCCATACTCGTCCTTTTCTTCATAATTGTATGTATCATAATTATCATTATTGCTAAATAATAGTTGAAATGCCTGACTCTCATTTACTTTTTGCATTTTTGCTTTCGCAGTAACCAGAGGTTCTTCTAAATCAGTATCAATAATAACGTCCATCCTAAAATCCACATTTTCTATGGTATTTTCATAACTTGTCGGAAAAGTAATTTTATCATTAGAACTATCGTTTTCCGTAAAAGTTTCCATTATTTCAACACTCATTTCATTTTCCTGTCCTTGCCCTACATTTTGGCACCCAAATAAAGACATAGAAAAAACTACAATCAATGTAAGACTTTGCCATTTTTTCATTTAAATTTCTCCTTTACAATAAACCCAAACCACCCGATGGTTTGCTCATATCCTATAAAGCCCCATTACCTGCCAAAACTAAAAAATTGTTGATGTACTTCCACCATTGCACCAGCTGCTCCATTGCCCTTTGGACTGTTTATTTTAGACACCACTTCTGTCTTTTTCATTTGAATTAAACGGTACGTTATAAATTTTATACGATACAGGCATACATATTTGCATAATTTATATGTTTAAAAGACTTTTGTGTATTATAGATTTGAAATTTATACTGTAAGCTGCATAGGCAAAAGCACGGTGTTTTTAGATTATCTTACAAATAGTGGAATATCAGCGAGTTACTCTGATATTCCACTAAACTCAAAAACATTCTTTACGGAGTATAACGTCCAACCACATTAAGCGTATCTCCTGATGCCGATGCCCCAAATCTTCCCTGTAAATAATAATATTCTCCTGAAGGAGCATATTTGTTATAGGCTTCATCTTTTCTTACGCCTACGGAGGAAGCACTACCCAATGCGATTTCTTTATTTGAGTGAACGCTTGTATCATTCAATTTGATGGACTGTACATAAACCGTTCCCGTACCCACAAAACCAGTTGCACGTACATACCACCTATTTTCATAATCAGAACCGCCTGCCTTCAAAGTTCTTTTTGATAAATTATCCTGCTGGTATCCAGAGCTATTTACCGTCAACGTAAATTCTTTTGTTTCTGCATGAGCAAGTATTCCCGTTGATAATAACATTATCATGCATAATCCAAATGCAAAAAATTTTTTTCCTCTTAGTTTTTGTGTTTTTGCCATATTAAATTCCTCCATTCCGCATTACATATAAAATTTTTGTATTGTTGTTTTGTGAAATCAATGACAATTCCCATTATCCCTGTTTCTGTCATAATTTCAACCCTTCTTGCACCAAACGACATTTTTCGCCTTCGTTTGGTCATTTTGCTTCATTTTTTACCATCTTTTCAACAATGCAGGGTAACTGTAATGCCGCTGATAAGATAATGCCTATTGAAATGCAAACCGAATATATATGTAGGTTATACCAGAACAAGACTACATCCACAAATAAAAAGATCACTACAAACACAGCTGTTATCTTTTTATAAAGGTTCATTTCGTCCTGACTCAATATCCTATTCTCATTGTCAATCGGGCTAAAGCAAATTAGGCTTACAGCCGCTCCTACAGTAAGAACCGCTAATTCCTTCCCACATTTGATAGAGCATGATAATGCGATGCACAGCAGCAATAACAGACATGAGCCTGTCAGACACGTCCATGCATGTTTCGTATGGTATCCCCCGCTAAACTTTCGGATTATCACAAATGGTATGATTATCATGACGCTTTCTCTGACACACCCCATACAAATACCGAACCCTACAGCTAGCAGCAGCGGGGACAATGACAAAAAAACGCTATATACAGCATACTGGTATAGCTCTTTGTCTGTATCTTTTATCATCTCACATCTTATCAGCCAGTCCGTTATCGCATCTGCACATTTTTCCATTATTTCTTTCTCCTGTATCTTGCTAAATCTTTTGGTGCTTTAGGCTGGTATATAATACAGCATGATGCAGAGTTTGCATCAGCACGCAGAAATGTGTTCAAGGCTGATACCACCCCTTTTGCAACTGATTTTGATAACTTATCTTTCATTGCAGTCTCCTCCTCTCTTAAGACTATCATTGATTTTCACATTGATTATGATACATGATTCTCACACAATAAACGAGCCCTTTTGCATGAACAAAACAATTCATGCTTACATTGGGGTAAAACAATACTTTTCACACAAAAAATATGTGTGATACAGAAAATAATATGCAATAATTTATGTTTTTACATCTATAACAGAATATATCTGTATCGTATTCTTTATTCCTTTTATTGCTATTGAGAGGTTTGTCCCAAAATCGTTACTGTTCACACCTACGCCAAAGTAGTGGGAATCATGCGCCAAAATGCTTGCCTTTTAGCATTTTGTGTG
>JAIECJ010000008.1 GCA_029068555.1 Lachnospiraceae bacterium
CGCGGCTGCTGGCACGTAGTTAGCCGGGGCTTCTTGGTCAGGTACCGTCATTTTCTTCCCTGCTGATAGAGCTTTACGTACCGAAATACTTCTTCACTCACGCGGCGTCGCTGCATCAGGGTTTCCCCCATTGTGCAATATTCCCCACTGCTGCCTCCCGTAGGAGTTTGGGCCGTGTCTCAGTCCCAATGTGGCCGTTCACCCTCTCAGGCCGGCTACTGATCGTCGCCTTGGTGGGCCTTTACCCCGCCAACAAGCTAATCAGACGCGGATCCATCATATACCACCGGAGTTTTTCACACTGCTTCATGCAAAGCTGTGCGCTTATGCGGTATTAGCACCTATTTCTAAGTGTTATCCCCCTGTATATGGCAGGTTATCCACGCGTTACTCACCCGTCCGCCACTAATCCATACATCACTAGGTTTCAGTATGGATCCGTTCGACTTGCATGTGTTAAGCACGCCGCCAGCGTTCATCCTGAGCCAGGATCAAACTCTCATGTTAAAACTTATTCTGCCTCTCGGCTTCTGTCTGATTCCCGCACCAGTTAATCTGGCTAATTAATCCGTTGCGTCTTTCGACGCTTTTACTTTTTAAGGTTTTGTTCTCTGAACAATTCTACAACATCTCTGCTGATGTCTCTCTTTAGAATTTTCAGGGTTGCATTACTGTTTATTTGTCAAGGTTCTTTGTTGCCCTATTTGACGCAACTCTGTTATCTTATCACTATCCAAAGTTTTTGTCAAGGACTTTTTTCATTTTTTCTAATTGTATGTCCATTATTTTGCAATGGAATTTCATGTTAACATTTTTTTCATTTTCTGTCAACACTCTTTTTTATTTATTTTACATTTTTTTGCAAATCTAGATTTTCATTCGCAAAGGACTTGTGCTGCTAACACCTTTCCTATAGCGTTGTTATCATGTCGGTCGCATCCATTTTGTAAAATAAACAAACGGAGAAGAAGGGATTTGAACCCTCGCGCCGGTCACCCGACCTACACCCTTAGCAGGGGCGCCTCTTCAGCCTCTTGAGTACTTCTCCCCGGTACTGAATTAAATCCTCTACCAATATTTAAATCGTGCGTCTTCTCACTCGACGCAAAATTTATTATACATAAGACTGATGTCCTTGTCAACAACTTTTTTTATTTTATTATATGTTTTTTTCCACTACCTTGGTTGGCGTCTGAACAATTGTGTCTGATTCCATAATGTCTAAATAAAAATGGCATTTTGAAAACTTTTCTCATAGTACTCTCCACTGCTCTGCTGCACTGTGGTTCTGACACTGGCTTTGTCAATGCTGCCATGTTGGAAATACCTGACCCAGATAGTTTGACATTTTCTCATGGCATCCCTAGAGCGTGTTTGAAAAATGCTTTCTGACAGATGTGCGTCACAGTTTGTGGAAGGTTTGTACCAAATGAAGGAAACGTAGGGGTCAAAGGCATAAAGGGCAATGCCTTATGTCGACTGAATTTGATGCAAATATCACGCAAAGTGGTGAATACGACGCATACGCGTCGTTATTATAGATGGCAGGAATGATTTTTCAAACATGCTCTAGCTATACAATAGCTGGTCTTTCTGTTCAGTATGACGTTACAATTCACACCAACGCCAGTTTTCATCAGCTTATAAGTTATTGAGGTGTGAATTATAACAGATTTCGTACACAAAATGCTAAAAGGCAAGCATTTTGGCGCATGATTCCCACTACTTTGGCGTAGGTGTGAACAGTAACAGTATGACACATTACACGGCAGGGATTTTGAGTGAAGTCTTGTGTACGCTTTATAATTTGTGTATACTATGGAAGTAAAGAGCACTTCTATATTATTATAGGAACAGTTGTCACAAGTAAGTAAAAAACAAATATTCAAAGGAGCATCATCAATGGCAAAGTCAGAACAAACAAAATTAAAAACAAATGCGATGCGAATGCTGGATACGAAAAAAATACCATACACAACGCGCACCTACGAATGTAATGAATTTATAAATGCCATGCAGATTGCCGACATGCTTGGACTACCATATGAAAAGGTATACAAAACCCTGATTACACAGGGCAGCAGCAAAAACTATTATGTATTTGTAATTCCTATTGCAGAAGATCTGGACATGAAAGCAGCTGCGAAGTCAGTTGGCGAAAAATCTGTAGAAATGCTTCATGTAAAAGATATTCATGCTGTCACAGGCTATGTCAGGGGCGGATGTACTGCAATTGGAATGAAAAAGCAATTTGTCACACGCATTGATCAGAACGCCGAAAAGCTGGACAGCATCGTCGTGAGCGGCGGCAAGCTTGGCGTACAGCTGGAACTTACACCACAAAATCTAGCGGCAGCCTCCAACGCAAAGTTTGCAGATATTATTTTTCATTCGTAAACTGTGTGCAATGCAGTATTGAGATGTGCAGAGAAAGGACACGAAATATGAAAACAGTTAATGTAGCAGAAATTACACGAAATATCAAGGAAATGTGCATTGAGGCCAACCACTTCCTCACTTCTGATATGGACCATGCACTAAAAGATGCAATAAATTCAGAAAAAAGTCCGCTTGGAAAACAGATTCTAAACCAGCTTCAGGATAATTTGCAAATTGCAGGTGATGATATGATACCTATTTGTCAAGATACTGGAATGGCGGTTATCTTTCTGGAAATCGGGCAGGATGTGCATTTCGAGGGCGGAAGCCTGGAGGATGCTGTCAATGAAGGCGTCCGTCAGGGCTATGTAGATGGTTTTTTGCGCAAATCTGTCGTCAAAGACCCGCTAATCCGTGAAAATACCCGCGACAACACTCCTGCAGTCATCCACTACGAAATGACTTCCGGTGACAGCGTGAAGATTACAGTCGCACCTAAAGGCTTTGGCAGTGAAAACATGAGCCGTGTCTTTATGCTCAAACCCGCAGACGGAATTGAAGGAGTCAAAAACGCTATTCTTACAGCTGTAAAAGATGCTGGTCCCAACGCTTGTCCGCCTATGGTCGTCGGAGTTGGCATTGGTGGAACCTTTGAGAAATGCGCATTTTTGGCAAAAAAAGCGCTCACAAGACCAGTTGACGAACATTCCAGCATTCCATATGTCAGGGAAATGGAGGAAGATCTTCTGGACAAAATCAATCGTACTGGCATTGGTCCTGGCGGACTCGGCGGCACGACAACTGCACTTGCTGTCAATATAAACACCTACCCAACGCATATAGCCGGACTACCAGTAGCCGTCAACATATGCTGTCACGTAAACCGCCATGCGGTAAGGACAATCTGAGACAAAGGAGAATAAAAATGGAAAAACACATCAAAGCCCCTCTCACGGATGAAGACACAAAAAACCTGAAATCAGGAGACTATGTATATATAACTGGCACCATCTACACTGCGCGGGATGCTGCGCACCTGCGCATGTATGAAGCACTTGACCAAAACATGCCGCTTCCTATTGAGTTGACGCACAACATTATCTACTACATGGGTCCCTCCCCTGCAAGGGAGGGAAGACCCATCGGCTCCGCAGGTCCCACGACAGCCAGCCGCATGGACAAATATGCCCCAAGACTGTTAGACCTTGGATTAAAGGGAATGATTGGTAAAGGAAAAAGAAACAGTGCCGTAAGGGAGGCGATTATACGCAATCAGGCTGTCTACTTCGCGGCTGTCGGCGGCGCAGGCGCCCTTTTGTCCAAATCAATTACGGCATCAGAGGTTGTCGCTTATGACGATTTGGGTACAGAAGCCATCCGTAAGCTTGAAGTGAAGAATTTCCCTGTTATCGTTGTTATTGACTCGCAAGGGAACAATCTTTATGAAACAGCTGTCAGAGAGTTTGGAGAAGAATAGGTCATCCTAAAAAATGCTTTCTGCCAGATGTGCGTCACAGTTTGTGGGGGCTTTGTGCCAAATGAAGGCGGCGTAGGGGTCAAAGGTACAAAGGGCAGTGCTTAAAAGATTTTTGGTTCCCGTTAAAAGATGCTATAATACGAATATAAGGAGAGACCACTCATGACCAAGATACTGCTGTTAGAGGACGATATCAGTCTGATTGACGGACTGGAATACGCGCTGCAAAAGAACGGTTTCGATGTAGAAACGGTGCACACTGTAGGCGAGGCAATGAAGCGCCTGAAACTGTCAGGTTCATATGACCTGCTCCTTCTTGATGTTACTTTACCCGATGGAACCGGCTTTGATGTCTGTGCGAGAATACGGGCAGACGGCAGCCAAATCCCTATTATTTTTCTCACGGCAGCGGACGAGGAGGTAAATGTCATCCGTGGGCTTGACAGCGGTGGGGATGATTATATTACGAAGCCATTTAAAATAGGAGAACTCTGCTCGCGAATACGCGCGCTATTACGGCGGACGGAGTATGCGGCACAGCCCTTTATTTCCTCTGGTCATCTCTCCATTGACCTTGCAGACAGCCACGTGGCAGTAAATGGAACTGCTGTTGAACTCACGCGGGCGGAATACCGTCTGCTTTGTCTGCTTGTGCGCAACGCGGGCAGCGTTGTCACCAGAGAAGTCATTTTAGACGCACTTTGGGATAACACAGGGGATTTCGTGGATGATAACACCTTGTCTGTATATATACGGCGTCTTCGCGAGAAGATTGAGCCTGACCCGTCGCAGCCAAGGTATTTGACGACGGTGCGCGGATTCGGCTACCGCTGGGTGCCATAATCTACTATTACTTCGTCAGTGGTGGATATTCCAGAAAAATTTACATAGGAAATTTTAAGAGCCTGTCTGGAAAGGCTCTAAGAAGGAAAATTATTATGAATAAACGATACCCAGAACTTATGCAGGATCAACAAGTCAGACAATATTATACATTTCTGCTCTCACTCTCACTTTTTCTGTTTGTCACTGCAATAATATTGTGCGGCAATCTGACAAGCTCCGCGAAAACAATGCTTCTGCAACACGACGAAACGATTGCTGCTTCACTGGCTGCACAGGGAGTTCCTGAAACTATAATCGCAACAGCACTCACTGACACAAGTGTCATTTTTGATGCCTGGAAAATGAAGACAGGGGCGGAACTTCTAAGAAAAATCGGAATCCGTCCGGAATTGGAAAACCAGTTTTTTCCACAGCTTTATCGCTTTCGAAGGGACGCACTGTGCCGCGTGCTGTCTGTGATACTTCTAGTATGTCTTAGTCTCCTTGGCGGCAGTCTGCTGTTCCTTCACAGAAGAAATACTCTGTACCACCGCGCTACGTCCATTATCAACAGCTATGCTGACGGCAGCTTTTCCTGCCGCCTGCCGCAGACAGATGAAGGTTCTCTCTATCGAATGTTCTCTGCAGTAGACAGGCTTGCGACAATGCTTCAGGCACAAAATGATGTGGAACACCAGTCGAAGCTCTTTTTGAGAAATGCTATCTCCGATATTTCCCATCAGTTAAAGACACCGTTGGCGGCACTGTCCATGTATCAGGAGATTATGGAAAATGAATCTCACCATCCCGATGTGATACGGCAGTTCGCTGCCAAGTCTGGAACTGCATTGCAACGCATGGATCAGCTGATTCAGTCTATGCTGAAGATTGCGAGACTCGATTCTGGAAATATTGTATTTGAAAACCAGCGATATGATCTGCAAAAGCTTATTTCAGATGCAGTCAGCGAACTGACAGCACGCGCTGAAGATGAAGGAAAAACAATTCTCATAGAAAATCTCGGAACGACTTCTGCAATGATTTATTCCTCTGATACGATTCTATGCGACCCAGCATGGACAGGTGAGGCAATTGGCAATATTGTCAAAAACGCACTCGACCACACCCGCGCAGAAGGCACAATCCGCATTACCTGGGAGACCTCGCCTTTCAGCACTATGATTCGCATCGCCGATGATGGGGACGGAATTGCTCCTGAGGATATACATCACATCTTTAAGCGGTTTTACCGAAGCCGCCAGTCCTCAGGTATGCAGGGCATTGGTCTGGGACTGCCGCTTGCAAAGTTGATTGTGGAAGGGCAGGGCGGAACGATTACGGTGCAGAGCACGCCGCGGGTTGGGACTTGTTTTACAATTTTGTTTCCTCATGGCGCCCAAGGTTGCGATTCATGTCTGTTTTAAATTTCTATACACTTCCCTTACAAATCTGTAAGCTAAAATTCACCTCGCTGTAATCTACGTCTGCTATCATTAGAGCGTGGTTGAAAAATGCTTTCTGCCAGATGCGGGTCACAGTTTGTGAGAGATTTGTGCCAAATGAAGGAGGCATAGGGGTCAAAGGCATAAAGGGCAATGCCTTATGTTGACTGAATTTGGCGCAAATATAACGCAAAATGAGGTACAGGTGGCAGGAATGATTTTTCAACCGCGCTCTAGAGCGTGTCTAAAAAATGTTTTCAGAAAGGAGTCGTAACAGTCTTATGTATTTTTAAAATTATGCTCTACGGAATTTTACAAGAGTAAATACAGACAGTACACAAAACTGTTACAGAAAGTCAATATTACAATGGAAATATTACAGGTAAACAATCTATGCAAAACCTACGGGAAAGGCGAAACGCAGGTAAACGCCTTAAAAAATGTGTCTTTTTCGCTGGAAAAAGGAACATTCTGCGCGGTGGTCGGTGCGTCCGGCTCGGGCAAAAGCACACTCCTAAACTGCATCGGTGCACTCGACACACCCACGTCGGGGGAAATCCGCATTGACGGGCACAATCTTTTTACCTTAAAGGAGAAGGAGCGCACCATCTTCCGGCGGCGCAATATTGGTTTTATCTTCCAGTCCTTTCAGCTGGTTGCAGAGCTGACTGTGGAGCAGAATATTATCTTTCCGCTGCTGCTCGACTACTGTAAGCCTAATTCTGCCGCAGTCGAGGAGACACTGGAAATTCTTGGGTTACAGGACAGGCGCCGCCATCTGCCAAACCAACTGTCAGGCGGACAACAGCAGCGCGTGGCTATCGGGCGCGCCCTGATTACAAAGCCAAAGCTGATCCTGGCTGACGAGCCGACTGGCAATCTTGACAGTCACAACAGTCATGAGGTCCTCGACCTGCTTATCAAAGCGTCACGGCACTATCAGCAGACAATTCTGATGATTACACACAACAATGCGCTGGCGGCATCCGCAGACAGGGTGCTGCGCGTGATGGACGGCTTTCTGGCTGATCTGGGGACTGCGGGCGAGAAAGGGGTGTCATACAGAGATGAAAAATTATCTTGATCTTATTCCACTCTATGCCAAGGCACACCGAAAGCAGAACCGTATGTCGGTCTTCTGCATCTTTCTGTCAGTACTTCTCGTGACGACCATATTTGGCATGGCGGATATGTACATCCAGAGCCAGCTTTTGAAAACAAAACAGGAGGACGGCAACTGGCATATTATGCTTAACAATATCAGCGACGCGGAAGCTGAACTAATTGCGGCGCGTCCTGAGGTCAATGTGCTCTCCTGCTATGGTACACTAAACTACCAGCTGGATATGGGTTATCAGATTGCAGGAAAGGATGTGGTCATCTGTGGAAGTGATGAGGCTTTTCTGGAAGAAATCTACGCTGACAGTATTTCGGAAGGATCCTTTCCACAGACGAAACAAGAAGTTCTTGTGAGCGACAATGTAAAGCGGGATTTAGGACTTAATATCGGCAGTCAGATTGCCATACGCGACGGCAGGGGGACAGAATATCCATATACGATATCTGGTTTTGCAAATGATCTGCCAATGATACTGAGCAAGGATATCTATGGTGTTTTTATGAACACTGCTGCCTTCCGTGCCTTTTATCCTGACGTGGTGGACGGTAATCCGGACGACTATGACAGCTGTTTTATGGTTCAGTTTCATAACCACCGTACTATCCGCCAAACCATCAACGATATCAAGGTACAGTTCCAGCTATCCGATGAACAGGTGGGCGAACAGGCAATGTTGCTGGGACTTCTGGGGCAGAGTGACGAGGGAAACCAGTTTATGATGATGATTTACACCGCTGCCGCCGTTCTCTCCTCACTGGTGCTGCTTGCGGGTATCTTTATGATCGCGGGAAGTCTCAACAGCACTATCGCTGGGCGAACACAATTTTTCGGAATGCTCCGCTGTGTAGGTGCGACACCATGGCAGATTATGCGTCTGGTTCACAGGGAAGCGCTCAGTCTGTGCACTTTTGCCATCCCCGCTAGCATTCTTACGGGTATGATTGTTATCTGGGTGCTCTGTGCGGTTCTTCGCGCTCTCAGTCCTTTCTATTTTGCCACCATGCCTGCCTTCGCGGTCAGTCTGCCGAGCATTACTGCTGGCATTGTCATCGGCATTTTAACAGTGCTTCTCGCATCCCGTGCACCTGCAAAAAAAGCGTCAAAGGCTTCTCCGTTGGCGGCAGTAACGGGAAACGCCAACCATCTGACACCTGTGCGCAGAGCTGCAAGCATGACCTTCTGCAAGGTTGATACCGCGCTTGGCATCCATCACGCCGTCACAAACCCCAGAAATCTTCTGCTTGTCTCGGCATCCTTTGCCCTGAGTATTATCCTCTTTTTGTCATTTTCCACGACAATTGACTTTATGAGACATGCCCTTAAGGCACTCCATCCATGGTCACCGGACATTTCGATTATGTGTGAAGACGCTGCCAGTACCTGTACTGTTGACCGCTCACTACGCACAGCATTGGAAAATCATCCCGCCGTCAAGCACGTCTATGGACGCATGTTTGCCTACAACCTTCCGACTGTGGCAAACGGCAAGGAAAATAAAGCTGTCTTAATCTCCTACGACGCACAACAGTTTCAGTGGGCAAAAAAATACTTGCTCAATGGCTCTTTGAAAGAAGTGCAGACCCTGACCGGAACCGGACTGATCGTATCAGCGCCCCAGTATGACAGCTACACGGAAATACAGACGGGCGACACTGTGAAGCTCACTGTTAATGGGCAGACTACAGAGATTACGATAGCAGGTATGGTGTCTGAATGCCCGTTTAATACGGCAGACGGCGACATTATCCTCTGCTCGGAGGACACATTTTGTCAGCTCACTGGTATGGAGGATTACACAATCATAGATATCCAACTGACCCGTCAGGCTGCGGATTCTGACATTGACGCCATCCGCGCGCTGGCAGGCGCAGAATATATCTTTTCCGACCAGCGCATGCATAAACAGAGTGTACTGGGGGCTAACTACTCTTTCAAGTTATTTATCTATGGTTTTCTGTTTCTGATTGCCATTGTCACTGTCTGCAACATTATTAACTGTGTCGCCATGAGTGTTGAGGCGCGGATGAAGCAGTATGGCGGTCTGCGTGCCATTGGGATGAGTGATGGGCAGCTTGCGAAGATGATTGTCGCAGAAACAGTCTCCTATGCGGCGGTTGGCGGAATCAGCGGAACGGTACTGGGACTCTTTCTGAATAAAAAACTGTATGAATTTCTAGTGACTTACCGCTGGAATGATCCATGGCAGCTGCCAGCCGGCGAGCTTTGTCTGATTCTTGTGACTGTTGCTGTATCTGTTGTTCTGGCAATCTATAACCCCGTCAGAAAGATTCGGAAGATGTCGATTGTGGAGACGACAACTATGGCTATATAGGTGTATATAGGACTGGCCAAATAAAGGAGACGTAGGTGGCAGGAATGATTTTTCAAACACGCTCTAGCCCGACCGCATGCCGCATAGCGGTATGCGGTCGTGTGCATTGATTGTAATAAACGGCAAATACTTTTGTCATTTACTATTATCATATCCGTGTGCTCCATTGTGAACAGTCCCATACATCGGTGGCAAGTCCGTCATAAAATTCGGGTTCATGGCAGACCATCAGGATGCTGCCTTTATATTCCGTCAGGGCGCGTTTTAGCTCTGCTTTTGCATCGACATCAAGATGGTTTGTGGGCTCGTCCAGCAGCAATATATTTGTGGGTCTGTTGATTAATTTACACAGCCTTACTTTCGCCTGCTCCCCGCCGCTTAATACCTTCACCTTACTTTCAATGTGTTTGGTCGTAAGTCCGCACTTTGCAAGGGCAGAACGTACTTCATACTGTGTCAGTGATGGAAACTCGTTCCAGATTTCCTCAATACATGTTGTGGCTACAGACTGATCCATCTCCTGTTCAAAGTACCCGATTTCCAAGTAATCGCCAAGTTCCACTCCGCCGTTTAAAGGGCGGATGAGGCCTAAAATACTTTTCAAAAGCGTAGTTTTGCCGATACCGTTTGCGCCTATAAGGACAATCTTCTGCCCGCGCTCCATAGAAATGTCAAGTGGCTTAGACAGTGCCTCATCATAGCCGATAACAAGACTTTTTGCTGTAAAGATATATCTCCCGCTGGTTCTTGCTTCCTTAAATCGAAATTCCGGCTTGGGCTTTTCCGCGGCAAGTTCGATGACATCCATTTTGTCAAGCTTCTTCTGGCGTGACATAGCCATATTTCTTGTAGCCACACGTGCTTTATTCCGCGCCACAAAATCTTTTAAGTCTGCAATTTCTTTTTGTTGTCTGTTGTAAGCAGCTTCAAGCTGTGATTTTTTCATGGCATAGACTTCCTGAAATTTTTCATAGTCCCCGACATAGCGTGTCAGCTCGGCATTATCCATATGATAAATAATATTAATAACACTGTTCAAAAAAGAAATGTCGTGTGAGATCAGGATAAAAGCATTTTCGTAATCCTGAAGATAACGCTTCAGCCACTCAATGTGATTCGCGTCAAGATAATTTGTCGGCTCGTCCAGCAAAAGAATGTCAGGTTTTTCCAGCAAAAGTTTTCCGAGTAAGATTTTTGTCCGCTGCCCGCCGCTTAAATCAGTGACATCTGTATCAAGTCCGACCTCCATAATGCCAAGTGCCCTCGCGACTTCATCAACTTTTGCATCAATCATATAAAAGTCATGCTGGTCAAGCAGCTCCTGTATCGTGCCGAGTTCTTCCATATAAATTTCAAGCTCTGTTTCAGATGCCTCGCCCATTTTGTCACAGATTTCGTTCATACGGATTTCCATATCGTATAAGAAATCAAAGGCAGAGGAAAGCACATCTTTCACAGACATGCCTTTCTCAAGAACAGTGTGCTGGTCAAGATATCCTACACGCACATTTTTTGACCACTCAACCTTGCCTTCGTCCGGCATCAGCTTGCCAGTAATAATATTCATAAAAGTGGATTTTCCCTCGCCGTTGGCGCCAACCAGACCGATATGCTCGCCCTTTAAAAGGCGGAAAGACACATTCGAAAATATTGTCCGGTCACCGAATCCGTGAGAAAGATTTTCAACATTTAAAATACTCATATTAATCCTCCATGTAGAATTTAAATCATTCTTCTCTTTTGCACCCATTGTATCATATATTCTTTTTTTCATCAAAAAATTTTAAAAAAGTGTAACCTTATGCGTTTATTAGTTGTACTATTAATGAAAGATCTTTTAAAGAAAAATCAAAAGGAGCACTCATGAGACAGTCCGTACAGGAACTGGCGGCGTTATACCAGGGCAGTCTCTTCGCTGCGGCATTTAACATGTGCAAAAATACACAGGATGCAGAAGATGTGGTTCAGGATACGTTTGTCCAGTATTATACAACAAAAAAGGAATTTGAGAGCGAGCAGCATGTCCGTGCGTGGCTGATGCGGGTTGCCGTCAACAAGGCGAAAAATGTAAACCGCACGTTTTGGAGACGCAACAAGGTTTCTATTGAGAATTATATGGAGGAGCTGGCATTCGAGACACCGGAGGCAGAAAACCTTTTCGAGACAGTGATGCAGCTTCCGGAGAAATACCGCATTGTAATCCATCTATATTATTATGAGGATTATTCTGTCAGCGAAATCGCAAATATTCTAAAACTGAGCGAAAGTAATGTGAAAACCAGGCTGTCGCGCGGGCGTGGAATGCTCAGGAAAACATTGAAGGAGGAGTGGGATGATGACAAATAAAGAACGTTACAAACAGGCTTTTTCAGCAATTCAGTCCTCCCGGCAGTTATATTTGGAGGTGGAAGAAATGGCAAAGATTCAGAAAAAACACAAAAAAAATATGGCAGTTGCGGCGGCAGTCGCATGTGCAGTTTTAATCGGTGGTTCCGGTACCGTATATGCGGCGGATATCGGCGGTATCCAGGAGAAAATAAGCGTGTGGCTGTATGGCAGACAGACAGAAATGGAAGTGGCAGAGCATGGAGACGGCGGTTATCTGTTTACTTATGACCATGGAAATGGAGATGAGGCCATAATGGGTTATGGAGGTGTCAGCATTGACGAGGACGGAAGCATGACATGGCTTTCTGCTGACGAACTTGCGGAACAAATCAATGAATCTGCAAGTGTTAAGGAAGATGCGGACGGCAAAGTCTGGGTGTATTACCATGACCAGAAGATAGAGATTACGGATTCTTTTGACGAAAACGGAGTTTGTGGTATCAATATGAAACAGGACGGCCGGACAGTATATGTGGAAGTTACGAAAAACGCGGATGGCAGTTATGCCCTTACCCAGACAGACGACCATAATCCCTTATCAGAGACAAAAATTACGACGACAACAATGATGTATAGTGATGATGCAAAATAACAAAGTGGAAAACCGGAACAGTAGTGTTTCCGGTTTTTTGCTATAAAATGATTTTTCTATTTACACACAGGAAAGGGAACCTGAATTAAGGGCGTGCAGGGTCCATGTAGGTAAAAACATTTTTATTGACAATTGTAAAAATTTGCCTTATTATTTAAATAGTTTAAATAACTAATTAAATAATAAGGTGATAAAATGGCGTTTTCAAGTATTGCGAAAGACTTTAATAAAGACAGTATTGTTCAGGCAGTCAGTGACTTTGGTATTTATACCAAGCAGGAACTGTCCAAAAAGACAAATCTTAGTTTTCCGACAACAGGTAAAATTGTCGATGAGCTGGTATCCAAGGGAATGATAAAGATACTTCATGACAAGCGTGGTGATACCGGAGGCAGAAAGGCATATGTATATCAGCTGGATAAAGAGTATGCGTACAGTTTATGCATAATTGTTGCGCAGGGCGGTTTAAAAGCATTTGTCATAAATATGGATAATGAAAATAAGAGCCATGAGGAA
This sequence comes from Lachnospiraceae bacterium, assembly GCA_029068555.1. GTDB lineage: Bacteria > Bacillota > Clostridia > Lachnospirales > Lachnospiraceae > COE1. The sequence continues at coordinate 13,072 of JAIECJ010000008.1, forward strand.
AAGCCAATAGAAGGTAATATTTCTGTTCCGGACATTTTGGAATTTTTGCAGGTGACACTTGTACATTTTCCCCAAATAAGGTCAATTGTAATCGGTGTTCCTGGGGCGGTTCACAAGGGAAAAATATTTTTGATTGACGGTTTCCCAGAATTGCAAAACTGTGATTTGCAACAAATAATTGCGGATAAATTTAGTATTCCTGTGCTGGTCTTAAATAATATGAATGCTTTGATAGAAGGGTTCGGAGATGACAGGATCGAAAATATTGCATGCATTCACATTGGAGAGAAAGGTCCTGGATGCAGCTGCCTTGTAAACGGTGCACCAGTCAGCGGATTTTGTGGTTTTCAGGGGGAGCTTGGTTTTAGTCCATATGATGAAAAGCGGACATTTCGTGAAATTGCATTGAACGGCTATCAAAATATGGAGATGGAACAATATATTGGAAGGATTGCGGTTCAGCTTATCACATTGGTAAACCCCGAAAAGTTAATGCTCTATTTTTCAATAGACGTGGATAGCTTTGATATAGAGTCATATTGTCGTCGCTATCTGCCCGTAGAAGTAATTCCGCAAATATTATATCAGGACTCTTATGAAGCGGATTATATTACTGGTCTTACGAAAATGGGTATTCAGCTGTTATTTGCATCATTACGTTAAAAGATAAGAAAATACAAGGAGGATTCAGCGTGAAAAGTACGGATTTTGATTATAAGCGGATTGCGGAGGGTTATAAAAACAGACCCTTTTTACATAAACAGGTGATTGAAAAATTTCAGGAAGATATCGGGGGACAGCATTTTGCGCTTGGGCTGGATATCGGCTGCGGGGCTGGTCTTTCGACAAAGGCATTGAAATATATCTGTTCAAAAGTGATTGGTTCAGATATCTCCCCGGAAATGATACGTGTTGCGCGGGAGGTCTGCGGACTGGATGAAAATATTACATATATTGTCAGCAGTGCAGAGGAAATAGCAATACCAGCGGAAAAAGTCGATATTGTCACGGCAGCAGGCGCAATCCAGTGGATAGACAGGGCGTGTTTTTTGTCAAGAATACGCCAGGCAATGAAAGACAATGGGTATCTGCTTATCTATGATTTTGCAATCTCGGATGAGATGAACGGGAATCCGTCATATACGGACTGGTGGCATAATCAATACTTAGAGGAATTTCCCAGACCATATCGGGATGATTCAATATGGAAAAATAAGGATGTTGAACCGTACGGATTTCGGATGCTAAAACAGACACACCTGGAAATGGAGCACTCCTTTGATTTGGCATCCTTTATTGAATTTATGATGATTCAGTCAAATGTAAATGCCAGAATTGATGCAGGCGAACGAAAAGAAGAAGCCGCATATCAGTGGTTTCAAGAGACACTTACCCCAATTTTTCACGGTGAGAATCAAACCCTGCTTTTTAAGGGTTACAGCTGGTACTTGATTTCTGCAGCCTCCTCTTGCGAATGACCACATTTCTTGTGCGCTTTTATAACAGAAAAAACAATCCCGAATATGATACAAATTGTGTTCCTGAAATCGTTTTGCGATATTGCATGACTACAGATTTTTTCGCTATAATAATTGAAAACTTTGTTTTTGATGTCCGGAAACGATTTAATAGGGAGGTTTTATGTTATGAAACAGGTACACAAAAAATGGATTGCTTTATGTATCGGCGCCAGTCTTTGTTCCGCAGCCTTGCAGGGATGTGGGTCAGGCAGTGAGGAGTCAATGGCAGAGACACAGGCTCCGGTTCATACAGAAATGCAGAGTGAATCACAGGTTTCTGCACAGGCTGAAGTGCGGGTTCCAGACCAGACGGAAACAAGTTATGATACTGCTGCAGTTTCCCAGCAGGATGGTTTGGATAATTCTATATATGTAGAGCCAATTGCAGGCATTTCTGAAGACTTTATCTGTGGAATGGACGCATCAGCCGTACTTGTGGAAGAAAAAAGCGGTGTCAAATACTATAATTTTGAAGGGGAAGAACAGGATGTCTTTGAAACACTTTCGCAGTCTGGCATAAATTACATTCGTCTGCGTGTGTGGAACGACCCCTATGATGAAAACGGCAACGGATATGGCGGCGGCAATAATGATGTTGCAACAGCGATTGAACTGGGAAAGCGTGCAACCATGTTTGGCATGAAAGTATGTATTGATTTTCACTATTCTGATTTCTGGGCAGATCCCAAGAGACAGCATGCGCCGAAGGCATGGGAGGGAATGAGCGGCGAGGAAAAATGCAGCGCGCTCTATGATTTTACAAAGGAAAGTCTTGCAGAAATCCTTGACGCAGGCGTTGATGTGGGAATGGTGCAGATTGGAAATGAAATCAATAACGGCATGTCCGGCGAGACACAGCTCTCTGTGGTTACACAGCTTTTGGATGCAGGCAGCCATGCGGTTCGTGAAATATCAGAGGAATATGAGAAAGATATTCAGATTGCTGTTCATTATACAAGTATTAACAATAAGGCACAGGTAGACAGTCTGGTTGCAAATTTGGAAAATTCTGGAATTGACTATGATATCATTGCGCTGTCTTATTATCCGTTCTGGGACGGTTCCATGAAAAATATGCAGCGTGTTGTTCAAATCATTCAGGAGAGATATGGCAAAAAAGTTGTTATTGCAGAAACATCTTACTGCTATACTTCCGAGGATGGTGACGGGAGTGCCAATAGCCTTGTTGGGGTAGATGATCTGGTCAACGGTTATCCGGCAACGGTTCAGGGGCAGGCAAGTATGGTTCGCGATGTCTGCGCGGCGGCAAGTGAAGCAGGCGCACTCGGTGTATTTTACTGGGAAGGGACTTGGATTCCCGTTGGCGAGGCGACGGCAGACAACGCTCCAATTTGGGAGGAATTCGGAAGCGGCTGGGCGAGCAGCTACGCATCAGATTACGATCCGGAGGACGCCGGAAAATACTACGGCGGCTGTTCGTGGGATAATCAGGCAATGTTTGATTTTGACGGCCATCCACTGGAATCACTGAATGTATTTCGTATGATATTTGAGTAAAAAATCCGCCAGTAAGCTGAAAAATATCAGTTTGCTGGCAGATTTTTTACTCAGAAGTATAAAGTGATTTATTTGTATAGCGAACAGAAAATACTTTTGTTGTTTACTATACTGTTGCGCACAGTGCATACGAAAGCCTAAATTGTTATTATTTATTTTATCATTGACAAAAACATCAGGCTGATTGCAATCATAAACGTTCCGACTGTCATAATGCAGTCCTGCATGGAGCTTACATAGTTCCGCCGCATGTAGGCAGCTTCTGTCCACCTGCCAAACTTTTCATTCAGAAAAAACATTCCCACCATGATATAAAATATCAGCAGCCAGAACTGGAAAAGCTTTATGGTGAGCAGGAACAGACAAATATCAATGACAACGACCACACGGCACATGATATTGATTAACTCCCTAGATATGGATGTGGAAATTTTACTCCATACTAATCGTAATATAAACCATATAGTAAACAGTATTGTAACAAAATTTGATTCCATGAAGATTCCTCAGTATTTGGATAAAGTTGAGTGTAGGACGCAGTTTTTCATTATCAGGAAGAAAGAATGTTACTGTTCACACCTACACCAAAGTAGTGGGAATCATGCGCCAAAATGCTTGCCTTTTAGCATTTTGTGTGCAA
>JAIECJ010000080.1 GCA_029068555.1 Lachnospiraceae bacterium
TCTGAAATCAGGTACCATGATTTTCTCAATTTCGGTTTTCAGATCCTCAAAGGTTCTATGCCCATATACTGACTTCTCAACGTCATTTCCCAGGGAATGCCCCATCAGAAGATGCTTTGACAGGTCATCAACTCCATATTTGTCACATAACCATGAAAAGGTATGACGACAATCGTGAGGTGTGTGCTTTGTTCCTGATGTTGATGTTGACAGCCCAAGAGAACTGAGTGTCTTATAAAAGTTGTTGCGGAATTTACTGACTACAAAAACTTCATTGCCCGAAAAATATTTCAGGACGAAATCCTTTGCAAAAGATTGTATTGCGGGGTGCAAAGGAACAATTCTGTTTTTGCTGGCAAGGGTCTTTATGCCGCCTTGAAAATATTGTTTCGCTTCATTATAATATATTGTCTTGTATGCAGCGATGCGGAAACCTGTGTAAATCATCAGAAGAATAACACTGACATTTTCCTTATCACTGTTTTTCCAGAGTACGTCAAGTGCATCCGCTGAAAAAGGAACACCATTCTCATCATCATCAGGTATATTTATGCAGACATACTGCGAATAGTCTTTTTCAACAATATCATTTTGTATGGCATAGGCATACATTCCCCTGAAAAGGGAGACGATCAGTTCAAGGCTGGAATGTTTCAAGGGGCATGTGTCAACAACATTCTGCAAGTCATTTTTCTTTAAATCAGCAAACTTCCTGTCATGCAGTTTCCAACAGTTATTAAAAGCAGCCTGTGCGGAATACTTGGCAGATGCTGATAATTTCCTTTTAGATTGGTTGTATTTGTTTTCAAAATATTGCTCGTACAGTTCTGCAAAGGTAATATTGGAATATTTGGCAGACATGGTACAGCTGTAATTCGATAGTATGGCAGTACACAACTCAGAAAAAGGTATATTTGATTTTTTGATATTATCCGGAGCATTGTTGTACAGCATCAGCGCCTGATAAGCATCATCATATATTTTAAAGTATCCTATTGCAGGATCAAGGATAGGAGAACCGTTTAATGAAAACTTGGTTACAGGCGGGTAAGCAGCCCATGGTCTGGAACGCCTGCCTGACAAGTGCTTTATGCTTCCAAAGCCATTTGGAAGCTTACGACGTTTTCGCGCATTGCGTCGGGGAAGCGTTATGCCGGATGCAATGTTCATGGGATATCCGCATGAGGGACAGGAAAACGCCTTTTCAGAAATAGAATGTTCGCATTCTGGGCATGAAATCAGAGCCATATAATAACCTCCAAAAACTTATTATCTATTGCATTCAAGAGAAAATGCCAAATAACAAATTAGCAGTACAAAATAGCAAGTTGTGGTTAGTGACAAATTAGCAACAAATCAAGGTAATAGTACAGATAAAATAGTGCCAAATTGTACGGCAAAACCAATATTCCTCTTTCATTATATGTTTTTGTAACAAATGAGACAATAGATATAATATCGGACTGGCAAATTTCAGTTTTTATGGTCTATATCGTGGAGCAATATCATTACAATCCGAGAGCCATCTCTTAACCGTCCATTATGTATAATATTATATAGAAAAGCGCAAACGACTGCAACAGGAGAGCGGATCACTATATTATTTGCTCGTATCTCCATTGTTTATCTAATAGTCATTTTGTTTGTGGGATAGGCGATGCGGTCAGTATACATATGAATTATCCGTTGCGTGAGGCTGTGCAGGTATATACCTGCTTTATGGGAAGACCGATAGCCAAAGCTGTGAAATGTAACCGGATAAATGGCTGAAAGGGATTGTTTTGGCAAAGTTTTGATGACAAAACGGAGCGCATACATATCAGCCGCGGGACAACAGTTTTGGAATATGGACATGCATACAGTACAGGGATGTCTCATGCATATACAACTATGCTGTATAGCAGAGAACATACGGTGTAGCTGTATATACATAAGCATGGCCAAGCAAGGCGAATAAGATAAAAAGTAACTTTATTAACTTAGCATCATGGTTGAGAGAGGGGATACTGCATCTTGTAAATGTGGTGGTACGGTATAACTTAATCATGGAAGAAAAGAGGAAAGGATTAGTGAGTCCAATGAACAATTTAAAGGAAAAGAAACTCAATAACAAAGGTTTCTCCCTCGTGGAGTTAATCATCGTAATCGCCATCATGGCAGTATTGATCGGTGTGCTTGCACCTCAGTACCTGAAGTATGTTGAGAAATCAAGAGTATCTGCTGACGCTGACCAGATTGATACACTTATCTCGGCTGTTGAGATTTATTCAGCAGAAAATGGTATTGTAGAAGGGACTATAGAAATTAAAAATGATGGTACTATAAAGCCGACAGGAACAGTTGGAGATGGGGCTGCTGGTAATGTGACAGTAATAGGTGCACTTGAGGATGCAGGTCTTGATTACACTAAGGTTAAAGTATCAAGTAAGACATTTAAAGATGGTGCAGCTACTATTACTTTTGGTACAACTGGGGTAAAAGTAAGTGAACCAAAAACAGCAGCTGCCTTAGGACGTGCTACATCATAATAAGATAGTTTAATAATCTAAAAAAATAATGAGCGATAAAAGGGGCGTCGTTTTAACAAATGATAATTTGGAAAACGATAGCCTCTTTTATGTCGTTTTCTGTATTCAGCCTTCTGGCTGAATGGAACAAAAAAGTTGATGTTATGGCACGTCTTGATGCCATGGAAAATGAGCTTCATACAGAAAAACGGGAACACAAAGAGGATGTAGAACGTTTAAATGCAAAAATTGAGGGACTGACACAGGAAAACCAGCTTCTGCGTGATGGCAATGCCCGCTTAAAAAGTATCATCAATAATGACAGTTCCAACTTTGACTCATTTTGTTTTTTTCATAATGGTTCTACAACTAAAGAGCCAAACCGACTCACTATCATACCTATAAAGTAATAAATAAATAGGTTTTCTACAATGCCATCTTGAACAATATCCGCTTCAAATATGTACTCAAACAAATATGCAAAAACCGCTCCTGGCAACAAGTCAGGGAATGGTGTGAAATCGAGAATACCAGTATGGCAGGCTGGTTTGATTTGAGAGTAATCTTCACTGTGTTTCAGGTTGTTGAATATTGTAGAAAAAAATCAGCGGGCGGTCATTCCAGAAATTCTGCTTCATCACCTAAACCTCAAGGTTTATGATTAGCGTATTGTTAAGCAGTACCTTGAGGTCTAAAGCGTGTTTGAAAAATCATTCCTGCTAAAGAATATGTATACAAGGTGCGTATTTTTGCATTTCATAGATGTGCGTATGCAGCCTTTTGCTATTGACAGGTTTCGCTTTATTTGGCAATGGCAATATCTAACTTGGCAATTCGGGCTTTCCTTTGGGAAATCTGCGCATCTAGTTTGGCAATCAACGCATCTTTTTTTGCGATTTTTGCTTTGGATTCTGTTATTAGGATGTTTTTTTCTGCGGTTAGCGTATCTTTTTCGGTGATTAGAATGTCCAGCTCGGCAATGAGGGCGTCAAATTCCGCGATTTGTGCATCCTTTTCGGCAATGTGTATGCCTAATTCGGTAATCAGCGTGTCAAGTCTGATAATTTCATCTCTGCAGCGGGCAAGTTTTTCTTTGGTGTGCTTTTCACATGCCGCAAACTCGGCCTTTTTAATAAGAAGCGCCCTGATTGTTTCCTGGGAGTTGACTTTCGGGCTTGTGCATTCGCCGGCATTGGCAAACTGGTTATTGGAATTATTGTTATCCATGTTTTCAATTCCTTTCATATGATATAGTAGTTTGATAGTATTAGGAACTGTAACATTTATGCATCGTCCTTGTCACAAGTTATTTCTGAACAGTTCCTTAGTTTGTTCATAAATCCATTATATCCTATGTCAACCTTTTTTGCATTGGACATGTAGTCCAAACGGATTAAGCAGAGGCCCCTTAGTCCTGCTGCCCTCTGCAAAACTTAGAATAGCTTAGAGATTCCAGGAATTATACGTCTGCTGCTATGTTAGAAGAAATAGTATGCAGCAGAACGCCCGGAGGAATGCGAGATAGTGGCAGAGAGTCAGGACGACAGCTTGTGCGCAGACAAAGAAAACCGCCCTTTGTACTTTTCGCGAGTGTTGGGGCGGTTTTTATCCGGGTGACGGTTCGTTTTACAGAAACGGTTTTAGAAAGGAGTTGACCAAAACCGTAAAAACGGTTTGACCAGGCAGGTCATGGTTAAAAAATCCAAAAAATAGACAAAATACCTGTGAAGTTCTTGCAAATTGGTATATATGGGTGTAAAATTTATAGTATAAATATACAGTACATATTATGGCGGAGAGGATACAGTGTATGTTTTATACAATAATCATTGCAATCATCATATTCCTCTACGGAATTATCATCGGCAGTTTTTTGAATGTATGTATTTACCGTCTGCCGAAAAAGGAAAACATCGTGACGACAAGAAGCCACTGCATGAGCTGTGGCTGTCAATTAAAATGGTATGATTTGATTCCTCTGTTCAGCTGGCTGGCGCTTGGAGGCAGGTGTCGTAAGTGCAAGGCAAAGATAGCTGTTCAGTATCCGCTTGTCGAGGCATCAAACGGGGTGTTGTACCTGATTGTATTTTTGTGTTGCGGAGTGAGTATTGAGACTTTGCTCTACTGCCTGATGGCAAGTGCACTGCTGGCGCTGAGTGTCATTGATTTCAGAACTTTTGAAATCCCAGTGGGATTTAATGTATTTATAGCAGTGTTGGGGCTGGTGCGCGTACTCACGGATATATCAAACTGGAGTGAGTATGCAATCGGCTTTTTTGTGGTAAGCGTTCCGCTTTACATAATTTATTTCGTGACAAAGGGCAGGGGCATCGGCGGAGGTGACATCAAGCTGATGGCAGCGAGCGGGCTTCTGTTAGGATGGAAAAGCAATATTCTTGCCTTTCTGCTCGGTTGTATCATTGGTTCGGTTATCCATATACTTCGCATGCGCCTGACTAAGGCGGAACATGTACTGGCTATGGGACCATATCTTTCTGTCGGCATTTATGTTTGTGCCCTCTGGGGAACCGGACTTTTAGACTGGTATTTATCGTTTTATGGATGATGGGATAGGCTTCACCCAATACGCAAAGGCAATACTTGAAAGATAATATGCATTAAGAGAGAGAGGATGATATCAAAATGGCAAAAAAAATGCTAAGCATTGAAGTGGGCTGTTCTGCGACCAAAATCGTAGAAATGGACTATCAGTCCAAGAAACCAAAGGTGTACAAATGTGTTGATGTAAAGACGCCGGAGGGCGCTGTCAGGGACGGTTACCTGAATCCTGAGAAGATGGACATTCTGAAGGATGCAGTGAAGGAGGTACTCAAAGCGAACAAAATCAGGACAAAAAGGGTTCTGTTTACCATTTTTTCCGGAAAGATTATTACACGTGAAATTGTGCTGCCTGGTGTAAAGACACACCAGATTAATGCAATTATTGAGTCGAATGTCACAGAATATTTCCCGATAGAGCTTAGTGATTACAAAATAACCCATATGCATATCTCCACTTTCAGGGAGGGTGAGAATGTAGGAAAACATAAGGTTCTTGTCATTGCGGCAGAAAAAGCGCTGCTTGCGGGTTATGAAAAGCTGGCGGAGCAGCTTGGACTGAATATCGTCGATATTGATTATGCAGGAAACAGTGTGTTTCAGGCGACAAAGCAGAGTGCAGGCGCCGAAGCGGTTATGGCAGTCAAGGTCGAGGGCGAGAATGCGCTTGTCACGATAATCAGGCAGGGCACCATGGTGATGCAGCGTACCGTGAATTACAATATCGGACATCAGGGCGACGAACCGGTATCGCCGGATGACGCGGCAAGGGTACTGGTAGGAACCGTTCTGCGTGTGATTGATTTCTATGTATCGAACAATGAAGATAACAGAATTGAACAGATATATATCATGGGAGATGGCTCAAAGGAGACGATGATTCTCGACATGATGACGGAGCAGACACAGCTGCCATGCCGCGTGCTCGACACTGTCAGGGGGACGGTCATCGGCAAAAAAGCGGAGTATGCGCCCATTAATGTCTTCGCGGCAGCCATCGGAGCCGGAATCAGCAGTGTAGGATTTGATGCGGATAAGGAAAAGGAACGGCATGAGACGAACTATGTGTCGGCTTCTGTGCTGATGATATTGTTTTTCGTTGTCATGATTGGAGCGCTGCTTTCGTTTGCCCTGATACCATATAATTCAGCACTGATGGAACAAAAGGATTTGGAAAAGAAACAGCAGCAGTACGAACCGGCACGTGTTGTACATGACCAGTATCTGGGAATGAAACAGCTTTTAAGCAAAGTCAGGTATGGGCATGCGTTGACGGAGCGCAGCAATGACGGTATACTCGACTTTCTGTCCGAGCTGGAGGATAAGATGCCGGCGGATGTTGAGTTTACAGAGTTCGTATCAGATGATGAGCAGTGTGTGATTACGATGCGTGTTGCAGACAAAGAGACAGCAGCAGGTGTCATTGAGATATTCCGTGGTTTTGAATCATTGCTGAGTGTCACGGTAGACAGCATCACAGAAGAAAAAAACGGAGACGGCAAGGACATATCAGAAGAAGATGGAAGTTCAACGATTTATTTTACCATTAACTGTGTATATGTGGTGACAGAACACGAAGATCCCGCCTTGACGGCTACGGAAGTATCTGGTGATAGTGCGGCAGCTGCGGAGAGTGTTGAATAAGGGGGAGCGTCATGGGTGAGAAGAAAGTTAAGATAGAGAAATCTAAGGAGAAAGAAGTCAAGGAAAAAAAGAAAAGCAGTCTGGATGTCAAAAAACTGAAAAACTATTTCAATAAAAATACTTTTCTGGGAATTACCCTTGTGGGAATGGTAGTCCTTGTTCTGATATATGTGTTTGTGTTTCTCGATTATCAGGAAAAGACAGCCGAGGTGCAGGCAGCCAATGAGGAACTGTCAAAGTCGCTGAAGGAACTCGAGGAGTATTTCAACAATATGGAGAAGTACCAGACAGAGATTAGCGAGTATAAGATGGCTGTCAGTGACATTATGTCGGAGTATCCTGCAGATGCAAGGGAAGAAGATATTATTATGCTTGCTGTACAGATGCAGGAAAGAAATGCGATTACTTATGAAAGCATTAGCATGGATGAGAGCGAGATGTTATATTATATACCAGCAGATGAAATTGCAGCAGCGGATATTGAAGGTTTTTCAGATGAACTTGTATTTGTGAAAAAAAGGGGGACATACCTGAATACGACAAACTATGATAATCTGAAAGGATGCATTGCACAGATTTACGACTCTGACAACAGAATTGGTATAGAGGAAATCTTGTATTCAAAAAATGAGTCGGATGGCACACTGGATGGAAATATTGTTCTTTCGTTCTATAGTGCCAAGGGAACAGACAAGGAGTACAAGGTGCCTGATATAGCCAAGTACTTAAGTGGTACAGATGATCTGTTCCGGACAGATAAAGTTGCTGCAAGTGGTTATGAGCCGGAGGGCGATGGTGAAGGTGATGAAAATGCTGATGAAACAGACGAAGGTCAGGAAGGTCAGGAAACACGGTAAACGAATTTGTAGTAGAAAGTTGAATAACGGCGGAATGTCGCTGGTTGAGGTTGTCGTTGCCATGACTATCTTTGCGGTTGTCACGGTTCCGGTGCTCCATGCACTCACAACTTCTGCATTATATAATCAAAAGGCAAGGAAACGTCAGAATGTAACTGCGCTTGCCGAGAGTGTGATGGAGAATTTCAAGGGCTATTCGCTTGACAGTCTGGAAAATGAGGTGTTCACAGGAGTGGCAGGAGCGAAGATGCTTGGGCTTGACATTTTGAATGACAGTGATATCAGCTATACATACGCGGAACCGTCGAAAAAGGATTCGGCAATCAAGTTTCAAATACAGAATGTGAAGAGTGAGAAAGCAAACTACAATATAGAAATTAATGCAGTGCCGTCAGTCAGGGAAGATGTTTTTGAGATTGATAATGTGTCAACGGACAGGGATGCCATATTTGAGTATGATACATCATACGACCATAATACTTATGACAGGGTTAAAAGTAATTTTTTGTCCAAAGCTGCGGCGATAGACAGCATGATACTAGGAGACAATAAGCGCGATGACAATGGTGACCTCTACACTGTTGCGACACTGGATAAGGATAAACTTAAGATTCTGAAGCGGGAATTTTTATATAAAATTGTGCAGGAGGGTGATGATTATGTCGTGAAAGTGTCTGGCGCGTATATTTACCAGATGCAGAAACACAAATGTTATGTGCAGTATGTGCCGCCTTCTCCAGCTCCACCGGCAGGGGAACCGTCAACGGATGAAGATTCTGGAGATGTTTCAACTGAGCCAGACCCCTCGGAGCCTGTAGCTGGAGAATGGGTGGAGGACGATGAGGATCAATGGTTCCAAAGCTATGTGCATTATATGGATTTGATGGATCCGACAGGAGCACATGATGGGTATGATAATGTGGGTGATATAGGAATGCACAATATTCCGATATATAATTCTTCACATGATGACAGGGATGATGAGATTATTAAAGGGATGACGGAAAAAGAAATATACAGGGGCAAGAATTTAAAGCGTCTCCTGATATATTTTTACCCAGGTTATAAAGGCAGTGATGGGTATGACAGTAATTATCGGGATATGATAAAGATAGTCAATAACACTTCACAGGAGTTTGACTGTTATCTGATAAAGCAGAGAACTCCAGGAATGTCTGAGACGAAGCTTACACTGAATGAGCAGGGATATAGGCCGATTGTAAGCAGCACAGGCACAAAGATGCGCCTGTTCCATAATCTTGATGAAAATCTGGGCAGGAGAACCGGAACGGCATCAAGTGATATCAAGACTGCGGAATTTGAATCTGTCGAAAATTATACGGCGGCGCCTGAGTTTAATAAGAGGAAGGTTATGACTTACAAGCTTACCCTTGCGGTGAAAGACAGTTCTGATAATGTCCTGACAGAATTAACAGGGACGATGTATGAAAAATATAGGGAATACTAAACTGCTGAAGCGAGGTGTGGTTATGATAAGCGAAATAAAGAAAATGATACATAGGCGCTTGAAACGGTTTTCACTGAATAATGGTGGATCGGCATTGGTATCCGTTGTGGCAGTAGCAGTGTTTCTCTCCGTGATAGCAACTACAATTGTGTATATTTCTGGGAAAAATTATCAGATTAAGGCAAATGATTATCAGAACAAAAATACTTTTTACAAGGCAGAGATGGCGCTTGATGAGTTTAAGGGCGCGCTGGCGGCAGATGTGTCAGACGCATTTAAATTTGCATACAAAGAGGTTATGCCCGACTTTGCATATCTGGAAAATGGGGACGACCGCAATGAAAACTTTAAGAAGTATTATTTCGATTACCTGTTTTATAAGTGGACAGGGGCTACAAAATATGGAACAGACATTCCGAGTGATGTTACTACACATGTTACAATAAGAGGTGAGTCCATCTATACGACAGTGGCTAATTTTACATCCGGACTCACGAATTTTGATACATATTTCATAAAAGAGGATGAGTTGGCATCTGGTGACGAAAAGATGTGTGTGGCATTTGATGACAAAAAGGAGGGAAGATTTATCATCAAGAATGTCCGTGTCTGGTGTACGGAGAATGGATATTCCTCTTATATCTGTACAGACATTGCAATGGATCCGCCGGTATATTATATGGGAGTTACGACGCCGCCAGCCGGAGGGACGCCAGACGCCGAGGACACAAAAAAGGATAAACTGTACATGGGTGATTATATACTGTATATGAACTGGCATAAATATTAACCGTGAGGAAAGAATGGGAGGAGGCATGTATGCTTGAAAAATAAAACATGGAAATATCAGATAGGAAATAAGGGCATGTCTCTTGTCGAGCTTATCGTGGTAGTGGCGATAATGGCGCTTTTTACGGGAGGTATCACCTACAGTATAAACTGGGCAAGCGGAAAGGCGGCGGAGGAATGTGCACAGAAGCTTGCCTATAGCCTGCAACAGGCAAGGACTATGGCGATGGGAAAGAACAGTATAACCGTTACTGTCAAGAAAGACGGGGATGGATATATTGTTACTGAGACAGAAATTGTTTCCAACACGGACAGCACACCCACTACAGAGACAAAATCTTCCAGAGTTGGAAAAAGAACTGTGACGGTTAAGTTTAGTGATGGTTCAACGGAGAGCGAACTTGGTACGGAGGGAGTGAAACTTGTGTTTGATAGGGCAAGCGGTGCATTAAAGACCCTTAATGGCGCCGAGGCAGGTGCAGCGTCACCTACATTTACAATATCGAAAGGAAATACTTTGCGCAAGGTGGAGATTGTACCTATCACAGGCAGAATTTCTGTAGGCAGGTAGCATCAGCTATCTTTTTAGTATTTGAAAGGAAATTTGTATGGAAGCATTAGCAAAAAAAATAAAGAGAAGGATGCTGTTCAAAGCATATGGTGCAGGGAACAAAGGTCTTTCGCTTGTTGAAGTAATCTGTGCGGTTGCGATATTTGCAGTGATAGCTGCCACGATAGGCGGCGTGCTTGTGTTTAGTGCGAGAAGTTATCATAGAGGAAGTACAGAGTCTGAGGTTCAGCAGGAGGCGCAGTTTGCCGCGAACAGAATCAGTGGTATTATCCAGAATGCGACAGAAGTTAAGTATGACAGCAATATCTTGACCATGAAACAGGGAAACATGGTACATGAAGTATCGCTTGTGGACACTGATTTGAAGTATAAGGAAATTGAAAAAGACGATTCCGGAGCCGTTGTCTCAGAAAGCAGTTTGCAGACACTTGCCGGAAACATTAAGGAATTTAATGCAGATGTAAGTGAATTTGAGAAAGCGCGTACTGTTATTCTTGATATGACGGTTGCAAAAAATGACAAAGAATATCCTGTGCGTTATACGATGAATGCGAGAAATGAGGAAATTACTGTATCAACAAGCGCGCTTCCTCCAAGCGCATCCATTCATGTCGACGATAACAACCTGATTCTTGTTCCAGGTGAATCCTATACGGTTGGTGTAAGTGTCAGAGGGACAGACAAGCTTTTTGATGTTGCGGGATCAGCGGGTATATCGGTTTCTAAAACGGCAAGCAGTATTACCATTACCGTAGATAGGGAAAACAGAAACAGCAACGCGATAGTAAACCTTTTCGTGAAAAACGATGACGGGACAGAACTGTGCAGCAAAATGGTTAATGTTGATATCCGCAGCGTTAACAGTATGCGATTACAGAAAAGTCAGAATACGGAGACCAAGGAGTATACATTTTATGCAGATGTGGACTGTCTGAATTCTGATAAGGTAGTCGGTGGGTCAAATGAGGAAAACTATAAGAACCCATTTATGGTAGAGTGGAGTGGAAAATTACTTGTATGCAGCAGTACGCCGGGTAATTTTGACACGGAAATTGGTAATTTTAAGATTTTAGATGAAGACGACGGAACAGGTAAAAACAAGCTTTCCTGCAGCAATGCAGATGTGGCGAAGTACATATGTATAGATGACAATTACCCGGCGTATGCGAGCCGTGAAGACGAAAAATCATTAAAACGTCCATATCTTAAGATAAAGCTGACAGATGATTTTGATTCTAATACAAAGCTTATAGTGAGAGCGACTGCAAAGCACCCAATGGGGGTCAATAAGGCATCAAGCGCATATGGGGACACGAGCTGCTACGACGAAAAGGAGATTACGGTAGCCAAGCTTAGGGGAACTAAGATTCTGATGATTCCAGGACAGACCTATACGCTGAACGGGGTGCGTGTAGCGAATCCTGAATGTTCTGTTTACATAGGGGAGACAGAGATTGCAAACCCAGTTGATGCTGGAGTCATACCGACTTTTGAATCAGATAATAAGTTAAAGATTACATTGAATGAAAAAGCAAAAGGAGACAGTAATGGTGTTATCACATTAAAAATCCATTCTCAGGGAAGCACAGCAACCCAGTTGCCAATAGATATATACGTGAGAAGGGTTAATCCGGCAAGCGGGCAGTCCGGCATACGAAGTGGAAACCTGAAAATTGACTATCAGCTTATGGAGGGTACGAACGGGGACGGCACGAAAAAGTCACCGAACGGAGAGTGGGGCGTTAGTGCAGAATATCAGTTTAAGACCAGAATACAAGGTACGAATTTAAATTTATTTGATGCCACGTCAGGCTTTATCAATGTTAAAAGTGATGAGCAGTATGATGCCACAAATAACTTCAATCCATATACTGTCAAATTTAACTGGGTTCTTAAGATTAATGGAAAAGAAGTTGGGGCAACAAAAGGCAGTGCGGTGGTGTCAACATATGAGCGCGGTAAAGAAGCAACAAGTACAGACGCGGTTGCTGAATTGTCCGAGGGTCTGGAAAACGATTATTTCAGGGTAACCAGTTTTGCTTTGAACAAAGAGTCGCCAGCACTCAATATGATTACAAAAAAGGCATTTGAAAATAACTGGGAACTGGTTGTCACGGCAAGGGCGCTCCACCCGAATGAGGATGGCACAAAAGCCAGAAATAAATATAACTGCATTTATACAGAAGCGCCTGATAAATTTATTGAAGGCTCATATACACTGAAGCGTAAGACGATGATCGTAGTGGCAGATCCTACCCAGGGTGCATCTATGGTATCGACAAAAAAAGAGAACAATAATGACCATAGATATGAGTTATGTATACCTGTGGAAATCGGGGCAGGGATTGGCAGCTTGAATGGCCATATTGTCGGAAATCAAAAGGATGGGACAAAATTTCTAGCAGATTTAACTGAATTACCGGCATCGGCTTCAGGAGGAACTGCATATGTATTTCTCTCAATTGACCGTGACGAAAGAGGCGGTAAAGAGGGAAAGTATATAGAAATGAATGGCAGAGAGACTGTGTGCAAGTGCGTGGAGGGGGAGCTGAAGCTTATCCTTGATGAAGTGGAAGCCAGCGCACCGAACGCAGTGAAATCACAGACTGAGATTACGGTATACCTGCGCAGGGTTGAGGAAGTTAAGATAGCAGATGTTGCTGAACCAGAGGAGGGAAATCCAGATTTGCAGATTAATTTCCTTGACAAGATTAAGCGTGGACGTGATTTTGCTTTCTATGACAACGAGAATGGAATGACAAATGATAAAGGCGACAGGGAGCAGGCGGCAGTGCGCGAGGCTGCACAGACCTTTGGATTTAGTGCAGATATGCGTCACTGGGTATACCGCACACAGGAAATTACGGAAACAGATAATGGCGTGGTTAAGTATGGAAACTGGACACCATATATTAAGGCAAAAGACAATGACCCGAACAATAAGAGACTTATGGAGGCAGAGACAAACTCTTTGAAGGCGGATAAGCGTTATAAGCTGGAAATGTCATTGTTTGTCTTTGATGAGGGATCAAAAACATTTTACTGGCCGCATGACGAGTCAATTCTCAAGGAAGGTACTTTTAAGGGCTGGAATAAGGGCGGTTCAGGATGGGACAAAAAAACGCCGGGATTTGATTCTAAGACGCTTAAGAGCTCATACGGAACCATCTACAATATTGGGCAGGCATGTATGGTTTTCAAAGAATCAAATGGCGCGCCTAGCAAGTGTATTGGTTCATTGGAAAATCCCAAGGTGATGAAGCCTGGCGATACTTATCAGGCTGCTTTGGACGGTTATGGAATATACTTCCCGCATGACAAGCAATTTTGCCAGGTACGTGTACAGAAGCGGTCAGGTGCAGGATGGACGAAACCTACAAATCCAAGCAATGACGGATGGAATATAGGAGGCAGCAAAGACACCTTCCAACTAAACGGAATTCCGGAATCTGCCAATGGTCTTTACAGATTCTGCTATGATATGGTAAATTCTGATTTAAACCATTGGAATGGTAATCCGCTTCAGCCGGACTATACAAGGACAAATAGCGAGACATTTTCACTGTATGGTTCAAAGGGTACAGCAGGATATATTTATATCAGAGTCGATGGCAAAACAAGTGGTACAGATGAAACCGGCAGTTCAGACGCATCGTTTGACTATATCAGCTTAGGCAATCCAGACAATTCGGCAGTACAGCTTGTATTGAACGGCGGCGTTACTAAGGGATGCGGCACTGACTGGGAGAAATATTTTAAGCAGCAGACAGATGCAGACCCAAATGATTCGAGCAAGACGATTCCTGTAAGATGGGATAGAAATGGCAGCGGCACCAATGCCTTTGTGGGTTACAAAAACCCATATGCATTAAAATGGGAGCTGTCACATGATGGCGGCAAAACATGGATTCCGCTTGATCCGCAGAATGAAGCTTTCAAGAAAGACGCATTTGTCAAGGAATACATTGACGCATTGAAAATTGCATCACCATCGGACAGAGATGTGGAGAATTTAAATACGGAAGGAACCCTCAAACTTGGCTTAAAGAAGAAGCTTCCAAGGGGTACACAGATAAAACTGATATCGGCACACAGTGCAGGAAATAATCGCGGCGGCAGGGAATACTACAGGGCAGATAAGTCTGAGATTGTGTATGATATTTATACTGTTGAGGGCAGCAGAAAAAATCTGGCTGATTTCGGTTTTGAGAGATACAATGAGCAAAACTATGTTCTTCCTGGGTATGAAAATATTCCTAACTTTATGAGCGAATATACACATTGGTCATTAAATCAGACATTTTATCGTTACAGAGAGGTTGGCGGAACATGGAGCCAGTATTGGAGGGTAGATACAGGTCAGTACAACACGGCATATATTACAGGCGGTAATATGGGTAGAATTTTCCGTGCTGATAAAGATTATGAGATTGATTGTGTGAATGTAACATACAATATTAATGAGAAGAAAATCTACTGGCCGTTGGATGAGCGCTTACTACAGGATGGCACTGGTTGGAAAGAGGCAGGCTTTACATTTGCAAATTGGGATTATGAGAACGGACTGACAGCTGAACAGAAGATGTTCGAGTGCTGGCAGGAATATTACGTACCAAAGACGGAAATGTATATTAAACCATACCCCGACAGTGAGAGATATCAGACTGATATACGGCAGACAATTCCTGAACGTGCCCAGTCAGCAGGTACGGAAACGAGTCCCATTAAAGTGGATGGCAATAGTAATGGCGATTCGAGAAAATGGTTTTCTGTAAATATGGATCCGTCTGCGTTCTGCCTGCATGCGCATCAGGGTAGGTTTGACCTGATTATAGAAAAGAAAAATGCAGCCGGTGGATGGGAGAAGATTGCAGACCAGACTGAAAATGGAATGCAGAACACAGAACACTGGAAAGCTACCGCAAATAATCCAGAGATTACAGCCGGATATGCATATGGCGCTACGGGTGCATATAGACTTAAGTCATTTATTAATGGCATCCAATGGGTAAAACCAAGTGGCAATATGTTTGAACCAACTTATATTAATGATGGCAATGAAGAAAAGATGAGCTTGTACGATGAGACTACAGGTAAGGGAATGATTTATATTGAGTTTGAGTGATTAATTATACCATCATTATATGCTAATTTGTAGACTGGATACAATGTTACATAAAAAAAGAAGTTCGCATCTGCGAACTTCTTTTTTGCGTTATGCCGCAGGAGTAGCGCATGGGGCGTGCGGCGAGTAGGAAAAGTGATTAAACGCATTACGTGCCCGGTTCCGAAATTCTTGATACGCCCACAAAGATTTCCGATATCTTATACCAGGTAGGATAGTCAACAATTCCCGATGCAGGTAAGCCGAAAATGCGCTGGAATGTCCGGACAGCATTGGCTGTGGCATTTCCGAAGATGCCATCCTCGACGATACGTGGTATGGCAGGATAGTTTTGTGCGATGCGGTTTAACTGCTGCTGCATTTGAAGGACTTTCTGCCCGGAAGAACCGACGGTTAGATCATATCCGGGCCATGACGAAGGAACGCCAGAGATATAGGTAGTGGAGTTAATGTACATATTATTTCCGTAATAATAACGGATGATTTCTATCGGTGTATACCCCTGATCGCCCAGATATTTGCTTCCCCACTGTGAGAGTCCGTCACAAGTAACACGGTTTCCATCACAATATGATGTAAAGATGGGCTGGCGTACACCTGGACGTGACAGGAAGTTTGAAAAAATGCTGTCCACAATGCGGCTGATGTTTTCATATATGTTTCTGCCGTGAATCCACTTCTGGTCGTAGGCGGTGGAGGAAGTGATGGTGAAGTTGTATCCCTGGTTCCGATACCATTCCGTATACACACGATTCAGCGTAAACGACATTATTGCCAGTGTATTTGCATAGATTGTGTTCTCAGGCCATGTCGCATAAATCTCAGAGGATACGACGTTTTTGATATAGTCCGTATAACGCACATAGTAATTTGGGGCAGAGGAATCCTGTGGCACACCGTCATGCACGATGACATACTCTGGTATGACGACACGGCTCAGGACGATTTCGCCGCTCTCGTCCATCGGTTTGATTTCGTCTTCAGGTATTTTGGGCGGATATTCGCCATAGAGCGTATGGTCAGGTATCACAATATCTTCCTCGGTTTCGCCTGGCGGTTCAATTTCAATCGGATTCATGGTAACCGGCTGGATTGCCGTGACATCAGGAAGTATTTCCGTTCCGGAAATATTTACAGGCTCATAGCCTGGGGCTGTGACAGAGATATTGTATTCTGAGTAAGGCTGTACATCACTGATTTCTGTACTATAGGATAGATTGGGCGCAGGAAGTGAGATAGTAGTGGTAAGACCAGAATCATTGGTTGTAAGGGTCTGGATTACAGAGTCGGGCTCACCGGAATAGGATATTGTAATGGTGGCATTATCTATGGGGATAAAGCCCAGCGATGAAGTTACGCTTATGGTTAAATTTCCGGAATAGGCCGGGGTTTCGGCTTTTATAATATCAGACATAAAAATCCCCTGCATATGTTTTTAATAATATATGCAGGGGAAGTGATTGTGTTACGGATAATATATCATTGACGATAAAATGCTATTTTTTATATCCGGCTCTTTTCCGCAGTGTCGGGTCAAGTATTTTCTTACGGATGCGGAGGTTTTCGGGCGTTACCTCAAGAAGCTCGTCCGTGTCAATAAAGTCAAGAGCCTGTTCAAGACTTAGGATTCTTGGCGGCGTCAGACGCAGTGCTTCGTCAGCACTGGAGGAACGCGTGTTGGTAAGCTGTTTTTTCTTACAAACATTGAGCTCGATATCCTCGCCCTTGCCGTTTTGCCCGACTACCATACCGGAGTAAACCTTTTCGCCGGGACCGATAAATAAGGTGCCGCGTTCCTGCGCATTGTAGAGCCCATAGGTGATTGCCTCGCCTGCTTCAAATGCGATGAGGGATCCCTGCTTGCGGTATTGGATATCGCCCTTGTAGGGGCCATAACCGTTAAATATTGTATTCAGAATACCGTTTCCCTTGGTATCTGTCATAAATTCACCGCGGTAACCAATTAGTCCACGTGAAGGAATGGTGAACTCGAGACGTGCATATCCGCCGCTAGCCTTGCCCATATTTTGCAGCTCGCCTTTCCGCTGGCTGAGCTTTTCGATAACTGTGCCAGAAAATTCTTCAGGAACATCAATATATGCAAGCTCCATTGGTTCAAGCCGTTTGCCGTTTTCGTCTGTCCTGTATAAAACCTCTGCTTTGCTGACTGCAAATTCATATCCTTCACGGCGCATGTTCTCTATCAATACGGAAAGATGGAGCTCACCGCGTCCGGATACTTTGAAAGAGTCAGCGCTTTCTGTCTCCTCAACGCGCAGGGACACATCTGTGTTCAGCTCACGGAACAGCCTGTCGCGCAGGTGGCGGCTGGTCACATATTTTCCTTCCTGACCCGCAAGTGGCGAATCGTTTACGATAAACTGCATGGCGATGGTTGGCTCGCTGATTTTCTGGAAAGGAATGGGCACAACATTGTCCACGGCGCAGAGGGTGTCACCTATATGGATATCCGAGATGCCGGAAATGGCAACAATCGAACCAATGCCGGCCTCTTTCACCTCAACCTTGTTCAGTCCGTCAAATTCATATAATTTGCTGACCTTCACCTTGCTCTGCTTGTCCGGTTCGTGGTGATTACATATGATAACCTCCTGGTTCACTTTTATGATACCATTGTCTACCTTTCCGACACCGATACGTCCGACGTATTCGTTGTAGTCAATGGTGCTGATAAGAACCTGCGTGCCGGCATCAGGGTCTCCTTCGGGAGCAGGAATATAGTCAAGAATCGTCTCAAACAATGGTGTCATGTCAACACCTGCTTCGTTCTCTTCCAGAGAAGCGACTCCTGTTTTAGCAGATGCGAAGACAAAAGGACAGTCAAGCTGGGAATCGTCAGCGTCAAGCTCCAGAAACAGTTCAAGCACCTCATCAACGACTTCAGCTGCACGTGCTTCGGGACGATCAATTTTATTGATGCATACAATAACGGGAAGCTTGAGCTCCAGTGCTTTTTTCAGTACGAATTTTGTCTGTGGCATTGCGCCTTCAAATGCATCGACGACGAGAATAACACCGTTCACCATTTTTAGGACGCGCTCTACCTCGCCCCCAAAGTCGGCGTGGCCTGGGGTGTCGATAATATTAATTTTTGTGTTTTTATACATAACAGCTGTATTTTTAGATAAAATAGTGATGCCGCGCTCGCGCTCAATGTCATTGGAGTCCATGACGCGCTCGGCGACTTCTTGATTTTCGCGGAATACGCCGCTCTGTTTTAACAGTTCATCTACAAGAGTAGTTTTGCCATGGTCTACATGGGCAATAATAGCTACATTTCGAACATCTTCTCTTTTCTGTATCATTTTAATCCTCCATTATAATAACAGGCGAAATCTGTACTGCCCTATTCAAAATCGCCATGCATTGTCTGTAAACATTTATTCAAAACTTATACAGTATACCACTTGTAAATGCTTTTGGCAACTCTTTGAATGCATTTCCATATATATTCAAAAAAGTTTCTACGGCATTTCACAAATTACAGCGTGTTTGTGCATAGATACTTGTCGATTAATGTCGCTTTTTGGAGATATAGTAAGAAATTTCTTGAATATTGCGATAATTCAGACTTTATTTACTGTATAAAGTAGCATATGATTTAATTACAAGAACGAAGGGAGAATGAAAAAATGCAAGAAACATTAAAGACAAAAAATGGATATCATGAGCAGGTGATTGAAAACAATCAGGTAACAGTTATGGGGGAAATCGTAAGTGAGTTCTCATTCAGTCATGAAATTTTTGGTGAGGGCTTCTATATGGTTGACATTCAGGTGGCAAGACTGTCTGAGTCCATGGATATTATACCGGTAATGGTATCTGAGAGGCTGCTTGATGTGAATGAAGATTACAGCGGCATGATGGTGGTGGTGAACGGTCAGTTCCGCTCTTACAACAGACACGAGGAGCATAAGAATAAACTCGTGCTGTCTGTATTTGCAAGAGAGATTGAGTTTGTGGATGAAATCAGTGAGAATATCAAGACGAACCAGATATTCCTTGACGGTTTTGTGTGCAAGGAGCCTGTGTACAGAAAGACTCCGCTTGGCCGCGAAATCGCTGATCTGCTGCTTGCAGTAAACCGGCCATATGGTAAATCGGATTATATTCCCTGCATCTGCTGGGGAAGAAATGCCCGCTATGCATCAAACTTTGAAGTGGGAGAGCGTTGTCTTGTATGGGGACGCATCCAGTCAAGGGAATATATGAAAAAGCTGTCTGAGGATGAGTTGGAAAAGAGGATTGCATATGAGGTTTCAGTCAGCAAGCTTGAGCTTCCGGATGACGAGGAAGAAGTGTAAAATGGTTACAATTCACACCAACGCCAGTTTTCATCAGCTTATAAGTTATTGAGGTGTGAATTATAACAGATTTTGCACA
>JAIECJ010000081.1 GCA_029068555.1 Lachnospiraceae bacterium
TCACTAAAAAAGCATATTTCTTTTTTCTATCAAAAATGTAATATATAAGTAAGAGGTAGGAAATCTGCCAAAAACCAAAATATTATAATAATGGAAGGAGAAAAGCATTATGGAATTTATTGAAGAATTTTTTAGAGCATGTGAGGATATCTCATATGATTTTAAATGCTTGTGCAACGAAACGAGAGAAGATTTTAGAGAGCTTGTGGCGGATTTTGATGAATCTATGGAAGGTACGAGACAGTTTTGCAACGGGGTCAAAACAGCGTGTGAGGTTATCAATTTTGTTGTGAGTCTGAGTAAATAGTTATAGATTTAAAAAAATGAACAGTCAGTATTGCTAATGGCTGTTCGTTCCGCTAAATAATTAATGAATACATGGTGAAAGGGAACATTTTGCCTAAAGGAAAATAAAAAGGAAACTGCCGCATTTTTGTAGAGCGGTTTCCTTTTAAGAAAGCCTTGACAATGATCTGTCTGTCAGGGTTATAATTGATATGCCCAACTATGAAACAAATCCATATTTATTTCATAGTTGCCAAAGTTAAAAATTTTACACTCTCCTTAATGCTTGTCCAAATTAAAAAACATCCTCAAGTGATTAGAAGAATCACCCTTCTTGCTATTAATTCTTGTTAGTATCCAAATGCTATCAAGTAGCGCATCTCCATCTTTATTTAATTTCAATAATGTCATCACTATGTCATATAACTTGTCAAACGAAAGAAATAGTCTATTTAATCTGATACATTTTTCTTTGTGTTCGTTGCATTGCAAATTCAACAATTTAGCTTGCTCAGACATGAACTCATCTATATATGCTTTACTTTTCTTACCTTTAACATTATATTCCATAATATGTCTCTCAATGTGATCCGCAATACCTCCATCACTGGCAATCCAAAAACTGCCACCTGTGCAGCTTATTCTGATAAAATGCTTTACATTCGTAAAGAGCGCCGTTTGTTTATATTCACAATACTTGGCATTTTGAGATTCTTTTGTGCTAATATCACATTCCGACGGATAAAAATCCACCTGTTTTCCAAGCGACTCTATGGCTCGTTGCATCCGATATGCCTGCGCCTGGCTTGAGAAATATGTCTCGGCGATATCTTGAACAATGTTTGCATCAGATCCTCCACGTGCGACTCGAGATATGCCTTTTCTCTTACACTCAATAATAAGTGCATATTCTGTACCCATTATGATAGCATCGCACTCACATACCTGCTTCTCAAATAAATATTTTCCACTATATTCTCTCAACCCATTAATATTCTTAAATAAATCAAGCACTGCTGTCTCAATCTGAGGTCCAAAATCAATCCAATCTAACGCCTTGCCAATCTTATCATATACGCCAAACATAGATATGATTGGAGGAATAACATAATATGCATCTTGCTCCTTAATAATCCACTCAGAATCACTATAAACTTTATCCCACTGAGTTGGAATGTAGTACTCCCCATTGAGGGAATGATTGGCAGTCATCAAATCAAGAATATTGCGTTCATCATTACTGACAGACTTAAATGGTATTTTAGAAATTATACCAGTCTCAAAATCACATTGCGCATTTTTTACAAGCCGGCTAATTATATTGCGCAGATTTTTACTATTACAGCTATAGTACTCTTCAAGCCGCTCACTGTATGCATCTATGATTTTCTGAATTAGGAATAGCATCCCCTCTGGAACATACTGATGTATATCATACACCGAGGAATAATTCATGATACGTTCTAAATAATCGCTCTCATCACTCGGAAGCAAAAATCCCAAATCATACTCATTGTCAACATCTAACAGCCTGATAGCATATTTTGTATCCATCAATAATTGCAGAAAATCATTTTCATTAGGCATATATGCTTCATCATATACATCTGTTTCTGCTTCCGCATTATTATCCGACAATGCCCTAATAGAATATATCAAAAGTGTTGGAAGTTCTGTATTTTCTCCATTATTTATTCGAATCCGCCGTTCTTCTCTATCGAACGCCTTGTATAATTCTTTATATATTTTTTTATAAAAAGATAATGATCCATATTTTAATATCCTGCTGTAGATATTATGAAATATGTCATCTATACTTATCCTGAGATCGCAGTCGATTTTATAATTGCAAGAAAAATGTTTTAATGCCTCGGTATAATCCAAATCTAATTTGTGGCGATATAATTTATCATCCTCAATCTGATCATCTGCAGGGTTTCCTTTATCTAAAAGATATTTATAGCATGCATATGCTATCCAACAGTCATAATATTCTCTATTAATTTCAATATCTGCATCTATTTTTCTGTTAGTTTTATAGTAATCAAGGTTCTCATTAATAAAATAAATATATGTTGGTAAATCACCCCAATAATAGAATTTCCTTCTGCATTTTTTAACTTCTTTTTTAATATTTTCTATATCACCAGATTTGGCAATTACTGCAATCGTTTCAGAAAAATTCATAATTATTTCGCTTAAGAACCACACAAACTTGTTCTTTTGCTTGACGTGAAAAGAATCATACAAAAATTGAAGGTTATTCGTATCGCAGTTGTCGATATCTGCTTTACAATCTTGATAAATTTTACTCACATCGGAAACGGTATATTTATAATTACCAACATCATACAAAATCCTATTATCTTCATTCATATTATTTATTTTTTGTTCCTCCCTCTCTGTAATCTTATATAACTCTTTTCTTTTAGATGTGACCCGCAATAATTAATATGAATAATTATCAACAACCAATGACTTCACTACCATGTCAAGCGCATCCAATATCTGCGGATAATCCTTATTACCCACCGTTACAGATGCTTTTGGTAATCGGATTATGACACCCAATTTATTATCTTCCCTCATACAATCCTTCGCAGTTTTAGTCAAAAGGACTCGTTCCCACGACATCTATGGAGTGAGCTCACACAAAAATGTGAGCAGATAAAGATTCTTAAATTCCTGCTTCGTCATAAATAACCTTTTTTATTTGTTCATATGTAACCTCTGCGGCTGGTCGTCCAGCTAAAACTCTGCCTTCGACATCCTTTGCAATTATAGAAAATCGTTCCCACAAATCAGAAAATAACACATCATAAATTTCTAGCACACGCAAATCGGTCTGCATAATTTTCTGCAGCTTTTCCTTTATCTGCAAAAGCCTATCCTTTGCCAGCGGATGAGTCGTTTTGTCTGATCCGCCCTTAATCTGCAAATTCTCAATAATACTTAACACCCACATGGCAACATATATCCCGCCCAAAATGACCTGAATATCCATTTTTCTTTCATTAAGTATCGGAATTGTCAGTAATGCACCTATATAATCAGCATCAAATTCCTGTTCCCAATCAGGAACCAAGTTCTCATACTGCACTTTTCCAACAGTCACTATCCCTTTAATTGCATCTTTTTCCAAATGCCCCAAATAATAGTGTGCGCACTCATGGGCAACAATAAAAGTCAGAAAAGAATCTGTCAGCGCATTACTGAATTGCCGATAAAGATAATCATTCTCTGGCTGAGAAACATCACACATATCAACATTTCCACAAAAAAATATACTTAGGACTATATCTGTGAACCGTTTTTCAATCCACCTGTTACTCTTGATACAATCTTTGATTTTTTCAGGCTCCATGCCGAAGGTAATTTTTTCTCCATCCAATACCTGAATAGGGAAAGCCTTTGTCAGCACATTTGTAATGTCATGAGCAAATTGTATGATTCCGCTGTAAAATAGAATAATCGGCGGCATATCACTATTTGGACACCTAATCTGGGCACAAAACATATCAAACTCTACAGTCCCAAACAGCGGCATATCTAGCCCATGACAATCCATAAATGCATCCTTTATCCTATGAATGTTACTGATAATATCACTAAAAAACTTATAATAGTATGGATTTTCGTACTGTGAAATAACATGTCTGCTTCTCATTTCGCGCAGTGATTCTATCAGTTTATCCCTATCCTCACACTTAAAATTGTATTCCTGCTGTAAAAAATCAAAAAAATTGCCGTTAGAATACATTTCATCATAGTCGATAACATCTCCATATGCACTTACCATATATTCACGTTGCACTTCTTCCAGAAATTCCAGCGGATTCATTCCTACCATTACAGTTCCCCCAACCTTATTCGAGCTTTCCCCAAACTTTCTCCTTTAGACAGATTTTCCCATTCTCAAAATCTGCCACTTTCATTTCATACAAATGATTGATAGTCTCCACTATATTTCGCCTTTCCAATGTTGTGTTTTCTCGTTGCATATACCATTCCTGAAAATCATGAATAAACTGCTCTTCTTCAACACCAGACTGGTAAGCCCCTTTTATATGAAGCAGATAGATGATATAAACCTCCAACCCATTCAGTTCCTGCCTGGTAACACTTCTGATAAACAATACTGACACTATTAACATTTGAATATAATTAAAAATACTCTCTGGTCTGCTGACGGACGCGACTAACTCCACTCCCGCCAAAATTGCTTTCTTCAAGTCAATCCGAACATTACCGAGTTTATAGGAAACCGGATCACTACCAAGAAAAATCATGTTTTTAATATCATTTTCCGGTAAAAACTCTATATAATTATCTACTATGTCCTTAGCAGCCGTTCTATCTTCCCCACAATCACTGGCATAGTCTTGTAACTTTTTACTCAGTTTATCATCATATTCCATCGCTTGCTGTCTAGTCATCCTCTTCTTCCCCTTTCATCAGTTCCTTTAATTTTTCCCTCTGTTCGGTATGGATAATCTTTACCAGCTTACCTCTCTCCATTTTCAGGATAGTCTGAATTTTATATTCTTTATACACCTCTTTAAATCCACGATATAAATAATTACCCTCCCTCGTATCAAAATAATATTCATCTCTGTCTACAATGGCAAACAGCCAGCCTTTCCTCTTTTTTAAAGTCGGATGTGTTTCATTGTAGAAAAATGTTTTATATAGTACCCAGTCCGTATAATAAACCATATCAAAAAAATCCATATACATCATTGGCGCGAGGTAGGTATAAGGTTCTAAAACAGTGCCTCTTACCTCTTTGTCCATAATAATCTTAAGGACAATATGATACGCAATCTCATCTGCATCAAATTCCTCTTCTTCCGGGTGTTCTTTGGTGTATTTTTTTCCAATATTAGCTAAGTAAGCATGCGCAATCTCATGGGCCAAGCTGAATGCCAGTACAGTCCAATAACAGTCTTCAGCAAGCTGCAAAATCTGCAGGTCATCTGCAACCATTCCCAGTAATGCCCTGTTAGCATCTTCTCCCTGCATCTCCCCCAAAATGCTTACGTCGTTCATCAAAAACAGCACGTACACATAGCAGTCTCCATACACTTCCGGATTATCAAAGTCTTTCGACCATTTAAACATGGCAAGAAAAAATGCCATCATGGTCGATTCAAACAGCTCGTCTATATGTACTACTGCGGGATTTTTCTTATCATTGTAAATATAACTGTTTATCGTCCTTTGATATCGGTTGTTTAACTCTATATTGTTGCCTGTATAACCATATTCCCTAAAAAAATAGTCTTTTACTATGGCAAGCATATTCTCAATATTATACCGCTGCATATTAGACTGAAGCTGCTCCTCTGTAAAATACTTTGAAAAATACTGTAGCATCAACCTCATACCACGACTATCATTCTTTAAGGTACTTCCACCATGCTTATATATGTCGTAATACGAGGGAACTGCATATTTGATTTCATAAGAATCAATATTTTCTTTATCCTGCATGCAATCACCTCATCAATGATGTAATAAACATGAAACCCTATCTTTTTTCTCGTAATTTATTAGCCGAAGCAGCCCTTCTTCGGTTCGGACCCTCAATCGCCATATAATACTTCTTAGTTGTCCCAACATCAGAATGCCTCAACACATCCGCCACCAAATAAATATCAGTCTGCCTTTTTATCCGTAACTTCATGGTTCCGTTTGATAATAACCAAGCAGAACGTGATCTTCGAATGATAAAAGTCAAAACAAAAGTATCCGGCTGCTTCCGGACAGAGGATGGAGCCAGAGATTATCTGAAGATTATGTCCTATGTTGGAACTGCCCACAAGCAGGGATATAACGCATATGAAGCAATAAAAAATGCAATTTCAGGTCACCCAGATTCTATTGTTGAATAGGGAGTTCTGAATAGTTACCTTTTGCATATGGAGGCAGTTCTGTTAAGAGCTGTCTAAGCTATAGAGTATAACTTGTTTCCCTCTGCTCATGGTATGTAGTATTTTTGCCCGACATAATCATTCGTCCTCCAAAAACCGTCATTTCTATTTTTATATTAATTGGAGTAATGTTTG
>JAIECJ010000082.1 GCA_029068555.1 Lachnospiraceae bacterium
CCAACAGAATGTTGGGAATCACACAGGGAACACTTTCAAAGTCAGCAGAAAAGCTTTCTTCTGGTTACAAGGTAAACCGTGCGGCTGACGACGCAGCAGGTCTTTCTATTTCCGAGAAAATGAGAAAACAGATCAGAGGTCTTACACAGGCATCTCTGAACGCAGAAGACGGTATCAGTGCAGTGCAGACAGCAGAAGGCGCACTGACAGAAGTACATGACATGCTTCAGCGTATGAACGAGCTTGCAACAAAGGCAGCAAACGGAACAAACGCACTCTCAGACCGCCAGACAATCCAGGATGAGGTTGATCAGCTCCTGACAGAAATCGACCGTGTAGCAGAGACAACCAAGTTCAATGAGACCTATCTCTTAAAGGGTGACAAGGACACCGTTAAGAAGTATGTAAACGCAAAGGATGCAGGTCTTGAGGGAACATTGTCAGAGGGCGCTACAATGGCAACATTCACAATGAATACCTTAAAGGTTGGCGATACGATTCAGATCGCAGGCAAGACTTATACAATTGGTGAGTTTGATGCTACAGCAAACATGGATGATGCCAACGGACCGGTAGCAGGTGCGTATAATCATATTAAGGCATCTCTTGGCGTAGCAAAGGCAGGCGAGCAGATAACACTGGATGGTGTACAGTATACAGTGGTTGATACTGCGGCTGAGAAGAATGAAGATAAGAATATGCTGCAGATAGCTGACATTCAGGCAAAGATAAAGGAAGGCAGCCATGCAATCTATAAGGGTGTAGATTACTATGCAATGCAGGACAGAGTTGATCCTTTGGGGGCAGCTACAGCTTTAACACCAAATGGAGTAGATGACAATAATGCAAATGTTGTCACAGCGCAGAAAGCATACCAGATGGTTTATCAGGAGCTGATTCTTGCAAATAATATCGGTACAGATGCAAAGCAGGCGTCTATTGATGATGCGAACGGTATGAAACTTGGTACTGGCGATCTTACAAAGACTGAATTATCAACTGTAGATGCGACGAATGCTACTAAATTAAATGATGCTGCATATGCAACTGCAACAAGCAAAATTAATTTCATTATCAACAAGGGACAGGTAAACGTGAAAGAAGACCTGAACTTCAGCCTTCATGTAGGTGCGGACGCAGACATGACCAACAAGATTGGTGTCGGCATCAAGTCGCTTGACACAGCAGGCCTTGGCATCAAGGGGTTGAATGTAAAGGATACATCAGGTGCAGCTGCAACATATGCTATCGACTCTATCGCAGACGCAATCGCAACCGTATCTTCACAGCGTTCATTACTCGGTGCAGTTCAGAACAGATTAGAGCACACCATCAACAACCTGGATAACGTAGTAGAGAACACGACATCTGCAGAGTCAACAATCCGTGATACAGATATGGCTACAGAGATGGTTAAGTACTCAAATGCAAACATCCTTTCACAGGCAGGACAGTCCATGCTCGCACAGGGCAATCAGTCTAATCAGGGTGTATTGAGCTTATTAGGCTAATGCTAAATTGATACAATTTAGTTTAGTAATATAAAAAATAAAATCAGTGTCTGCGCATAAGCATTATGCAGTTACGGTTCAGCCTGAACAGCGTAGTGGTTGAGATGCATCAAGCCATCGCAGAATGATTTTGCATGGCTTGGTGTCTGTGACCGAAAACCGAAGGCTGAACAGTTACATATTTTGCGCAGACACCCTGCAGGAAGGAACCTGCGGGAAGAAAACAAGGAGGTAAATTTATGGTAGTACAGCACAATCTTAGAGCTATGAATGCCAACAGAATGTTGGGAATCACAC
>JAIECJ010000083.1 GCA_029068555.1 Lachnospiraceae bacterium
CCGCCTGCGGGGAAATGCCGACTGTATCTGCAATTTCAGACTGTTTTCTTCCTTTTTTTATAAGTGATATCACTTGCCTTTTAGCATTTTGTGTGCAAAATCTGTAGTAAAATCATTAAAAAAAGGCGAAGTGTATGAGCGCAGGATTTTTACCATAAAAGACGGACGTTTTAAGCAGGAATCTTTTCTAGATGAGACAAAAGTATTTTATACAGATTTAATTAATCAGATGGTGATTGATGATAAGGACAGGCTTAGCATCTTTGATAAAAACGGTCCGTACCTTGCGACAAAGAAAGTCGGCAAAAATAATCCAAAAGCGGAGGCAATAGAGGCAAACAATGAAATCCGCATGGAATGGAACAGGGCTGTTGACCGTGCCATTGTAAGTGGCGTATCTGAGACGGAGGTTTTAGAACTGAAAAAGACGGAAATCACGGACAGGATAAAGGAATCAGTGGAGCAGAACGGTAACAAGCCGGAGCTGTTCAGGGAGATTGTCAGGGCGGCAAACGGAAAGAGTTACAGCAGGAAATTGACAGTTTTGACAATCAGGTTTCAAATATGAAAAAGAGACTTTCGTCCATTGTGAGGGAATATAAATTTGACTCTGTTCAGGCTTTCTATAAAGAATTAAATGTAGCCAAGAGCGAGAAGCTTGAATATCAGGCAGTTCGTGCGGAGTGGGAGAAAAGCTATGGAGACAAAGCAACGAATACAATGAGCGTCAGGGACAGGCTCAGGCAGAAACAGCAGATGATTAAAGAAAGGGAAGTTACCAGAGCGCATCAGGCACAGCAGAAAAGCAGAGGGGAGAGGTAGTGCTACTTTGCAGAGAAATTCATTCAAAGTAATGTACAGGCATTTATCTTGTTAAATATGTGGAATATTGTTACCTGATTTTTTAGTTTAGATGACCCGTCGCTATAATGGTGGCGGGTATTTTTATGGAGGATTAGATATGGAAGAAAAGAAAATTTACGGATATGTAAGATGCAGCAGCACAGACCAGAACGAGGACAGGCAGATGATTGCGCTGAGGGAAGCCTCTGTGCCTGAAAAAAATATTTTCATGGATAAGCAGTCAGGTAAGGATTTTAACCGCCCAAACTATAAAAAGCTGGTGCAGGAACTGAAAGCAGGCGACCTTCTTTATATCCTCAGCATTGACCGTCTGGGGCGCAATTACGAGGAGATCCAAAACCAGTGGCGCATCCTTACCAAAGAGATTGGGATTGACATTTGTGTGCTGGATATGCCCCTGCTGAATACCCGAAACGGCAAAGACCTGATGGGGACTTTTATCGCAGACCTTGTTCTGCAGATACTATCCTTCGTGGCGCAGAACGAGCGTGAGAACATTAAAAAACGGCAGGCAGAAGGAATTGCCGCGGCAAAAGCGAGGGGAGTGAAGTTCGGGAGACCAGAGAAGATAGCACCGGATGATTTTGATAAGATTGTCAGAGCATGGGAACAAAGGAAACTGCCGTTCGCAGATGTTTTGGAGATGTGCGATATGAGCGAGGCGACTTTTTACCGCAGATTGCGGGAATACAGGTTGCTTCGGAACAAGTAAAGAATAGGCATATAATGAAATTGCAACTGTCAAAAGGTGTACTTTTTGACAATTTCCCTCATCAGACTAAATTATAACTTTTTAAAGACTATATCTGTAAAAATGCCCGAATAGTTAGATTTATCGTTACTGTTCACACCTACGCCAAAGTAGTGGGAATCATGCGCCAAAATGCTTGCCTTTTAGC
>JAIECJ010000084.1 GCA_029068555.1 Lachnospiraceae bacterium
AACAGATTTTGCACACAAAATGCTAAAAGGCAAGCATTTTGGCGCATGATTCCCACTACTTTGGCGTAGGTGTGAATAGTAACATACCTTCAACTGGCGATGGAACAATTTTCAAAATGGAACTTGGATTCGAATCAAATATGTGTTATGATACGATATGACAAATTGTAACTAAAGGAGGAAGCAGAAAATGGCAGTATTCAGCGGTCTGGAAGATATGGACGAGCTTGAGGCAAGGAAACAGTACCAGCAGGAGCAGGAAATCGACGATATCATCAAGATGCTTGACAGCAAGACAGAGAACGGCGTGAGCCGCATTAAGGTAAATGTATCTGACGAGCAGCAGGAGGGAACCGTCAACACACAATACCACCACGGACGCTGTGATGTGGGCAGCCCATGGTCGAAAGGGACTGTCAGAAATTTTGGATGCGATTAAAATAAATAGAGAGATGAGGTACGGTTATGGCACTGAACAAAAAGCCCGTGACAGGCATGAAAGATATCATGCCGGAGGAAATGCAGATACGCGATTATGTGATCAATATAATTAAGGAGACATACGGTAAATTTGGATTTACCCCGATAGAAACCCCCTGTATGGAGAATATCGAAAATCTCAGCAGCAAACAGGGGGGAGAAAATGAAAAACTAATTTTTAAAATTCTAAAAAGAGGAGAAAAGCTCAATCTGGAAACCGCTCAGTCAGAGTCCGATGTTGTGGATTTTGGCATGCGCTATGACCTGACTGTTCCCCTTGTTAGGTATTATTCCAACCATGCAAATGAACTGCCTTCTCCGTTCAAGGCATTACAGATGGGAAACGTGTGGAGGGCAGACAAGCCGCAGAAAGGCAGATACCGTCAGTTTATGCAGTGTGACATTGACATACTTGGCGAAGAGTCTAATCTCGCAGAAATCGAACTTATCCTTGCAACCACCACCACACTTGGCAAGCTGGGATTCAAAAATTTTCAGATTCGTATCAATGACAGGCGGCTTCTCAAGGCGATGGCGGCTTATAGCGGTTTCGAGGAGAAAGATTATGATGATGTGTTTATTACACTAGACAAGATGGACAAGATAGGCATAGAAGGTGTGGAGCACGAACTGATTGCGGACGGATACGACAGTGGCAGTGTCGAAAAATACCTTGCGCTGTTCAGGGATATGAATGCGTCAGAGGACACACTTGCCTTTATTGAAGACAAGATGACCGGATTTCTTGATGAGGAGGCCAGAACTGGATTCCGCGAGATTATCGAGAGCGTCAATGCCACAAAAGATGACTGCTTTCAGCTTGTATTTGATCCAACATTAGTGCGCGGCATGTCTTATTATACAGGCACAATCTTTGAAATCATGATGCCAGAACTCGGTATCAGCTGTGGCGGCGGCGGACGTTATGACAGGATGGTCGGCAGGTTTACAGGAAAGGATGTACCTGCGTGCGGGTTTTCCATTGGATTTGAACGCATCATACTGATTCTGATGGAAAGCGGCTTCAAGGTGCCAAACCAGAGTAAAAGGACAGCCTACCTGATTGAGAAGGGCGTGACTGGTGACAAGCTCTGTGAGATTATCGCGGAGGCACAGAGAGATAGGCAGGATGGCACACAGGTGCTTGTGGCGCGCATGAACAAGAATAAAAAATTCCAGAAAGAACAGCTTACTGCCGAAGGGTATGAGGAGTTTAAGCAGTTTTATAAGGAAAAACTGAAGAACTAGGGCGTGTTTAACAATACCAATAACGCAGAATGTTTTTCGGGTGTGCATGACGAAAATGTGGACATGGCGGGTTGGGGAGAGGATTTTTGCCATGTGCAATCGGGAAAATAGGCAGGTTATTTGGTATAGTTATTAAGAAATCGGTGTATTAGAAAAAGAAGATAAGGTTTTCAAAAAGGCAGTGGGATAAGATCAGAATTGGGAAAAGAAGTATGGAAATTAAGAACAAAGGAAAGAAAAAAGCACTTGCGATTGAAATCATAGAGCGTCTCAAAAAAGAATATCCGGAATCGGACTGTACCCTCGACTACAATGAGGCATGGAAATTGTTAGTCAGTGTGCGCCTTGCGGCGCAGTGTACAGATGCAAGGGTCAATGTGGTTGTGCAGGGACTATATAAAAAATATCCGACAATCGAAGCGCTTGCGGAGGCGGATGTGGAGGATATTGAGCGCATTGTCAAACCATGCGGACTGGGACACAGTAAGGCGCGGGATATCAGTGCCTGCATGAAAACACTCCGGGATGAATATCAATGTAAGGTTCCGGATGATTTTGATGTGCTGCTAAAGCTTCCGGGAGTAGGGAGAAAGAGCGCAAACCTTATTGTAGGAGATGTGTTTGGCAAGCCGGCGATTGTGACAGATACACATTGCATACGGCTTACAAACCGCATGGGACTGGTGGATAGCATAAAGGATCCGAAAAAGGTTGAAATGGTTTTGTGGGAACTGATTCCGCCAGAAGAAGGAAACAGCTTTTGTCACAGACTTGTTGACCATGGACGGGAGATTTGTACAGCGAGAACGAAACCATTTTGTGATAAATGTTGTCTCAATGATATCTGCAAAAAGAATATATAAATAAAAAGAGTGGTAATACACTCTTTTTAATCGTGATGCGGGTGCGCACCAATTGTATTGATTGCCGTCACAACAGCAGTAAGGATTTCCGTTTTTGCCTGAGTGGACGAGGTATTCAGTTTATGAAATAAAGCACCGGTATTAGTTCTGACATAATTGGGCTTTAATCGGTTAAGTGCATACGTAGCCATGTCCAGCCTGCATTTTTCACATGCGCAGATATCCGGCATTGTGGGAAGCAGTTGATTTAACTGGTACTCCACATCATCCTCCATGATATTTTTTAAGCCTTCCATATTCCTGCCTCCTTCATTTGTTTTTAGGGCTTTTAGAGATATCTATGTATAATATGTTAGTACAAAATTGTCGGATAATCAATATAATTTTTAGAATTTTCACTTATTTTCGCCTTTTTACGTAAAAATTGTGAGAATTTGTTATCATTCCTGCCGCCTGCACGTCCCGCTTTGCGTGATATTTGCGCCAAATGAAGGCGCCGTAGAGCGTGTTTGAAAAATGCTTTCTGCCAGATGTGCGTCACAATTTGTGGGAGATTTGTGTCAAATGAAGGAGGCGTAGCGGGCTACGGTGACTGAATTTGGTGCAAATATCACGCAAGGTGGGGCGTATAGATGGCAGGAATGATTTTTCAAACACGCTCTAGGGGGCAAAGGTATAATTTTCGGACAAAGCAGAAGACTATGAAAAGACAGTGCATTGTCAAAACTGAATAAGATGGAATGCAAGGTCAAGATAAGAAAGTAAGGGCGGAAGCGTTTGCGGAAATGTCAGGAGAGACGGTGTCTGCAAAGCTTGAGACGATCAGCCCACTGGTTCTGAACTACAGAGACTTATGAAAGAAATGAGCAGCGGAATATAAAATTAATAAGAAAACAGGATGTGAAACCAAATGCTGGAGCAGGAAAATCTTATCTTTCATCCAATAACGATGGATGACAGGGACTGGATAAACGAAAAGCTGAAAGAGGACAATCTGGGCGCATGTGAATATACTTTTGCCAATAACTTTATCTGGGCAGGGGTATATGGTGTGCAGGTTGGAAAGATACATGACTGTGGAGTAATCCGATATAGGGAACAGATGAATTATAAATATTCCTTTCCGTTTGGAAACGGAGATAAAAAATCAGTGATAGAACTTTTAAAAGGAATTTGCGGCGCCCATGGACACAGGCTTGGCATATATCCTGTTGACGAAAACGACCGTCTGAAGCTGATAGAATGGTTTCCAGGAGAATTTGAAATAACGCCAGACAGAGACAGATTTGATTATGTATACAGTGTGGAAAAACTTTCTTCATTAAGGGGGAAAAAACTTCATGGAAAGAGAAACCACATTGCACGTTTTATGGATGATGGCGACTGGAGCTATGAGAAAATGTCGGAAGACAACATAACAGAATGCCGCAAAATGGCGCAGGAATGGATTTCAATGCGCTCTGATAAATGGAATGACGAGATGGAGCAGGAAATCGGTGTACTAGATGTTGCGTTTGCCCATTTTAAGGAGTTGAATCTGAAAGGCGGCGTGCTGTACAAAAATGGAAAAATCGTTGCTTTTACAATTGGGGAGCAACTAAATAGTGATACATTTGTTGTGCATTTCGAGAAAGCATTTCCGGATTTGCAAGGTGCATATCCAATGATAAATCAACAGTTTGTGCTGCATGAAGCACAGCAGTTTGCGTATGTAAACCGTGAAGAGGACACAGGTGATTTGGGGCTTAGAAAAGCAAAATTATCCTATTATCCAGATGTTTTGTTCAAAAAGTATGATGCGGTGGAAAGTCACGTGGTATTTGCAAGTGAACGCGACAGAGAGGATGTTGCAGGTATATGGCACAACTGTTTCGAAGATGATATTCCATATATAAAACTGTTCATGGAAAATCGCTTTAGGAATGATAATATGCTTGTAATACATGAAGACGGACATCCTGTGTCAATGGCAAGTTTTCTTCCAGTACAGATAACTATAAATGGAGAGAAGAAACATGCCCGATATGTTTATGCGGTTGCCACTTTGCCAGCGTATAGGAAAAAAGGTTACGCTGCCGAAATTCTAAGACACGCTGCTAAAAAATATGAAGCGCCGCTTATATTGCAGCCGTCGGATAAAGAAATGCATCGGTATTATGAACAGCAGGGATTTGAGGAAGCTTTTTGTGAAAGTCCATGTTGGATATTCAATAGGGGCTGTACCAAAAGGGCGAACATGTCAGATTCACAATGCAATTGTCTGAAAGCTGCGGAGAATACGATGAATGAGCCGAAGCTTTCAGGTATGCTTGGTCAGTGGATGATTTCTTGTGCGAATGAAAAGGAATACAAGGCTGTCCGTGACAGCTTTTTTGAGCGTGAAGGATATGTAGAGTGGGATGAAGAAGCACTTGCCTATGCAATAAAAGAGAATGCATTCTGCAACGGACAGACGCTTTTGCTTTCAAAGGATACAGCGTGCGGAGTCATACAAAAGGCAGTACTGATGTATCGCGTTGAAGGCAACAGGCTTCATGTCATGG
Organism: Lachnospiraceae bacterium; assembly: GCA_029068555.1. Classification (GTDB taxonomy): domain Bacteria; phylum Bacillota; class Clostridia; order Lachnospirales; family Lachnospiraceae; genus COE1. The sequence goes on from JAIECJ010000084.1 coordinate 5,135, forward strand.
AAACAACACTTGAAGAGAAAGCGGTTCAGGACATTTTGCCAGAACTTCTAGAGGCGACAGGTACTTTGCTTGCATATGCAGGAAATATGGGAGGTATGATTTTATTGCCTGACAGATTGAAGTCTTGGAATTATCGGGATGGATATCTGGGGCTGACATTAGGGTGATAGTTAAAAATAATCAATTAAAGTGATTAATTTTAACTATTGTATTCTTGTCAGAATGATGATACCATATAACCACAAGTAAAAAATAAATGGCAATGATAAGAAATAGTAGCTGTATGGAACATTTCAGAGAGCTGCCGCCCGGTGCGAGGCAGTGTGTAAAGTATAGTGAACTCGTCTTGGAGCTTTGTGTCTGAACAGGCAATGACATGAAAATAGATTGTCAGTAGGATGCAGCGGTATCCCACCGTTATCAGGGGAAGGCATGATAGTGCTGATGAGGGCATGTTTTGGCATGAAGTAGAGTGGTACCGCGAAAGAATATAGGATGATATACGTAAGTCTTTCGTCTCTACAACGGTGATGTTGTGGAGTCGGAGGACTTTTTCATTACCGGATACAATAATTGAATAAAAAACAGGAGAATTGGAGGATTTGGACATGAAAAATGCAGAAAAGTATGAGAAGTCATATTTTTTACCGCCAGTCTGTACATATGACTGGGTCAAAAAGGATTCGATTACGGCACCGCCTGTATGGTGCTCTGTCGATTTGAGGGATGGGAACCAGGCATTGATAGAGCCTATGAGCCTGGATGAAAAGTTACAGTTTTTTGAGATGCTTCTTGATATTGGATTTAAGGAAATCGAGGTTGGGTTCCCGGCAGCGTCAGAGACAGAGTATGAGTTTATGCGTGCTCTGATTGAGCGGAACATGATACCGGATGATGTGACAGTGCAGGTGCTCACGCAGGCAAGGGAACACATTATCAAAAAAACATTTGAGGCAGTTAAGGGTGCGCCTCACGCCGTGATTCATCTCTATAATTCCACTTCGGTCGCGCAGCGGGAGCAGGTATTTAGGAAGAGCAAAGAGGAGATTAAAAAAATAGCGACAGACGGTGCGGAGCTTTTGAAGAAACTTGCATCGGAGACAGATGGTAACTTTTCTTTTGAATACAGTCCTGAGAGTTTCCATGGTACAGAAGTGGACTATGCGGTTGAAGTGTGCAACGCTGTGCTTGACATCTGGCAGCCAACAGCAGATAAAAAAGCGATAATTAATATTCCGACAACCGTTGAGAATGCCATGCCGCATGTGTTTGCAACACAGGTGGAGTATATTCACAAAAATCTGAAATATAGGGATGCAGTGGTACTCTCTGTGCATCCTCACAATGACCGTGGCTGTGGTGTATGTGATGCCGAGTTCAGCATCCTTGCGGGTGCGGATCGTGTGGAGGGAACACTTTTTGGGAATGGTGAGCGGACAGGAAATGTGGATATTGTCACTGTGGCGATGAATATGTTCTCTCATGGTGTGGATCCGCGGCTTGATTTTTCGAATATGTCAGAAATAAGGGAGAAATATGAGCTTTTCACGCGCATGCGGGTGCATGAGAGACAGCCATATTCCGGTGATCTTGTATTTACTGCATTTTCTGGTTCGCATCAGGATGCTATTGCGAAGGGGATGCAGTGGAGAGAAGATAAGCATACAGACAAGTGGACAGTACCATACCTTCCTGTCGATCCAAAAGATGTGGGCAGGAATTATGATGCGGATGTAATCCGTATCAACAGTCAGTCAGGAAAGGGCGGCGTGAACTATATCCTGAAACAAAATTATGGAATATCACTTCCCTATGCAATGCGTGAGGAGGTAGGGTATCTTGTAAAAGACGTTTCGGATCAGGAACATAAAGTGCTTTCTCCGCAATGGGTTTATGACATTTTCTGCGAAAATTATATTGATAATACGCCGATGTTCCAGATTAGCGAGTGTCATTTCAAGCAGATAGATGGCATTATGGCAGAGACTGTGATTGTCTGCGGTGACAAAAAGACAACTGTAGACGCAAATGGAAACGGGCGTCTGGATGCAGTCAGCAACACGATAAAGCAATATTTTGGCATCAGTTACCAGTTGTCTGATTATGAGGAGCATGCGCTCACAAAAGGCTCATCCTCTAAGGCGATAGCATATGTAAGCGTTACTTGTAACGGCGAAAAATTCTGGGGAGTTGGTATGGATGACGATATCATCAAGGCATCTATCCATGCACTTTGTGTCAGTGTCAACAAACTTCCACAGATTTGTGATAAAGCAGTATGTCAGGATGAGCGTCTGATGGAAATTATGAATTATCTTCAGGCTAACTACCAGGCAATTGCACTGAGTGATGTTGCAGAGCATTTTCATTTGTCAGAGCCATACCTGAGCAAATATATTCATGAAAAGTCAGGAAAGACCTTTGGCGACATTGTGATAAATATACGCCTGAAAAAGGCTAAAACATTGCTCCGGAATGGAAATATGACAGTTGAGAATGTGGCGATGGCAGTAGGCTATCCCAATGTGGAACATTTTAACCGCATATTTAAAAAGAAAATGGGAATGACACCTGTCCAGTACAGAAAAGGCGGGCAGGAAATACGTAGTTAAGGGTACTTATGAGAGAAGAAATAAGAAATGTACTTGTACAGTATGCAGATTTAAAGTACAAAGAGTTTTCAGCAGGTCTTATCCCCGGGGCAAAGCCCCTTGTGGGGGTAAGGCTTCCGCAGCTGAGAAAGATAGCAAAGGATATTGCAAAAAAGGACTGGTGCAGTGAGGTTGACTGCCATGGCGGGCAATATGAGGATATTTATTTTGAAGAAACTATGCTTCGTGGAATGATAATCGGTTATGGTACTGCACAAAAAGGGTTTATTTGTGACAAAGGTCTGGAATATCTGGCTAGTTTTATTCCATACATAGACAACTGGTCTGTCTGTGACAGTTTTTGTAATTCATTTTCTTTTGCCAACAAATATCGTGATGAAGTTTGGGAATATATTCAGCCGTACCTGTATTCGAATGAAGAATATAAGATCAGGACAGCATTGATATTGCTTTTAAGCCAATATCTGAAGTATGATACAGATAACAAAAAAATTTCAAGGAACAGGAAAGTGACCATGGCAGATATGGAGAACAGCCCTGCAAATCAGGAAAAGTCTGTTATTACAAGAGTACAGTACCCATACCTTGACAAAATATTGGGCACATTAGACAGGGAATTTGGTCAAGGATATTATGCACAAATGGCAGCAGCGTGGTTATTGGCTGAGACTTTTGTCTGTTTTCCATATGAGACGAACCAGATGCTTGCCAGCGCATGCAGACTGGACGCTTGGACATATAATAAGGCGCTTCAAAAGATTCGCGAGTCCCAGAATCCTGACAAAGAAGTAAAGGAGTATATAAAAAGTCTGAAAAGGTGATGACAAATAATATTTTTAATGGTAGAATTCTTTATTGTACATCTAAGGAGATTAATGTTTGGAGGAGTCATATGAGCAGTTTTAAGGAGAGTCTTTATGAAAGGAAAAGCTTTATCTATCAGATTGGCGAAGAATTTTATGCAATTGGAACGAACACATTTGCGAAAGTAACAGACTTACAAGAGCTTGATAATATAGAACTTATGGAGAATGCATTGAAAAAGGGAAATGACAGGCAGATTGCAAAATATCTTGAAAAGATTATACGGATTGCCAATTCTTACCGCAAAGATGCGAAAGAACACTATAAAATACAGGACAGGCTTTTTAAGGTAATTGACAGATTGGAGGCGCATGATGAAAAGGCATTTAAAGCGCTTCAGGAGCAGGTGTTCCGGTTTGATGAACTGTATGTGAAGTATCAGCAGCAAATAAAGGAAGCGTAGCGGTTGAGATTATCAAGCCATCGCGAAGCGATTTTGCATGGCTTGATGCCTGCAATAGGAAGCCGAAGGCTGAACTGGTTACAATTCACACCAACGCCAGTTTTCATCAGCTTATAAGTTATTGAGGTGTAAATTATAACAGATTTTGCACACAAAATGCTAAAAGGCAAGTATTTTGGCGCATGATTCCCACTACTTTGGCGTAGGTGTGAACAGTAACATTATTTTTTATAAAATTAACAAAAAATACTTTTTTTATAGTCTTATAAGTTTATCTGTTGAGAATGTTAC
>JAIECJ010000085.1 GCA_029068555.1 Lachnospiraceae bacterium
TTACAATATGATAATAATGATAATAAAATGTGAATTGATAATAAGTCTGGGAGAGTAAAATTGTTTAAAGGAAAGAATAAAAAACGAATATCCATAATAAAACTGGGCACTGCGGCACTTATAGCAGTGATTTTTACAAGTGGCTGCGGCGGAAAGAAGGAAAACACCAATCTGCTTGCAGGAATGGAGCAGGTGGAGCAATATGACTTTCAGGAGGCGGTAGAGAGCTTTGAAAAGGCGCTTTTGAATAATGAGGATTTGGAACTGACATACAGGGGACAGGGACTTGCGTATATGGGACTTGGAAATTATGCGGATGCCGAGACATCCTTTCTCAAGTCGATAGAAAACGCGGGAAGTAGTCTGACAAACTTGGAGTATGACACAAACTATTATCTTGCTGCGGCTTACATGAAACAGGGGAAGTACAAGCAGGCGGAGGAGATTTACGCGGCAATTCTGGCACTCAGAAAAAAGGACAAGGATGCGTATTACTTACGGGCATGTGCAATACTCAGACAGAATCGTTATGAGGAGGCCGTCGAGGACTTCGAGAAAGCGTTTTCTCTTGACGCGGACAATCTCACGCTGCGGACGGATGCGTATGTGGAGATGCAGGCAGCAGGTTTTGGGGAAGAAGGTAAGGCATATCTGCAGGAATTTATGAGCAAGAACGACAAGAAGCTTAAGGAAGAGGAAAAGGGCGTTATTTATTATTATCTTGAGGATTACAGCAATGCCCGCATCAATCTTGACAGTGCTGTAAACGGAAAGGATCCGAAGCTTGCACTGCTGCTGGGGCAGACCTATGAGAAGCTTGGCGATATGAATTATGCGACGGTAGTGTATCAGACCTTTCTGGATTCCAACGAGCCTGACGCGGCATTGTACAACAGCTTTGGCATCTGCCTGATGCGGCAGGAGAAGTACGAGGAGGCTGTGACCGTTTTTGAGAGCGGTATTGAGATGGGAAATTCAGACTACCTGCAGGAGCTTCGGTATAATTTAATTGTTGCCAAGGAATATCTGGGTAAGTTTTCGGAGGCAAAGACAATGATGCAGGAGTATCTGCAGGTCTATCCTGACGACGCGCGGGCAAAGAAAGAGAATGATTTCCTGAAGACCAGATAACACTGAATAACACTAGATATTGTAAAAAAGTTAAAAAGGAACACATAATATTGCGTAGTGTTCGATTGACTTGGAATTTTATATCTGCTATCATTGGTTTAATGGCGCTCTTTGGAGCGTAATGTTATTACGGAAGGGGTAGTTTCAGTGTTTCAGGTTATTAAGAGGGATGGCGTACTGGCAGCGTTTTGTCTGGACAAGATAAGCGGGGCGATTATCAAGGCATTTGATGCGACACAGGTGCAGTTCAACAACGATATCGTGGATTTGCTCGCACTGCGGGTTACAGCTGACATACAGGGAAAAATAAAAGAGGGTACGGTTCACGTGGAAGACATACAGGACAGTGTGGAGAAGGTGCTTGAGCAGGCGGGGTACACAGAGTCCGCGAAGGCATTTATCCTGTACAGGAAGCAGAGGGAGAAAATGCGCAACATGCGTTCTACTATTCTGGATTATAAGGATGTCGTGGACAGCTATGTGAAGATTGAGGACTGGCGCGTGAAAGAGAATTCGACAGTCACCTACTCTGTGGGAGGGCTGATTCTGTCAAATTCAGGCGCAGTCACGGCAAACTACTGGCTTTCTGAGATATATGACGAAGAGATTGCAAATGCCCACAGGAATGCGGACATTCACATTCACGATCTCTCCATGCTTACGGGTTACTGTGCGGGGTGGTCGCTTAAGCAGCTCATTAAGGAGGGGCTTGGCGGCATTACAGGCAAGATTACTTCCGCGCCTGCAAGACACCTGTCGGTTTTGTGCAGCCAGATGGTAAATTTTCTCGGCATTATGCAGAATGAATGGGCAGGAGCGCAGGCATTTTCCTCTTTTGATACATACCTTGCGCCCTTCGTGAAAGTGGATAATCTTTCGTATTATGAGGTTAAGAAGTGCATTGAAGCGTTTATCTACGGTGTCAATACACCGAGCCGCTGGGGGACGCAGGCGCCGTTTAGCAACATCACGCTTGACTGGACGGTTCCCAATGACCTTGCCAATCTTCCGGCGATTGTAGGCGGTGAGGAGATGGATTTCTGTTACAAGGACTGCAAGGCAGAGATGGATATGGTCAACAGGGCGTTTATTGAGACGATGATTGAGGGTGACGCTGACGGAAGAGGGTTTCAGTATCCGATTCCCACATATTCCATAACACGCGATTTTGACTGGTCTGACAACGAAAACAACAGACTGCTGTTTGAAATGACAGCAAAGTATGGAACACCGTATTTTTCGAACTATATTAACTCGGATATGGAGCCCTCTGATGTCAGGAGCATGTGCTGCAGGCTTCGCCTTGACCTGAGAGAACTGCGTAAGAAAACAGGTGGTTTCTTTGGATCCGGTGAGAGTACGGGAAGTGTTGGCGTAGTCACGATTAACATGCCGCGCATCGCATATCTTGCCAGTGACGAGAAGGATTTTTACAAAAGGCTTGACCGGCTTATGGACATCAGTGCGCGTTCCCTGAATGTCAAGAGAAAAGTGATTTCGAGGCTTTTGGACGAGGGGTTGTATCCATATACAAAACGGTATCTTGGAAATTTTGACAGTCATTTCTCAACAATAGGGCTGATTGGCATGAACGAGGCGGGACTGAACGCGAGGTGGATTCGCGCCGACCTCTCCCAGAAGAAAGCGCAGCAGTTTGCAAAGGATGTGCTCAGCCACATGAGGGAGCGGCTGTCTGATTATCAGGAGCAGTATGGCGACTTGTATAATCTCGAGGCGACGCCGGCAGAGAGCACGACATACAGACTTGCCAAACACGACAGGGAGAAGTGGAGTGACATCATCACCGCAGGGCATGAGGGAGACAAACCTTACTATACAAATTCCTCACACCTGCCTGTTGATTATACGACAGACATATTTGATGCGCTGGATATACAGGATGCGCTTCAGACACTCTATACGTCGGGGACAGTGTTCCATGCGTTTCTTGGCGAGAAGCTTCCGGACTGGAGAGCGGCGGCGAAGCTGGTACGCACGATTGCTGAGAATTACAGGCTTCCATACTATACGATGTCGCCGACGTACTCTGTCTGTAAGGAGCATGGATATCTCGCAGGCGAACAGAACGTATGTCCCAAGTGCGGGAAGGCAACAGAGATTTATAGCCGTATCACGGGGTACTATCGGCCAGTACAGAACTGGAACGACGGCAAGCAGCAGGAATACAAAAACCGCACAGAATATAAGATGGGAAGTTCTGTGCATATATATGCCGCGGAGAAAACTACGGATAACACAGCGGGCAGAAAAGCGAAAGAAATGAACAAGATGCTGGAGCAGGAGAAAAAAGCATCGGGGAGCAGCAAGGACACATATTTGTTCACAACCAAGACCTGTCCAAACTGTAATCTGGCAAAGGAGTATCTGAAAGATGTTGACTATACAATTATAGATGCGGAAGAAAATATGGATCTTGCAGTCAGGTACGGAGTCATGCAGGCACCGACTCTTGTAATTGTGGCTGGACAATCAGAGCAGAAATATGTTAATGTATCTAATATAAGAAAGTATGCCGAATATTTGAAGGCAAATGCGTAATATATGTTGGATGTGTCAGCGCTTCAGACGGCATAAATAACTATACAGGAGTGTACATTATGATTGATAAACTCATAGAAAAGATTCAGAAGACAGGGGCGCCTATCGTGGTGGGGCTTGACCCGACAATGAAGTTTGTCCCTGAGCATATTAAAAAAGCAGCTTTTGCGGAGAAGGGGGAGACGCTGGAAGGTGCGGCAGAGGCAGTGTGGCTCTACAATAAGGGAATCATTGATAAGATCTTTGACCTGATTCCTGCTGTCAAGCCGCAGATTGCGATGTATGAGCAGTTCGGCATTCCCGGACTTATGGCGTTCAAGAAAACGGTTGACTACTGCAAGGAAAAAGGGCTTGTGGTAATTGGGGATATCAAACGCGGCGATATCGGCTCAACTTCGGCAGCTTATGCGACGGCGCACCTTGGCAAAGTACAGGTGGGGAGTAAACTGTGTGCGGGATTTGACGAAGATTTTGTGACAGTCAACCCATATCTTGGTTCAGATGGTGTACAGCCTTTTATTGATGTATGCAAGGAAGAAAAGAAAGGCATTTTTATCCTGGTCAAAACTTCAAACCCGAGCAGCGGCGAATTTCAGGACAGGCAGGTAAGAACGGGCGTTTGTGTGAGTCCGGCAGACAAAGAAGCCGGAGGGATTGATTTTGCAGAGAAACCGCTTTATGAAATCGTCGGCGGGAAAGTTGCCGAGTGGAGCGGGCAGCTTATGGGGGAGAAAGGTTATAGCTATATCGGAGCGGTAGTTGGCGCTACTTATCCCGAGCAGGGCAGGGTGCTCCGCAAGGTGATGCCCAAATCATTTATACTTGTTCCTGGTTATGGTGCACAGGGAGGGACAGGAAAAGACCTGATACACTTCTTTGACGATAACAGGCTTGGCGCGATTGTAAACTCCTCAAGGGGAATTATCGCGGCATACCAGAATGAAAAATACAGCAGGTTTGGCGCATATAACTATGCGGATGCGTCAAGGCAGGCAGTCATGGATATGATTGCGGACATAGACCAGGCATTTGCAAGTGTCGGAAAATAACGGAGGCATAAGAGAATGGAACAATATAAAAAAGAGTTTATTGAGTTTATGGTTGACAGCAATGTGCTGAAGTTTGGCGAGTTTACATTAAAGAGCGGCAGAAAATCGCCATTTTTCATGAATGCGGGGGCATATGTCACCGGATCGCAGCTAAGGAAGCTTGGCGAATATTATGCCAAGGCGATTCATGACAACTATGGTACGGACTTTGATGTGCTTTTCGGACCGGCATACAAGGGGATTCCGCTCGCGGTTGCAGCGACGATGGCGTTTAGTTCGCTGTACGGCAGGGAAATCAGGTACTGTTCTAACAGAAAGGAAGTCAAAGATCACGGTGATGTGGGAATCCTTCTCGGGAGCGGCTTAAATGACGGGGATCGGGTTGTCATCATAGAGGATGTAACTACCTCGGGAAAATCAATTGAAGAGACATTTCCTATTTTAAAGGCACAGGCAAATGTGGACGTCGTAGGACTGATGGTGAGCTTAAACCGCCAGGAGCGTGGAAAGACACAGAAGAACGCACTTGCTGAAATTCGTGAAGTATATGGCATAGAGACTGGGGCGATTGTGACAATGGAAGAGGTTGTGGAGCATCTGTACAATAGAAATTACAATGGCAGAGTGCTGATTGATGACGGAATGAAGGAAGCCATAGAGACATATTATACGCAGTATGGTGCAAAATAAAATGGTGTTTGAAGCCTGAAGGAGAGAGAATTGTATGGATGAGAAAGTATATAAAATAATGGGACGTTCGGGGGCGCTTGCAATAGTGGTAGGAGTGATTTCCATTGTGGCAGGAGTTGTGGGCGGAGTGCTGCTTCTAATCAGTGGAAGCAGGCTTTTGGCCGGTAAATCTAGGATACTGTTTTGAGGCATACGAACGAGGGAAAAGAAAGAACACAACTGCCTGCGTTCGAAGTATGAGAAGGAGAGTGGGCATTTCAACTGGAATGCCCATTTCATATGAAAGGGCTTATATCCTGCCTGCTTGGCGGTTTTGTGTTGGATTGAGGAAAGGTTGAGGAGTATGCTTCGGATTTTTGGAAAAACAGGATATATTTTTACAGATAAGAAAAATCCTAAGTGGGGAATCATGTCATCTATATTAGGGCTGATAGCGACTGCTTCAGTCAGTCTGGCGGTGCATCTTACCTATCTGAATGATGGGACTGCTCCGATGCAGTACGGAGCAGTGGTGATTCTTGCCATGATATATGCGGTGGCAGGGCTGACGCTTGGTATCCGTTCACTGATGGAAAAGGATATTTTCAGGATTTTTCCGGTAATCGGGATTTTGCTAAATGTCCTGACAGTGATAGTCGGCGGTATTATTTTGTATTTAGGAGTGATTTAGGGATGGATATGATAACAGAGAGATATAAGCTTTCCTGCGATAGAATCAGGGAGATAGCGGCAGTACAGGAGGTTGCCGGAATTTATAAGGAATTTTACAGGAAAACCGCGGATTTTATTCTGCTGGTCGCGGATGCGTATGACAATATGGGAAAGGTTTCCGGCATAGAAAGCATGAGGGCACAGAATAAGGCATTGTATGAGGACATCATAGGCGAAAATTATGATATAAGCTATGCAAATCCCGCATTTGCCTGCGGTAAGTTTGGACGGGATATGGGACAGATGATGTCGTTTCTCTACACGGAGCTTCGGGCAATGATTCCATATGCTTTTGAACAGAGAGTGGAGGACATGGTTATCCGCATGGAGCTGTTTGTGGAAATTTATAATGCATTTGCATACGCATATTCCGAGACAGCGCTGGAAACCCTGCCTGAGAAGGCTGCAGTTCCAAATATAGAGGACATAAAGGAAACACTGTACTGGTTTGTAAGTGATTATTCTGAGACGGATGCACAAAAGAGGGTGCAAAGTCTTGTCGATGCAGAATGTGATTTTGCAGTGAGGATTATAACGGACAGTGATTTAAACGATATCAGCTATCTGTACAAGTACGGTGAATATGTGTCGCCGGATGTGGAAAAAATGGCGTTATATCTGAATACGCTTTCTGACGAGCGCATTCAGCTGATGGCTGACACCTACACGGAAGGGTACCGCATCGGATTTGCAAAGGCACATATCGACCTTGGTAAAAAGGAAACGGTTGATCTGCATTATATGCTTGGATTTGAGCGGGTGGTAAGGGCGGCAATCGTTAATTTCGAAAAATTGGGATTGAAACCGACCATATACAGGAGTGAGAATAATATTTTTACAAAGTCTGTGGTTCGCAAAAAAGGATATTTCGGTGCAGAAGCCAACAGACAGTTTCTGTATGACCACAAGGACGATATCGCACTTTTTCTCGACAAAAGACTTGTGAACAGAAAGCTTGAGGTACTCACTGCTGCCTACGAGGCAGTGAAGGACAAGGCAGCAAAATATGCGGGGCCGGCAGTGATTGAAGTGTTTGGTGAGACGCCGTTTGCGCCAGCATCCAGAAAAGAGGCATGCAGTCTGGACAAAGACCAGCAGAAGCTTTCGGCGGAGTTAAAGGGTGCTTCGGCGGATATCGTAAGCAGGTATATCAATCAGGAGGAGAGGAGCTTTACCATTATTGCTTTTCCGGTTCCGAGCATCGGGGAGCGTTTTCAGGAGATATTTGATGAGACGATAAAGCTCAATACGCTTGACTATACGACATATGAGCGCATACAGGCGACAATCATCGACACGCTTAACAGGGCAGCTTATGTGGAGATTAAGGGCATGAACGGCAATAAGACAGACTTGCGCGTGGCATTGTATCCGCTGTCAAATCCCGAGAAAGAAGCGATTTTTGAGAACTGTGTTGCGGATGTCAATATACCAGTCGGTGAGGTGTTTACATCACCTGTGCTTGAGGGGACAAACGGAAAGCTTCATGTCAGCCGTGTATTTTTAAATGAACTGGAGTACCATAATCTTGAGATTGACTTCAAGGATGGCATGACAACGGATTACTGTTGTACGAACTTTGAAAGCGGACAGGAGAACAGGGATTATATCAAGGCGAACCTGCTGTTTCATTATGATTCGCTTCCTATGGGAGAATTTGCAATCGGCACAAACACGACTGCATATGTGACTGCAAGGAAGTATGATATCGCGAACCTTTTTCCGATTCTGATTGCGGAAAAAACAGGACCGCATTTTGCGATTGGCGATACCTGCTATTCAAGAAGTGAGGAAGTAAAAGTATACAATGAGGATGGCAGGGAGGTTGTGGCGAAGGACAATTCGATTTCGATTCTTAGAAAGACTGACCCTTCCAAAGCGTATTTTGCATGTCACACTGACATCACGATTCCATATGAAGAACTGGGATCAATTGTGGCCTATGATAGGGATAACAATGCGTATCCGATTATTGAAAAAGGCAGATTTGTGCTTGAGGGCACACAGGAGCTTAACGTTCCTTTTGATAACTGATATTCTGGAAACACCGGGGAGTATATTCGCGGTGTTTTTCTGTTTTTGTTGTTTTTTCGTGATTTTACAAAGAATTAGTTGACGTATGAAAATATTATTTGTAAACTATAGGTAAGTATGCAAAAAGATAAGGAATGTTAAGGCGGTAAAGGACACCGCCTAAGAGTTCCTAAGCTTTTAAAAGAGCGAAAGCGTTTTTTATGGATTGTAGGATTATTATGAGGAGGTTTATTATGGCACAGGTTGGTATTGTAATGGGTTCTGACTCGGATATGCCTGTCATGGCAAAGGCGGCGGATATTTTGGAGGAACTTGGGATTTCCTATGAGATGCGGATTATCTCGGCACACAGGGAGCCGGATGTGTTTTTTGAATATGCGAAGACAGCGGAGGAGAAAGGATTTAAGGTAATCATTGCAGGAGCAGGCATGGCAGCCCATTTACCGGGTATGTGTGCTGCAATTTTCCCGATGCCTGTAATCGGAATACCGATGCACACGACTTCACTCGGTGGACGCGACTCTCTTTATTCTATCGTGCAGATGCCGTCAGGCATTCCGGTCGCGACAGTCGCAATCAACGGTGGTGCGAATGCCGGACTTCTGGCAGCAAAGATACTGGCGACGTCAGACAGCAGCCTGCTTGCAAGGCTGAAAGACTACACTGCAAAACTGAAGAGTCAGGTTGAGGCAAAGGACGCCAGGCTTCAGGAGACAGGATATCAGGAATATCTCAAGAAATAAGAATGGGGGATGAATATGGATTACAAGAACGCAGGTGTTGATATAGAGGCAGGATATCAGTCAGTGGAGCTGATAAAGAAGCATATAAAAGGAACGATGAGACCAGAAGTGCTCGGCGGAATCGGCGGTTTTTCAGGAGCATTTTCCATGGAAAAATTTAAAGATATGGAAAAGCCAACGCTTGTATCAGGGACAGACGGGGTTGGCACAAAAATTAAGCTGGCATTTCTGATGGATAAACATGATACAGTAGGGATTGACTGTGTGGCGATGTGCGTCAATGATATCGCATGTGCGGGTGGAGAACCATTGTTTTTCCTAGACTACATCGCATGTGGAAAAAATGAGCCGGAAAAGATTGCCACAATCGTTGCAGGCGTGGCAGAGGGCTGCAAACAATGCGGCGCGGCGCTGATTGGCGGGGAGACAGCAGAGCACCCGGGACTGATGCCGGAGGACGAATATGATCTTGCGGGATTTGCAGTCGGTGTGGTTGATGAAAAAGATTTGATTACAGGAGCGGATTTGAAAGCAGGCGATGTGCTGCTCGGGATTGCTTCAAGCGGGGTGCACAGCAACGGTTTTTCCCTTGTCAGGAAAGTGTTTGACATGACAAAGGAAAGCCTTGATACATATTATGATGAGCTGGGAAAGACGCTCGGCGAGGCTTTGATTGAGCCTACTATTATCTACGTAAAGGCATTAAAGAGCATCAAGGAATGCGGTGTCAGAATTAAGGCGTGCAGCCATATAACGGGCGGCGGCTTTTATGAGAATGTGCCGAGAATGCTCCATGACGGGGTGCAGGCTGTTATCAGAAAGGACAGTTACGAGGTTCCAGCCATTTTTAAACTGCTGCAGAAAAAGGGAAATATTGATGAGCATGTGATGTACAATACTTACAATATGGGTGTCGGTATGATTGTGGCAGTAGATTCTGGTGATGTGGACAGGACGATAAAGGCTGTTAAGGCGGCAGGTGAGACCTGCTATGTAATCGGTGAGATCAAGGATGGCGACAAGGGAGTAACAATATGCTAAAAGTATGTGTGTGTGTCTCTGGCGGCGGTACCAATCTCCAGGCAGTCATGGATGCCATGGAGTCCGGTGAGATTACAAATGCTGGAATTGTGCGGGTTATCAGCAACAATAAGAATGCATTTGCGCTGGAAAGGGCGCGGAACAAGGGAATTGATGCGGTGGCAGTATCGCCAAAAGATTACGAAGACAGGGCGCTTTTTAACGATGCGTTTCTGAAATGTGTGGATGAGGCAGAGCCGGATTTGATTGTTCTTGCCGGATTTTTGGTTGTGCTCCCGCCGGCTATGATTGCAAAATACCAAGGGCGCATCATCAACATTCATCCGGCGTTGATTCCGTCCTTCTGTGGAAAGGGATTTTATGGTCTGAAAGTGCATGAAGCGGCGCTTGCCCGCGGGGTAAAGATCACAGGGGCGACGGTTCATTTCGTGGATGAAGGTACAGATACAGGACCGATTATTTTGCAAAAGGCAGTGGAGGTATTGCCGGATGACACACCAAAAACATTGCAGCAGAGAGTGATGGAGCAGGCGGAATGGCAGATATTGCCCAAAGCAATTGATATGATAGCAAACGGACAAATATAGATAAGTTGTATCCATAATCCGTATACACGTATAGAAAGGACATGAATGATAAAAATGAAGGTATTAATCGTAGGAAGCGGCGGGCGTGAGCATGCCATTGCGGCAAGTGTGGCGAAAAGTCCAAGGGTTGACAAGATATACTGTGCACCTGGAAATGCAGGAATCGGACAGATAGCGGAGTGTGTTGCAATAGGCGCCATGGAGTTTGACAGACTTGCGGCGTTTGCAAAGGAGAATCAGATAGATCTCACAATCATTGGCATGGATGATCCGCTGGTGGGCGGTGTGGTTGATGTGTTTGAGGCAGAGGGGCTCCGGGTATTCGGACCGAGAAAAAATGCGGCAATCCTTGAAGGCTCCAAAGCGTTTTCAAAGGATTTGATGAAAAAATATCATATTCCTACCGCGGCGTATGAAAACTTTGATGACGCGGACAAGGCGCTGGCCTATCTGGATAAGGCAAGCTTTCCTATTGTGTTGAAGGCAGACGGACTTGCGCTGGGAAAGGGTGTGCTTATCTGCAATACGCTTGAGGAGGCAAAGGAAGGTGTCCGTTCTATCATGCTGGACAAGCAGTTTGGAACAGCCGGAAACCGCATGGTTATCGAGGAGTTTATGACAGGGCGCGAGGTGTCTGTTTTATCGTATGTGGATGGCAGAACAATTAAGACAATGACCAGCGCGCAGGATCATAAGCGTGCGAAAGATGGAGATCAGGGACTAAACACCGGCGGTATGGGGACATTCTCGCCAAGCCCCTTTTACACGGATGAAGTGGATGCATTCTGCCGTGAACATATCTATCAGGCAACTGTTGATGCCATGGCGGCGGAGGGAAGGGCGTTCAAGGGGATTATCTTCTTTGGTTTGATGCTGACGTCCAAGGGACCGAGAGTGCTTGAGTACAACGCGCGGTTTGGCGATCCTGAGGCGCAGGTTGTGCTTCCGCGCATGAAAAATGATATTATTGATGTCATGGAAGCTTGCATTGACGGAAGGCTTGACACGATTGACCTTCAGTTTGAGGATAACGCGGCAGTCTGTGTTGTGCTTGCAAGCGACGGTTATCCTGTTCACTATGAGAAAGGGCTGGAAATCAGAGGGCTGGAAAAATTTGACGGAAAAGAAGGATATTATTGTTTTCACGCAGGGACAAAGCTCGATGAGCGTGGAAAGTTTGTGACAAACGGAGGCCGTGTCCTTGGCGTGACGGCAAAAGGAGCCGACTTAAAGGAAGCAAGGGCGAATGCCTACGCTGCAGCAGAATGGGTAGATTTCGACAATAAATATATGCGTCGCGATATCGGAAAAGCGATAGATGAGGCGTAGCAGGGGAGTAAAAATATGAGAAAAAATAAAAAAAAGGGTACCCTCAGAGGTATCAGGCATGTGCTGGCTGCGGTACTTTTCTGCATGGTTATGAGCATAGGAATCGTGAGCCTTGCCGATGAGCAGGGGACAGTGACTGTGGCGAGTGCAAAGATAAGGGCTTCTGCAGACATTTCAAGCGAGCCGCTTGGAAGTGTGAAGCAGGGTGGAACAGTAGATATTATTGGTAAGACAACCGGTACGGATGGGAAAGATTGGTATCAGGTATATGTGGATGCCAACACAAAAGGCTTTATAAGAGGGGATCTTGTAAAAGTAGCTGACAAATCAAAGATAAAGACTATACAGGTATCCGATGCCCCGGCACAGAACACGGACACGACACCTACCACGGCAACAGCTGTGGACGCGAAAAAGGCGACTGTGATCAATAACAATGTGCGCATCAGAGAAGGCGCTTCCACCAATCATGGTGTTGTTGCCACTGCAAACAAAGGAATGGTGCTCACTGTGACAGGGGAGACAGACGGATCGGACGGAAAAAAGTGGTATCAGATTTCATTTAAATACGGTAATGAAGAAAAAACGGGATTTATCCGTTCTGACCTTGTAACTTTTGAAAATGTTCCGCCTGATGTGGCAGAATCACAGATTACAGGAGAGGAAAACCAAGGGGAGGAACAGCCGCCCCAGGAGACTGTGCCGGCAGAAGAACCACCGCAGGATACGCCTTCAGCAGATGACTCGGCAAATCAGAAAGGGTTTACGCCTATGCAGGCTGAACCATTGGAATATGTTCTTCCTGGATTTCGGTCTGTGCAGCCTTCAGATAATGGTCAGACATATCAGGCATACTTAAACGGTGAGGAAGGTAAGGAGCAATTTTATATTATTTATGGTCAGAAGGGGGATGGAGAGACCGGCTGGTTTCTTTTCGACAAGGAAAGAGGGGTATATATCAGATACCCATACCTGGTTGATGGCGTAAAAGCGTCAGATGGTATAACAGTCGGAATCATTCCAGTGATTGTACTGGTTATTATTGTTGTGATACTGGCAGCTGTTGCCGGACTGCTGTTCTTAAAGCTCAGGGAAAATACTGTATATGGAAGAGGTTATGGCAGAGATAACGATGATGACTATGGTGATGACGATATAGAGGATCTTGAAGAATTGGAGGACGACGAGGATGAGGATCTGCCCGCGGGACATCCGCAGGGCAGACCAATGAGACGTCCGCAGCCACAGGGACAGCCGCAGAGACGCCCGCAGCCGCAGGGACAGTCACCGTCAGGACAGCCGCAGAGACGTCCCCCGCAGCCACAGGGACAGTCACCGTCAGGACAGCCGCAGAGACGTCCACAGCCACAGGGGCAGTCACCGTCGGGACAGCCGCAGAGACGTCCGCAGCCGCAGGGCGGCAATCCGCAGTCTGGTGCAAGACCGCAGGGCGGAAGGCCGGCAAACGGTCAGCAGAATCCGCAGAGACGTCCGCAGCCGCAGGGCGGTAATCCTCCGGGAAGACAGCCGCAGAATGAGAAGGCTCCGGTGCAGAAGGGTTATAAGGCAAAAAATCTCCTTGAGGATGATGACGATATGGATTTTATGGATATTTAATTGAAAAGGATTTGTCCGGTGTGCATTACTGGATAAATCCTTTTTTGTGCCAAATGAAGGCGGCAGGAATGTTTTTTTCAAACGCGCTTTGGCATTATTTTGTAAAAATTTAATAACCACCCTTGTATACAAATTGGCATTGTGCTACAATTTATATAACAGCCGGTTAATATTGAAGGAGCGTGGGCATATATGTATATAGAGATCGATTTTAACAGTGATGAAGCCCTTTATCTACAGCTGCGCAACCAGATCATAATCGGGATAGCTACGTCTCAGTTTCAGGAGGGGGACGCGCTTCCCTCGGTGAGACAGCTTGCAGATACAATTGGCATAAACATGCACACAGTCAATAAGGCATATTCTGTGCTAAAGCAGGAGGGCTTTGTGAAGGTGGACAGAAGAAAGGGTGCAGTGATAGCCATTGACATTGATAAGATGCAGGCGAAAGCGGACTTGAAGCGTGATATGCAGGTGCTGCTGGCGAAAAGCAGCTGTAAGCAGATATCCCGCGAGGAAGTGCACGCGCTGATTGACGAGATATATGAGGGCTATAGGGAATAAAAAGAATATTGAATGACATGGAGGCATAGAAAACATGCAGCAGTTTACAGATAAAGCAAAGGTGGCGCTACAGAAGGCTGCCAAAGCTGCGAAGGATTTGCATCAGAGTTATATAGGGAGCGAGCATATTCTTGTGGGGCTTGTGAAAGAAAAGACTGGCGTTGCCGCAAAGGTACTTGCGGAAAATGGTGTGGATGAAGTGCAGTTGATTAGTATGATAAAGGAGCTAATCGCGCCGGAGGGCGATGTTGCACTGCTTGAACGTGACGGGTATTCCCCAAGAGCCGCGCGCGTTCTGGAGGACAGCCACAGGCTTGCGGAGAAATACAAAAGCCAGATGACAGGAACAGAGCACATTCTGCTTGCGATACTGCGGGAAGGCGAGAATGTGGGGTTAAGACTTTTAAATACCATAGGCATTAATGTACAGAAGCTGTATATGGATACACTGATAGCCATGGGAGAGGATATCAATCAGCATAAGGATGATCTGAACAAAAACAGGAATAAAAAGCGAAAAGACGGTACAACACAGACATTGAACCAGTACAGCAGGGATTTGACCAATCTTGCCAGGGAGGGAAAACTTGATCCGGTAGTGGGCAGAGAGACGGAGATTATGCGTGTGGTACAGATTCTTTCCAGGCGAACAAAGAATAATCCCTGTCTGATTGGAGAGCCAGGTGTTGGTAAGACTGCCATTGCGGAGGGACTGGCGCTTCGGATCGTAAACGGTGATGTACCCGATACAGTCAAAAATAAGCGTGTCGTTACACTCGATCTCGCCGGAATGGTTGCAGGTTCAAAATACCGAGGGGAATTTGAAGAACGCATCAAGCGGGTGATCAGAGAGGTTATAGAGGCAGGAAACATCTATTTATTCCTGGATGAGATTCATACGCTGATCGGTGCGGGAGGCGCGGAGGGCGCTATTGATGCCTCAAACATTCTCAAGCCCTCACTGTCAAGAGGGGAGATACAGCTGATTGGAGCTACTACAATAGTTGAGTACAGAAAATATATCGAGAAAGATGCCGCGCTTGAGCGCCGTTTTCAGCCTGTGATGGTTGAGGAACCAAATGAGAGTGAGGCTGTTGAGATATTAAACGGAGTGGCTTATAAGTATGAGGAGCACCACAATGTAACGATTACACAGGGGGCGATTGAGGCAGCAGTCAAGCTGTCAGACAGGTATATCAATGACAGAAATCTGCCGGACAAGGCGATTGATCTGATTGATGAGGCGTCTGCGGCAATCAGACTGAAAAACATGAATGTGCCGGATTCTTTCAAGGAAATGACAGAGCAGATTAAAAAGTTTGACCTCCAGATAGAACGCTCTATCAGGATGGAAGCTTACACGCAGGCGGCGGAGCTGCGCCAGCAGCAGGAGGAGCTCATCAAGAAATATGACAAGGCGGTGAATAAATACGAGAAAAATCAGCTGGAAAAAAGTCTTGTTGTGACGGAAAATGATATCGCCGAGGTTGTTGCAAACTGGACGAAAATTCCGGTGAAGAAGCTTACACAGAAGGAAAGTGAGCGCCTGTTAAAGCTTGAGTCGATTCTGCACAAGCGCGTTATCGGTCAGGAGGAGGCTGTTGCAGCGGTCGCGCAGACGATGAAACGCGGCCGTGTAGGACTTCAGGATCCAAACAGACCCATTGGCTCTTTCCTGTTTCTGGGACCTACGGGTGTTGGCAAAACAGAGCTTTCCAAGGCGCTTGCTGAGGCGATGTTTGGTTCTGAAAACGCACTGATACGCGTAGACATGTCGGAATATATGGAGTCCCACTCCGTGTCCAAGATGGTAGGATCTCCGCCGGGATATGTGGGATTCGAGGAGGGCGGACAGCTCAGTGAGAAAGTGCGCCGCTCCCCATATTCTGTGGTACTGTTTGACGAGATAGAGAAAGCGCATCCGGATGTGTTCAATATCCTTTTGCAGGTGCTTGATGATGGACACATCACAGATTCGAAGGGAAGGAAGGTAAGTTTTAAGAATACAATTCTGATTATGACCTCCAACGCAGGTGCACAGAGAATTGTTGACCCTAAGAACCTTGGATTTGCCACAGAAAGGGACGCCAATGCGGACTACAAAAAAATGAAATCAAATGTTATGGAGGAAGTAAAACGCATCTTTAAACCAGAGTTTATCAACCGTATTGATGAAATTATGGTGTTCCATCCGCTTACCGAGCAGGATATGAAGCAGATTGTCGCCCTTCTGTCAAAGAATCTCTGTGAGCGCTGCAAGGTACAGATGGACATTGACCTGACATTTACCAGTACGCTGAAAGAGTATCTGGTCAAAAACCATTCGGATCTTAAGATGGGTGCGAGACCACTCAAGCGTGCAATTCAGAACGTGGTTGAGAATGAACTTGCAACGGCAATCCTGGAGGGCAGGGTCAAGAGAGGCGATGCGGTATCGGCAGGAGTGCGCGGTGATAAAGTTGTTTTTACTGTGAAGGAGCCGAAATTAGACTCGTAAACCGCCTGTTCCGCATCATTGCGTCGTTAAAATTTCTGGACGTTGCCACTGCATCGCCGTCGAAATTTTGCCTAGCGTGTTTGAAAAATCATTCCTGCCAGATGTGCGTAAACAGTAATGAAATAATACCCGGAATAATTTCCATATATTTTCCTAAAATTTATGTGGCAAAAGAGAAAAATTTAGTATATGATTAAAGTAAGGGAACTATAACAATAAAAGGACATTTATGTTAAGGACTGTAAAAGGATCTCATTATGGTTCCTGAGGTATATGAATTACCGAAAATACAATGAAACATGGTAAATTTAGGAGGACAAATGAAATGGCAGTAGTTGTAGAGTTACTACGTTCCGAGAGTAACGGAAACATCAGCTTTGGCAATCATGAGCTGGCAGCAAAGGCTAAGCTTGAGGATTATGAACACGCAGGCGACATGTACAAGGTAAAGACTTATGAGGCTATGACAAAGCTGGAAAAGAACGGTCTGTTTTTATATGAATCCGTTCCAGGTACTTCCGTTCATGACTTTTGTGAGAGTGAAAACGGTATATCATTTGTGGCAGAAGGAAATCAGGACGCGCAGATTACTGTAGGCGCAGAGGAGGATGCAGAGTACGAAGTCATTGTCGCTGGCGAGAGCGCGGGCGTTATGAAGACAAACCTGTCGGGAAAGCTGAGTGTGAGTGTCGAGCTGGAAGGAGCAGGGGAGGTCGAAGTAAAGATTATAAAAAAATAAGAAATAGAAAATGAAAATACCTCCTCATCTGGGGAGGTATTTTCATTATAACATGGAGAGAATAAATGGCGAAAAAGATAACTACAGTATTTTTCTGTCAGGAGTGCGGGCATGAATCATCAAAGTGGATGGGGCAGTGCCCTGCCTGTAGAAAATGGAACTCTTTTGTAGAGGAGAAAGTAAATGTTACAGGAAGCGGTATGGGGGGAAGCGCCAGGACAACTCCCCTGCGGCAGGCGGCAAAACCTGTTGAAATCGGCTCCATTTCGATGAAAGAGGAGGAACGCGTAAGCACCGGCATTACAGAGCTTGACAGGGTGCTTGGCGGAGGCATTATGCAGGGATCTCTGATTCTGGTCGGAGGAGACCCTGGAATCGGAAAGTCCACACTTTTACTACAGACATGCAGATTGCTTGCAAATGCGGGGCGAAAGGTTCTGTATATATCAGGTGAGGAATCCCTGAAACAAATCAAACTCAGAGCGATGCGAATCGGGGATTTTCAGGATAATATGCTGCTATTATGTGAGACGAATCTAGGCGTTGTGGAGGAGACGATACGTCATTCCGAGCCGGAAGTTGTTATCATTGACTCTATACAGACAATGTATCAGGAGTCCGTGGCATCGGCGCCGGGAAGCGTATCACAGGTAAGGGAGGCCACAAATGTCTTTTTGCAGCTTGCAAAAGGCATGGGAATATCCATTTTTATTGTGGGGCATGTGACGAAAGAAGGGACTGTGGCAGGCCCCAGGGTCTTAGAGCATATGGTAGACACGGTTCTCTATTTTGAGGGTGACAGGTATGCCTCTTACAGAATACTCAGAGGTGTTAAGAACCGTTTTGGTTCTACCAACGAGATAGGTGTGTTCGAGATGCGCAAGGAAGGACTTGTCGAGGTGGAAAATCCGTCAGAATATATGTTGAGCGGAAAGCCAGTGGGCGCAAGCGGCTCCGTCGTGGTCTGTTCCGTTGAAGGAACCCGGCCGATTTTGATAGAGATACAGGCGCTTGTAAGCAGGACAAACTTCGGAATACCACGGCGTCAGACAACAGGAACTGATTTTAACAGGGTAAACCTGCTGATGGCGGTTCTTGAAAAACGGCTTGGACTACAGATAGGGGACTGTGATGCTTATGTGAATATTGCCGGCGGTATGAGGATTAGCGAACCGGCAATAGACTTGGGACTGATTATGGCTATTGTGTCAAGCTTCAAGAATCGCGCAGTTGATGAGAAAACGCTTGTGTTTGGAGAAGTGGGGCTGAGCGGAGAGGTGCGTGCTGTCAATATGGCGCAGCAGAGAGTACAGGAGGCAAAAAAACTCGGCTATGATACGGTTGTGATGCCAAGGGTAAACCTTGAGGGAATGGACAGTAAATGTAAGGATGGGATAAAGGTAATCGGTGTGGGGGGCATTGGTGAGGCGATTGACCTCATTTAACGGCAATTATATGGAGGATAGAGATATGGAATATATATCAGAACTAATGGAATTTCTTGACAACAGCCTGACAAGTTATCATACAGTACAGAATGTGCAAGGCGTGCTTTTACGCGAAGGCTTCACGGAGCTTTCCGAGAGGGAAATATGGAAATTGGAAACAGGCGGCAGATATTTTGTGGTTCGGAATGATTCGTCAATTATGGCGTTTTGTATACCGGCGTGTGGTGTGGAGGGGATAAAAGGATATCATATCTATGCTGCCCATTCGGATTCGCCTGCATTTAAGATAAAAGAGTCCCCCGAAATACAAAAAGACGATGCATATGTCAGTGTCAATACAGAAAAGTACGGTGGTATGATACTGTCCACATGGTTCGATAGACCGCTTGTGATAGCAGGGAGAGTTTGCGTGGAAAACGACGGGAAGTTAAAAACTTATCCAATTCAGCTGAAGGAAAATACGTGTTTGATACCGAGTCTTGCCATCCATATGAACAGAGAGGCAAACAATGGTACAGTATTCAGTGCACAGAATGATATGATGCCGCTGCTCGGGATGACAGGAAACGCGAATCAGTCATCAAAAGGAATGATAAAGGCCATGCTTGTGGAAGCATTGAACAACTTGACAGGTGGGAATTATCATGTGGAAGACATCCTGTCGTATGATTTATTTGTAGAAAACGGTGAAAAGGCAGTTCTGGCAGGGGCGGACAATGAGTTTATCATGACACCGAGGTATGATGACCTTGCCTGTGTCTTTGCCGGATTAAAAGGCATTATGCATGCAAAGCCAGACAACTATATTGATGTGCTTGCTGTCTTTGACAATGAAGAAGTCGGAAGTCTTACAAGACAGGGAGCGGATTCGACTTTTATGCGGGACACGCTGGAAAATATAGCGGATGGGCTGGAGAGCAGCGCGAATACATTCCGTACATGGATAGCTGACAGCTTTATGCTCAGCGCGGATAATGCCCATGCGTGTCATCCGAACCAGGGGGGGAAAGCGGATTTGACTAACAGACCATATCTGAATAAGGGGGTTGTGCTGAAATACCACGGTGGTCAGAAATACGCCACAGATGCTTATTCTGCGGCGTATGTGAGAAGACTGTGCAGTCATAACGACATTCCACTACAGACCTATGCAAACCATTCGGACATACCAGGCGGTTCTACGCTTGGAAATCTTGCAATGGCACAGGTATCTATGGCTGCGGCGGATATCGGACTGCCGCAGCTGTCCATGCACTCTGCCTGTGAGACGGCAGGGACAAAGGATATTGAATACCTGATACAGCTCGCAAAGGCTTTTTACAAGGATTGATTATGGCTGCTCCTGAACAACGTCATCCTGTATATCTGTTGTGTATCTGTTATAGTAATAGCCTCGGTTATTTTGTTCGATTTCCCATGTGCGGCGGTCAAATTCGGCATCCCCTTCATGAAGCGCAGTGATCGCGGTGATGTCGCCAAGACGATTGCGCACAACTGTGATATCAACATCACCCTCCTGCTGAGAATAGTACCGCCCAAGCATTTGGTCATTGTATGTGCGGATGGTCTCACCGTTGTAGAGCATTATATCATTTTCGGTGTTCTTGCGGACAAGTCCCCACTTAGCATATTCAGCAAATATATCTTCACGATCCAGGGACAGTGCCAGGTCAAGTGAAAATGCGCTTTTTTCTACATGAAATTCATCAGCAAGTGCGGATTTAATATTGTTTTCCAATATTTCAGGGTCATTTGTGGAATCCTCCCTCAGAATGTCAAAGATGATAACGCTGGCTCTTTTTTCTGCATTTTCACCTAATGAAATTCCTCTTGCCAGGGATGCACGGACACCCCAGCGGCTGGCATCGCTGGCACAGAATGAAGACAGGTAGGTCTGGAAAGGCGCCTGTCCGCCTGTAGCAAACACAACTGAACCGCTCAGAACAAGGCAGATGGAGAATGCCAGCAGCAGAACGGATGATTTTTTGTAGTGAACAATATTCTGGATGCGCTTTTCTACCTCGGTTTTGGAAAAAGCACTGTAGAGCAGCGCTGGACGGTTTCCTGTGATTGCCATGGCAAGCAGACTGAACGCATAGCTTTTTCTGGCTTCGTCGTCGTCATACCGTTTCAGGACTGCCTCGTCGCAGGCTGACTCCAAATCGGATGCAAGGCATTTTGCCATAATCCATACAAGCGGATTGTACCAGTGTGCGCATAGCGTGATGAGCATTGCAAATTTTAACCAGTTGTCTTTCCTGCGGATGTGCATGGTCTCGTGATACAGGATATGGCGGAGAAGATCTGTGTTGGTGAAGTCCATCCGTGTTGGAAGGTATATCTTTGGCGCAAGCAGACCGCATACCAGCGGGGAAGCAATCTCGTCACTGGTAAATACCAGGATGTGCCCCATGTCCATATCGCGCAGAAGCGTGTTAATGGTCTCGTTGTGCTCAACCAAAAGCGAACACCTCAGGCGCTTTGCATATCTGTATTTTAGAAAAGAAAGGATGCCGGCAGTGATGAAAATGCCTGCAAGTCCAGCAAGGAATAGCGTCCTGTATACATTGTCCGTACGATATGGCATATAAGTTATGCCAAAAGCAGTACCAGAGGAGACAGCTTCTGCGGCCTGTATGATGTTGCCTGTCACTTCCTTTTCAGCGATGAAGACAGGGGCGGAATCAGCATAGTCTGTGCCCTCCGCAACAGCGGCGATACTATCCATAGTAACAGCCTCAAAAGGTGATATCATAAATAATTCAGGAACATGCATACTTAGCGGGCTGCTCAATGAAAACGGAATCAGCAGCCGCAGGATAATCCCACCCCAGAGTATCGGAAACACGAACTTGGGCAGTCTGTTTTTCAACAGTCCGCGTAGCAGCAGAACAGCAAGAATCATAATACTTCCATAAAATGCCATCAGATAAAAAGGCATATTCATTTGAAAATTGAACATCTTATTTTCCCTCCTTAATCATTTTTGCAAGACGCGCGGCGTCTTTCTCCGAAATCCCCTGATTTTTGAGGAAAGAGGAGAAAAAGAGTTCGCTGGAACCGCCATACATCTTGTCGATAAGCTGCTCAGTTTCACTCTGGGCAACTTCGTCATGCGTCACAAGCGCTGTGCAGAGAAAACCAGGTTCCTCGCGGGCGATGGCGCCCTTGTCAATGCATTTTTTGATGACTGTGTAGGTGGTGTTCTTGTTCCACCCAATGCGGTCGGAGAGCACATCTACAATTTCCTTTGCAGATTTCTGTCCCTGCTCCCACAAAACTTCCATGACTTTAAGTTCAGAATCAAATAGCTTCATGTCAGGTACCTCCTTTTAAATATGCTATAGACTATTAAAATAGTCTGGTGTTAAAATGAGACTATCATAATAGTCTGTGAATGTCAAGAATAAAATCAAAATAATAAAAGGATTGTAATAAAAGGATTTACATTTGTCATGTACAATCGGGAAAATAGGCAAGTTATTTGGTATAGTTATTTAGAAATCGGTATGTGCGCAACAAAAAACCTGTAAACGTTGATTTTACGGTGATAAGGAAGTATTTACAACAACTTATCATCAACGCTGACAAACAGGGTGCATATAGGTAGGTATGACAGATTACGTTGTACCTACTTATTTTTGTTGCAGTTTTTATTTATTTCAGCTAAAATCAATACACAAGATTGTTAGTGAAAGAGAGTGAAATTATGGAAGAAAAGAACAATAATAAATATAATGCAGAAATGACAACAAATGATTATTTATCATTGCTTCAAATAAAATATGATTGCGAAACAGTATATGGTTTAATTAAGTCTTTACAGCAAGATGGAGTGACTAGTTTTGGAAGTATCCCTTATTTTACATTAACAGCGGCTACCATATTAGAAATGCTTTCGTCAAAAGAAATAAAAATTGAAATACCGTACTCGGCACGAATAAAAGATATTCGTATGAAATTGAAAATTTTTGAAGATAGATATAGTAAATCCCAAAAAATGTTATTAGCTATTGATTATCTCCAAAATGAAATTTTTAAGAATAAACTTACATTTTCGTTTATGAAAAACTGGAATATTCATTATAATTTAGGAATATACACAAACAAGGATAAAATAGTAATTGGAAACACACAATATAATTACTATTTATTACAAGATAATCGTTTCTTAAAAAAGAATCTTAACGAAATTGCTACTGCTTATGAAATATCTCCTAATAATTTTAATTTAGATGAACATGTGAACAGAGAATGTTATCAATACGCTTATACATGCGCACAATTTATAAATTCCATTCGTTCTGGACTGGAAAGATTTGACACACCGGTAACTATAAATTCAAACAAAAATATCGTCGATTTTTATTATGCAGATTATAATACAAATCGCAAATCTGCTCTTTTACCACAAGGGGAAAATGGGAAAGCCATTTTTCTTTATTTACTCCATACTTTATCCACAATAAATTTTCTTCTATACGTTTTAAACGATTATGAAAAAGATGATTATGGTTGGTGGCTCAAAATAAATTATATTGTTTATTATTATAGCATACATAAATTAACTGATTTACATGAGCATTTTGTGCAAAACAAATTGATGACGAAAAATATTTCTGATTATTTGAATGAAATTGATGTTAAAAATGCTAAATTTATGAACAGTACTTTTAGAAATTGTATGATGCACCCAAGTTTGGCAGATAAAAATGGAAATAGTATTATTTCTTCATCTAAGTTAGATAGACAGAAACCTCTTTTTGGATTAGTAGAAACTTGTTTTGACGGAATGGGCTATAAAGACCTTAAAGATTCTGTTGTATTAGAAATGAAACGAATATCAAATATATTATCGCAATGGCTCGAAATACAATCTTTAAGTATAAAGCCACTTTAGTGCCAGTTACGCAATAAGACGCTGTTTTTGAGGACAGACTTATAAAACCCTTGCCTCGTCATTTCAACGCTCGCAAAGCCGCATAAATTAAGGACAAAATAACCCCTACTGCGTAACAATCCCCATAATAAATTGAGGGCGAAAGCAGTTTACTGATTTCGTCCTCTTGACTGTCCATCAGCAAAGGCAGGGAAAGCTGTCAAGGGCGCGTAGCGCGAAGTTTACCCTTGACAGCTTTTCCCGTCTTTGCTATTTCCTATCGGTCGAAGCGGAATTTCAATATGGCTTCAACCAGCTTCGCCTTTAATCTATCCTGTGTATCGTCATTGATATGCCCCTTATACATAGACAAATATTTGATGTGTGCGGTGTAATATCGCAATACTGCATCTACCGCTTCCGGCTCTCCGGCAACGGCTTTTTCGATTACCTCAAAAGGTATCAATTTTTTATTCCTCATGTTTCAATCTCTCCCATTCTTTCCGTAACTGTTTCAGCGCAACATTTCTTCTGTGGTTTATCGTACTTCTGCAACGCCCGTACAGCCTGCCGATTGCTTCATCACGATAACCGATGAAGTAATATAGCAACAAAACTTCTTGCCTTAACTCCGGCAATTTTGCTAATGCCGTTGCTAACCGTTCATCATCAACGATAACTTCCTTTCCCAACACAAGAAATGCGGTCGGCTTGTCCTGCTTTTCAAAGTAACTGTCCATAACAGACGGTTCAAAATATCGTTCTGACATCAGATAGTCAAGGGATATTTCCCGTTCCATTTTCCGCTTCAAATCCCGCCATGCGTTTATGGCTTCATGGCGCAGGACAACCTTGCAGAACGCATGAAACGCATATTCGATATGTTCCATGAATTGTTCAGAATATCTCATTTTCTCTCACCCCCTTTCTTCCCAGTAAGGGGCTATTACAGCAAACGCCCATACAGCATGAAGCAATACAGGCATTGGGGTAATACGAGTAATTAAGACATACTAAATGATATGTGTGTTCATACTCATAGGCAGAATATCCCGTTCCACAAGACAGGATTTTTTTGACAATTTACCATAACAAAAACTACCCATGAAATAAAAAACAGACATAGCAGTACCTCACAATACCGCCATATCTATGAAAGTCATTCTGCCACATAAAAACGGCGGCTTTGATTGTTATTTCAAAACCGCCGTTTAGCCGCTTGTATTCTGTTTTGGCGC
>JAIECJ010000086.1 GCA_029068555.1 Lachnospiraceae bacterium
ACTACATTCACCGCTCACATTATTTAGCGGAAATTCCTTGATAATTTTCTCAACTTGTCGTTTTTTATCAAGATTTATAATTTGATTTCCTTTCGTTGGAAATGCCCAATAATGTTCTTTCGTTCCAACAATCCCGCTCAAACTGTAATCATAATTTGATATGGCAATTTCTTTTGTTACCAAATTTACTTTATATATCTTATTGGAGCTAAAACCTGTAAAAATGACATTTTCGCCTTCCTGTACAGCTCCCCCTACTGAAAACGTAGCTTCATATTTTCTCTCATCAACTGATAATTCAATACATTTATCTTCTTCAACTTTTTCTGTTTCCATGTTGAAAGCTACAATTCTGTTATATTGGCACGGTATCAGGAACAAAATTTCGCCCAACGCCGCTCCACCGTTAAAATAGTCTCCATCACGCCTAGCTGGCAATCCTAATTCTACATGTTTCACTTTATTACCACGCATGTCATATACCGCTATATATCTAGAAAGACATGGGATTAATATAATCTTATTTTTGTAGTGGAACAGCTTGGTATATGCAAGCCTCAGATCTGTCTCAGAACTATGCGATAACCAATGAATATATTGAACTTTATATGTAGATAGGTTCATTTTATACAGGATATTATCCTTAACCGAAACAAACCAATATTCATCATGAATGATAACGGCGTCAAACATCACAACATTTGGTTTACCTACCGCATCTACATTTTGCGTCATGATCGGTTTGCCTGTATGCCTGTAAAGCTGCACCACGCTGCTCCCATCTCCATAGTAAGCATCACTCAATATCACAGCCCTGTCTACATCCGCTGTATCATCATATATTCCCCATCCTTCACTTATATATTGATTCTTTATCTGCACATATCTTTGCAATATTTCCGGTCTCATGGACTTCATTGCATTCTCTATAAGCGGATGCGGCCTCCAAAGAAGCGCCACTTCGTCTTTATTTTCCCTGAATATCTTCAACACATCCTCTATCTTCTCAATCCACTTTTCATTGTAGTTAAGCAATGCAGATATTCCGGTATTATAGAATACAATCTTCTTTCGGCTTCCATCCGGTTTCTGTATAACCTTCAGCCATTCTTCAGGTATGTCCAGATCCTCTTTTTTCGTTCTCAGTATCTTATCAATCTTTGGCGATCCCAGTCCCAAAAACTTCCGCTCCAAATAATTCCTGTCCAAATGATTTCCTGTCAGTCCATTCGCTCTTGCAGCCTTCAAATATTCATTCACATATATCTGTTTCATCGTCTCTGACTGCACTATCACCTTGTCAGCATTGATGACTCCTGGCAGCCAAATGAAATGTTTTATCTTTTCTATCTCTGCCTGATTGTCAGGTTCTATTTCGTCCAGAACAAAGTACGGAATATATATGAGCTCCTCTGTATATTTTTTCAAATTAACCGAATAAAATGCCGGGTGTACGCTTGTCACTAAATTCCAGTCGTCGTATGGATTGTGGAAATATATAATGTCTGGCTTTCTCACGGCCAGATCGTATGCTTCATAATGCATAACCGGAACATCATCGGGATACTCGTCCCCCTCATAGTGGATCTGCCCGAAAGAGCGGTCAGAATTAAGGTCATAATAAGGCACGGCTATGACATACGCATCACAATCAGGGTCAAGGCTTACACTGCGCCAGACGCTTTCCAAGCTATCCCACATGGAGGCCTTATAACTTATGAAAACCACCTCCGTTTTAACCCTGATATCATTCTTAACGCTGTTTTCAGCCCTGATAAGCTTTTTGTTAAGGGCTTTCCGTGCCTTGTTTCCGTTAGATTCATCACCAACACCCTGCGACACCTCATACACAGCCTCATAGTATTCCTCAAGATATTTAACGCTGACAAAACCCTCACCTTCAGACCTTTCAATGGCGGTGCCTATCTGTACGGCAGCATTCTGGAGATCTTCAAGAATGATTTTCATCCTCCCAAAATCTTTTTTTTCTATGAAATTTTTCAGCTCATCATGGGCTTCATACATCGTCTGGAACGATTCAAGAATATCGTTCTTCATAAATTTTCTCAAAACTTACACCTCGTATCCATACATTTATTCTACAGGCCTGCCTGAGGAAAAGTTCATAAGGTCAATATTTATGCTCTTGAATTCTTCTACATATTTGTCATCAAGATTATGGTTGTTCAGTTTACGCTTTTGAAGCATGATCCACTTATACGGCTGAAATCCCTCATATAATTCCCCACTGTACGGAAAGCGGTTGAATTTGATAATGAATGTCTTTACCTGTTCAAACCGTTCCTGCCATTTATCCTTTCTGCCAGAAGGGAACTCAAAAATATCTATGCCGGCGCTTTTAAGCTTTTCGATATACTCTTCACATATTCCGTATTTTTTTATCCTGTTCTTTTCTTTCATCAGCCATCCGTATAAATCTACTCCCTCATACAGTTCACCGTCACGGGGACAGCGGCCGTACTCGTTCATGAAACGCACAAGAATTTCAAATTTTTTATTCCATGAGTCAGCCCGGCGTGAAGAACGCGAACTGAAAGTTGAAATATCAATATTTAAACCTTTTAGTTTATCTTCGTATTCATCTTCAAGCTCATGGTTTTTCAGCTTTTCCTTCTGCCTGATTATCCACGCATATAAATCAACATCCCCATACTTTTCCCCATTATAAGGGCAGCGGCCGTATTCACCAATAAAGCGCTGCAGCAGTTCAAAATTGCGTTTCCATGCTTCTTTCACGCTCATGGATGATTCCGAAAGGCTGACATTTATGCTTTCAAACTTTTTCAGGTACTTATCCGCAAGCTCATTATTTTTAAGCCTTAATTTCTGATGGTTCAGCCACCAGTAAATGTCAGTCCCTTCATATATGTCACCGCTCCGGGGCAGACGGTTGTTTTCCTTTATAAATCTTTCCAGCAGTTCAAATTTTTCAAGCCATAAGTCACCATATGTATCCGTCCCGAAATTCATAAGGTCAAAATTTATGCTTTCAAATGCTTTACGGTACTTTTCTTCAAGCTTATTATTTATCAATCTCTGTTTCTGCCGGTGCACCCAGCTGTAAAGATTAAAACCTTCATACAGCTCGTTTGTCCGGGGATAACGGCCATAAGTATTCATAAATGTTCCCAGCTGTTCAAACCTCTGCATCCACTGCGCATCCGTACAGGATGTCAGTTCTATGTTAAGTGATTGAAGTTTTCTGCTTCTTTCAGGGCTTAATGTACCCTTATCCAAACAGGAGCGCTGTTTCCTGTACCACTGCCCCACGCTGATACCACAGTATTTATCTTTCGCCGAGGGTACACGGTTGTTTTCTGCAACAAATCCTTTTAGTATTTCAAAACTGTCATTCCACCTTTTTTCCTCAGCATCCCAAATAAATTCAATTTCATTTAATCTCTGTATTCTCTCTTGGGATAAGTTATTTTTATGCATCTTCCGCCGTTGTTCCGTAATCCATTTGCATAATTTTTTATCTTCCAAATCCTGCGCATCAGGAAATCTTTTCAGCCTTAAATAAATTTCTTTTACGGAATTATAGTTGTTTTCCCATATTTCATTTTGGGTAGCGTAGTCAAGCTCAAAGCCTATTTCTTCCAGCTTTGATATATGCTCTTTTGTCAAAATATTCGATTTGTAGTTTTTCCGCTGTGTCCGGCACCACGAATAAAGGATATTGATCTCATCGCTTTCCCTCGCGTCAGAAAGCACGGGGAAACGCCCGTGTTCTTCTTTAAACATTTTCAGGGCGCAGTACCTGCCATACCAGATATCTTCTGCGGGAGTCCACATGAAGCCGATGTTCTCCAGCGCCGATACCCTGTCTGCGGAGAGCCTGTTACTTCTGTACAGCTTTCTCTGTCCCTGACACCATGTACCGAGCCGGTACCCTTTATAACATTCACTGTCATGGGGAAAACGTCCGGATTCCTTTACAAACTCGCAAAGCTTTTCAAAGGAGGCTTCCCAACTCTGTTCAAAAGTATTGTAAATATCATCAAGCAGGGTGCGTAAATCACGCACATAATCGTATATTTCAAATGTGATGTCTTTATAGGAGCCATCGGATCCGTATTTCCGTCCGATTTCCATCATACTTTCGTACATCTGCGCAGTATCGCCTGTTTCATAGTTATTCACCACGTCAAAAATCACAGGTCTTAGTTTAGAGCATGACAACGCCCTTCCGAGCTGCTGGTAAAAAACATTAGCGGATTTTGTGGCTCGCAGCATAATAACCCCGTCAATGCCTCTTATATGAATGCCCTCATTGAGCATATCAATACACAGTAGCACTTTCAGGGAATTTTTACTGTTGTCATTTATAAAATTATCAAACTGTTCTTTCGTATTTTCCCCATATGAATACACCGAATATACACTGATATTCTTATTGACATGCCCGAACCATGAACGGCACTCTCCCTTTGCATTTTCAAGGCTTTCAACATTCGGGCAGAAAATAATATATTTTCCGTTTTTATTTTGAATATGCTTTTCAAGTATCTTTTCCATGCCGCAGTCCGTATCGGTAATTTTTGCCCTGGCTTTTTGTATTTTGGCATAAATTTTATCCTTAAGGTACTGATCTTTTGTGTTTTGAATCTTTCTTTCTATCTTTAAAATCTCATCCGAAAATGAATACCACGCCGTTATGTATACAGGCAGCGGCAATATTTTCATCCTTATTGCCTCAGCAAGATTCATATTTACGGCGTAACAGCCGCCAAAAATCTCTTCCGCCATATTCCGCATACTGTCAAGATAGCGAATAGGAGTCGCGGAAGTGCCAAGAATCTTGCAGTGATGATGGGACTTTAGGAGCGTGTCCATCCCCCTGCCGCCCCATTCCGATGAACCGAGACGGTGAAACTCATCTAGAATAATGTAGTCTGCCTCAATGCTTTTAACTGCCTCTTCGCTCATCCTGGTAATTTTCTGATAGGTAAGGAACTCACAGTTTGATATGTCAAGGAAACTGTCCTCAGCATGGGTCTTTATTTGTTCAAAAATATAAACAGAAGGTGATGTTATAAGAAATTTCTGCTCCGGATTATCCTCAATAAGCTTCAGCATAATAAAGCTCTTTCCTGTACCTGTAGGCTGAACGCAGACTGCACGGTCACGGACAGCAAAAAGCTTTACTAGGTTGTCATATGTTTTCTGATTATGCTCATAAAGCTGTACCATAATACCAATCCTTTCCGCAATATCTGCTTAATGTATGTATCCCTATTCTGCAATATTCGCAGGAATATATTATAATGACCTTATTACGAAACAAGCAGCAACCGAATCTTACTCCGGCATTACATCTAAAATTTTCTTCATTTCTCCGCCATACTGTCCTATCCCGACCACATCCGGTCGATAATAAAAATAATTTATAACTTACATAATTTTGATAGTTTTGGAATACTGCCAACAAACTATCTATAAAACAATATCATATCGCAGATTTCCTTCGTCTGCGAAAAAATAACTCTTTTATAAGGTTATTGATTATTCATATTTCAATATTACTACTTTAGGTTATTGTCAAAAGGTGTACTTTTTGAAACTGCTAATAACAAAAATATTATACATAAAAAGTCCGAAGCCTGCAAGTATTTTTTCATATTTCCGAGTCTTTCCAGCGATAAATCGTTACAATTCACACCAACGCCAGTTTTCATCAGCTTATAAGTTATTGAGGTGTGAATTATAACAGATTTT
>JAIECJ010000087.1 GCA_029068555.1 Lachnospiraceae bacterium
AATTCTACAACATCTCTGCCGATGTCTCTCTTTAGAATTTTCAGGGTTGCATTACTGTTTATTTGTCAAGGTTCTTATCACTAAAACTGCCTAGTTTATTCGTGACAGCTTTAATAGCTTATCACAATCCATCACAGCTTGTCAAGCACTTTATTCTATTTTTTCAAAAAAAAGAAAAAACATGTAATACTCTATACTTTACCAACCAGACATACTTTAATTAAGTAATCGAAACAAATTATTCAGCAAACAAAATTTATGTAAAAGTGGTTATCAGTATATAACTCTATCATACCAATAACCACTCACTTCATTATTCATTTTATGTCTGTAATTAATTAAGCGCTTTTCTTTGCAAGTTCTGCAAGTGTCTTAAAGCCCTCCGCATCGTTTACTGCCATTTCTGCGAGCATCTTTCTGTTAATTTCAACACCAGCAACTTTTAATCCATGCATCATCTTGCTGTATGATAAACCGTTAAGCCTTGCAGCTGCATTAATACGGGCAATCCAAAGCTGTCTGAACTGACGCTTTCTTTCTTTTCTGCCGGCATATGATGAAGCCAGCGCCCTCATTACGGACTGTTTAGCTACTCTGTACTGTTTTGATCTTGCTCCCCTGTAACCTTTTGCAAGTTTCAATACTCTGTTATGTTTCTTCTTTGCGTTTAAACCGCCTTTAATTCTTGCCATTTTCTAAATCCTCCTAACAAATCATTCCACTTCTTATGCGTACGGTAAAATCTTCTTCATATTCTTAACATTGGTTGCATCTGTAATTGCAGCCTTTCTAAGATTTCTCTTTCTCTTTGCTGTTTTCTTTGTTAAGATATGGCTCTTATAAGCTTTCGCTCTCTTTAACTTACCTGTCCCTGTTACTTTAAAGCGCTTTGCAGCTGCTCTACTGGTTTTCATTTTTGGCATAACTAAATCCTCCTAAACTTCTTAAAATTCTGCGCAGTCACTCTAAACTGCTGCCAGTTCTAGTAACCACTGTACCTCTATCTTTTAACTGACATAAGCTGTTGCTGTAACTGCTTATCGTTTTTCAGCTAAAAACATTGTCATACTTCTGCCTTCTACCTTTGGTTCCTTCTCAACTACTGCTATATCATTTAAACTCTCACCGAAATCAACAAGGATGTGCCTGCTGTTTTGCATATGAGCCATCTCACGACCTCTAAAACGTAATGTCACCTTTACCTTATCACCTTTTGAAAGGAATTTGCGGGCAGCATTTATCTTAGTGTTTAAGTCATTAGTGTCAATATTGGGAGATAAACGAATCTCTTTTACGTCGATTACCTTCTGCTTTTTCTTGGCTTCCTTCTCTTTTCTTGTCTGCTCATATTTGAATTTACCATAATCAACAATCTTACACACAGGCGGCTTTGCCGTGGGTGCTATCTTTACAAGGTCAACTCCTGCCTCCTCTGCCAATTTCATCGCTTCCCTAGGTGACATAATGCCGAGCTGCTCACCATCCTCACCGATAACACGCACCTCTCTGTCCCTAATTTGTTCGTTAATCATTAAATCGCTAATAACCTTACACCTCCATAAATAATATCATAAGAAAATATATAAAAATCGGGCAGGGAATGTTTTCACCTACTCGCCGTGCGGAGCGCATGCTGCGGCTACAGCTTATTTCATTACGCACCCTATGCACAAAAAATAAAAGTGGATAATCGCAGGATTATCCACTCAATTTTACATCTTTATCCAAAATCCATGTACGAACCGTATAATAGACAAACTGAAAATTATTAACACCTGTAAGCCTGATTGCCACAGGGTGAGAGTGGATGCTCTGCTTTCCTGTATCTGTTCGAATTATATCAAACAAAGATACTTTATCACAGATTTCACTCCATGTCAATAATTTAATCTTTATTTTTCCTTAAATGTCGCACAAAGCGTCTCGCCGCTTGTCCCCGCATGATTCCCCTTGATGTCAACATGCTCTGCACTGCATCTATAATCTGTATTATACACACATTTCACTGCCTCACAGTCTATGCTGATCGTCTGGCTTGGATGCGATACCGAACTTGTAAAACTGTCACCGTTTCTCTTATGAAAGCTCTCACAGCAGGTATCATCGCAGTCACAGGAATGCTTTCCGCCTACCATGATATCGCCCTTACAGCAGCAATGCTCTTTATTATAGGTACAATTTGATACTCCACAGGTTAAATCAGTCATAGTTACCTCCTAAATTTTCTCACAGTTTTAATTCGTCCATTTGAATGAACTTATAAATAATATGTCCAGCTTTAACCTGCCTTATTCTTATTTCCAAATTACTTATTTTCTTCTGCCTGCATTTCCTCTCGGATTGTCTTGTTTCTGATCTCCTCTGTGATATCCGCAATAAAGCTGTCGATCGGCTTTACACCCTCATCACCTGCAAACCGGCTTCTGACTGATACCGTATTGTCTGCCTCCTCCTGCTGCCCTACCACAAGCATATACGGAAGTTTGTCCAGCCTTGCCTCGCGGATTTTAAATCCAATTTTCTCGGATCGGCTGTCAACTGTCGCGTCAATACCTGCCTTTTTCAATTCCCTGCAGACTTTCTGTGCGTACTCTTCATACTTGTCTGAAATAGGAAGAACACGCACCTGCTCTGCGCAGAGCCATGTCGGGAACTTTCCGGCGTACTTCTCAATCAGCCATGCAAGCGTGCGCTCATAGCATCCCATGGAGGTTCTGTGAATGATATACGGGCGCACTTTGTCACCATTCTGATCAATGTAGTACATATCGAACTGCTCCGCAAGCAGCGCATCCCACTGAATCGTAATCATGGTATCTTCCTTGCCGTACACGTTTTTTGCGTTGATGTCCACTTTCGGACCATAGAATGCTGCTTCCCCGACATCCTCCACAAATGGAATACCAAGCTCTGTCAGTATATCCCTGATATGCTGCTCTGTCTGGTTCCACACATCTGGCTCGCCAATATATTTTTCTTTATTTTCAGGATCCCATTTTGACAAATGATATGTTACATCACTGTTGACCCCCAGCGTTTCCAGGCAATATTTTGCGAGTGCGAGACATCCTTTGAACTCCTCCACCATTTGGTCTGGTCTGACGATCAGGTGTCCCTCAGAAATGGTAAACTGACGCACTCTGGTCAATCCATGCATCTCCCCCGAATCCTCGTTTCTAAAAAGCGTGGAGGTCTCGCTGTATCTGCATGGGAGATCGCGGTACGATTTCTGAGAGTTTTTGTAAACATAGTACTGGAATGGGCATGTCATCGGACGTAGAGCATACACTTCTTTGTCCTTCTCCTCGTCACCAAACACAAACATGCCTTCCTTATAGTGATCCCAGTGTCCTGAAATCTTATACAAATCCGATTTTGCCATCAGGGGCGTCCTCGTCCTCATATAACCCCATTCATTGTCCTCCAAATCCTCTATCCAACGCTGGAGCTTCATAATCATCTTCGTTCCCTTGGGTGTAAATAACGGAAGTCCCTGTCCAATGACATCCACTGTGGTAAATAATTCCATCTCACGCCCAAGTCTGTTGTGGTCGCGGCGTTTTGCATCTTCCATACGCTCCAAATGCTCTGCAAGTTCTTCTTTTTTATTGTAAGCTGTTCCATAGATACGCTGCAGGCGCGCCTTGCTGGAATCCCCTCTCCAGTATGCCATAGAGGATGATGTGAGCTTGAACGCTTTCACGCCCTTTGTGCTCATCAGATGCGGTCCTGCACACAAGTCCACAAAGCCGCCCTGGTCGTAGAAGCTAATCTCGGCATCCTCAGGCAAATCCTGTATCAGTTCTACCTTGAACGATTCGCCCTTTTCTTCCATAAACGCTATTGCCTCTGCCCTTGGAAGTGTAAAACGTGTAATCTCATGACCTTCCTTAATGATTTTTTTCATCTCCGCCTCGATTTTATCCAAATCCTCTCTGGAAAACGGCTCGGAATCAAAATCATAGTAAAATCCATCGTCGATGGCAGGCCCGATTGTTACCTTCGCATTAGGGAAAAGGCGCTTTACTGCCTCCGCAAGTACATGGGACGCCGTGTGCCTGATAACGTAAAGCGCTTTGGGATCTGTCGCTGTGATGATGTTGAGTTCGCAATCGTTCGCAATCACAGTCCTCAAATCTGCCATTTCGCCATTGACCTCGCCCGCACAAGCCACGCGGGCAAGTCCCTCGCTGATGTCCTTTGCGATGTCAATGATTGATTTTGCTTCGTTGTACTCCTTTACAGAACCGTCTTTTAGTGTAATCTTCATGTTAGTCTCTCCTTTTTGTTGTGATATTATTTGTCCTTGCGGGCGCCAAGCATCATGTCGTCCGCTTTATTTCCGCATCCATTTTTTGAACCGATTGTGTTGTTGCTCAACACAGATATTCTGCCGCTTTTCACTGGCGATAACAGAAATCCGATCAGGACTCCCACCACAAGGCATAATGCCAGCAACAGATACTCTTTGTAATTTGTCTTGATTTCTTCCATAAAGATACTCCTTTTATTTTTATATTTCTATAGCGATTCTTTTTCGCCAGATGAATATTAACTGCATAATGCAACTGTATATAGTTCCTCAACCGGAAAAGTTATTTTAACCAGGCCTACCGAAGTAAACTGGCCGCTCATCTTCTTAAACGCGTGCAAGATTAAATCACTTGCCTGAAAAAAAGCTTCCTCCGCATCTTCTCCTGTAAGCGCTATTGTACAGTGCGGCACCCACCTGTCCGGACGGTACCACTCCCATCCTTTCGTATCAAATTCTTTTAAGTACTCATGTAATTCTCTTTGAAATTGATACATACCACTGTTCATTACCGGTGATACAAATATCGTTTTCGTGTCATTGAACATTCCTGCCGAACCAATGTAAGCAGGCATAACCTTATGCTTTTGCGCAAAACACTTTAACTTCTCTATGCAAAGATCCTCGTCTACATCACTGAAACACGCCAGCGTGAGATGCGGTCTTGTCTTCCATTCTAAATACTTTGTGCTAATCCCCCTGTCAGCGATCATCTTGGCCAGCGCCAAGAGCTTACTTTCCGTTTCATTGTCATAGTACAGTTCTATTGCATACTGCATTTTTTCATTCCCCCTTTTAACTTCAGGCTTTCCTCATTCCCCCCTCATTCAGTCCAGACAGGAGACACATTCCTCCAATTCGCACACCGCCCCTGTCAACCCCATCTGACAATCCTCAAGAGTTCCCATGTGCACAAACCCTTCAGATCCTGCTGACAATTTTCGCATGGATGCCCGTGTGCAATCGAGCAGGGCAGACTTTTCCTACCCGCCGCGCGCCCCACGCGCCGCTTCTGCAGCATACTTCCTTTGCATGGGACTTCACATAAAAAAAATCCCACACACTACATTTTTGTAATGCACGGGACGTGTCAACGCGGTTCCACCCTGCTTGCCTGTATCATTCAAATGAAACAGACCGCTCATAGATTATAACGGAATCACCGGACCGGATTGGGGTCACTCCAAGGTAGTTTTCGGATATCTCCTGCAAGAGTGCTTTCAGCACAGCGGCACTCCTCTCTGATACATTGCAATATCTTACTCGTCTCATCATCGTTTTGTGTCATTCATTTTTGTTATTATTATATTATCCCTAAAAAGTTAATTTGTAAAGAGTTAATTTGCAAATTCGTTTTCAAATGCCAGTCTTCTGTTACAATTCACACCAACGCCAGTTTTCATCAGCTTATAAGTTATTGAGGTGTGAATTATAACAGATTTTGGCGCATGATTCCCACTACTTTGGCGTAGGTGTGAACAGTAACAGTCTTATTCTTCGCCGCATAACGCGCTCTGCTTCTGTCCTCACCCTTTAACCAAAATATGTGAATCTGGTGCAAATATCACGCAAAGTGGGGCGTATAGCTGGCAGGAATGATTTTACAAACACACTCTAACACATTCCCAATCCGTTATAAGCCCAACGATTCCACTATCGTTTTTATTACATATAATGAAAGCGATGAACCCTTTGCATAATTGCAGCTGGCCATCGCCTGTTTCTCATTTATTTATTTTTACCACAACACTTTTTATATTTCTTACCGCTTCCACACGGACAAGGGTCATTCGGATAGATTTTGGTCTCTTTGACGACAGTTGTTGAGGACTTCTGCTCTTTATAGAGCGCCTTTTTGGTCTCCTCGTCAAAGATTGTATTCCATTCCTCAAGGTTATACAGCCAGTCTGCTTCCGCCGCCACCATGTTCTTGTAAAGGCGCGTTTTGTCAAATCCGAGACTTACCTCTGTATCTTCTTTCATCTCCTCAATTGGGTTTTCTGTCTTTAAGCTCTCATTGATGCCATCGAGGAATCCTGTCATTGTCATGATATCCACGTTATATTTTTCCGCAAGTCCCTTTACAGTGCCTCTTACTTCCTCATCGGGATTTGCCAGAAGCTGCTGATAGATTTCTTTTTCTTTCTGGAAATAGTCAATCCAAAGCTTCTGGAGCGTGTTCTTATCTGTCTGCTCGTTGTAAGCCATTCCCCTCCACTGATCTAATAATGTCTTTTCTTCTGCCATGATCTCTAACACCCTTTCGTCCTTTAAATCATATTTTTAGATATTTCTGTACCGTCATGAAACCTTCTGCGGTATATCTGTCGCAATAACGCTGTCTGCCTCATACAGACAGTAACAGTATATACTAAACTTCGTGGAAAGTCAAAGGTTTATCCTCTGCTTTCACTTGCTTTTTTCTTGATTGAAAGATATAATCACTTTTGTATATTATCAAAATATTTACAGAAAGGTCTGGTATCTGAATTATGAAGAAAAATCCAAAGCAACTCATTGCCATCATTGCACTGTCTGCAATTGTCCTTTTTATCGCCGCATTTGTCGTTGCCGCTTTCATGGCAGGTCCGGGCGAAAGCGGCAACCGGTTTATGGCGCTTTTATTTGGAATCATTGCCATTCCACTGCTGGCCTGGATTCTATTGTTCTGTATTGGGCGGATGCAGAATAAACATACAATTGCCGAACTATTCCCTGAAGATGCAGACGCAATAAAGACAGGCAAAGAAGGTAGTGAAAAATTATAGTAGACATTCGACAGATATCATGCTATAATTTCTCTGCTGATAAAAATGTGTAGCAATATAATTATATACAGACAGTTCGAAACCATCCTGTCTATAAACAAAACTATGGATTTTAAGTAAAAATGAAAATGCCGCAGACACACTTTTTGTGTTTGTGTGTTTACTATAAAATTCGGAGCTTTGTGCTCCTTTTTGTTTGTATGCAACGACGTCAAACGCGCCATGGGAATCTGCTGTCTGCAGGTTCTTTTTATGTGCAGAGACATCTGAACATTCTGTTAATGTGGCACATGCAAAAATTATATTTGGAAAGGCTTGATTATTTTATGGGAAGTAATTCACTCTCGAGGTACTCTGAAATTACAAAAAAAAACAATCGGGAAATCATACTGCTGCGCGGCTCGGGCTGTAAATGGCGGCGCTGTACTTTCTGCGATTATCACCTTGATTTCAGCCCTGATGAGGATGACAATTACAAACTCAACCAAGAAATCATAAGACAGGTTACAGGAAAATACAAAAGGCTTGAAGTCATCAATTCGGGAAGCTTTGTCGATTTGGATGCAAAGACTTTTCAACTGATTGTAGACACTTGTATCCAAAAAGAAATAACGGAGATTCATTTTGAATGCCACTGGATGCACCGGGATGCTATTGCACGTCTGCGC
Organism: Lachnospiraceae bacterium; assembly: GCA_029068555.1. GTDB lineage: Bacteria > Bacillota > Clostridia > Lachnospirales > Lachnospiraceae > COE1. The sequence continues at coordinate 7,749 of JAIECJ010000087.1, forward strand.
AATACCTTTCAAGTGCAAGGTATTCACACCAACATAAAAATTGGTGTGGAAACCTTTGATGCACAGCACCGCGAACATCTGCTGCATAAAGGGATTGATGAAACAGATCCTGCAAAGATTGCAGTTGATTTTGATGAGGTCTGTCTGTTATTCGGGCTGGAGGGTCAAACGGAAGAATCCATGCAATACGATATCGAAACGGGGCTTGCACACTTCAAACGGATCTGTATCAATATCATGGTTGAAAACACCACAAAAGTAAAGCCATGCCCGCCTGTTATCGAAGTCTTTATGAAAAAGCTTTATCCACGATATAAGGACAATGAACGTGTTGATATTCTGCTGGAAAATACAGACTTTGGTGTCGGATGAGCATTTTCCGTTGGAAAGCGCCATGTTGCTGCACTGTGTCCGTACATATGGCTACTATACTATTTTTGATGCAAATTATTATTTGGAGGGACTTTTATTATGAGTAACGAACTTTTATTGATTCTAAGTCTGGTCTTAATCTATTCCTGCGTAGTGCTTTTTTACCGTTTTCTAGGGAAATCGGGTCTGTACTGCTGGACGGTGCTTGCAACGATTGCGGCAAATATTGAGGTGTTGATCGTCGTAAACGCCTTTGGCATGGAGCAGACGCTTGGTAATATTTTATTCGCCTCTACGTTTCTGGTCACTGATATTTTGAGCGAGACAGAGGGAAAACGCGCTGCAAACAAAGCTGTCCTGATCGGCATACTCACCTCGGGTGCCTTTATCCTGATTTCACAGTCATGGATGCTTTACACACCAAACAACAGCGACTGGGCTTCGCCTGCAATTGCCTCCGTATTCTCCAACACACCGCGGCTGATGCTCAGCAGCATTATAGTCTATGCGATTGTTCAGGCGTTTGATGTCTTCGCATACCATGCAATCTGGGCAAAGACCACCAAACTGTGCAGTGACTCCAAGAAATTTTTATGGCTGCGCAACAATGGCTCCACTCTGGTCTCACAATTCTTCAACACCCTTTTGTACACGTTTGCCGCATTCTGGGGTGTTTACGAATTAAAAACTTTAATGAACATCGTCCTCTCGAGCTATATCATCTTTATTTTTACAAGTCTTCTGGACACTCCTGCTGTCTACATTGCAAGGAAACTATCCCCTGCCGTTAAAAGAGATAACGGAGAACCGCATCAGAAAGCGGCCTAAAAATTTTGAAGTTTTTTATTCAGCTTGGCATAGATCCACTCTGTCATCCATGGTTCTGTGCACGCTTTTAATGCATCGTCCAACGGGAACCACTTCACACCGCTGTTCTCGTCGGGCTTGATGCGGAGTACCTCCTGTTCATCCGTCTCCAACAGATAAGTAGCATTCAGATGAAGATGCGACGGCACATAGCTGCCGCGCTTGACATGTCCATCTACAGTCAGTATCTCAATGGAAAAAATCTCATCCGATACCGTTGTAATATTTCTTATCCCAGTCTCCTCCATCGCTTCTCTCCTCGCCACTGCAAGCAGGTCTGTATCTCCATCCGCATGCCCGCCTGTCCATGACCATGAGTGATAAATGTTGTGATAAATCATCAGCAGTTTTGTATGCTCCTTATTTACAAGCCACGAAGAAGCTGTAAAATGTGCTGTCTGATTGGCGCGTGTCAGGAGATTGTCCTGTGTATCTAACAGTTGAAGTATTGCATTTCTGTCGTTCTCCTCCTGTTCATTATATGGTATGTATGATTGTATTGACTGCACTAATCTCTGCATGCTATTTACCTGCCTTTCACACTTTTTGTATTAATTTTCCAACATCATCATGATACTCAAACGAAATGCCCTGTCCTTTAGCGCAATATCTATTTCCCCTGCATACTTCCTTGCCACTCTGTATACGCTTTTATGATATATGCATTTTTACATTTCCCTCGTTCACTGAAATTATTGGAGTTTTTTGGATAGATATAATACCAACTCGTCATCATTGCAGCATTCCTCATTTTGTCCGCAAATCTTATCGTGATACCACACTCCAGTACCGTCGGGTATATAACCGCGTTTCACATACATTCTTTGAGCACTGCCATATCCGCTGTGCATTCCGACTCCAAGATAAACTGTGTCAGAGTACGCTGACGCAATCTGCTCAGCTATATCCATCAGTCTGCTGCCAATTCCAAGTCTGCGGTACTTTTCCAGAACGCCGAAATCGACAATTTCGGGATATCCCTGTCCGGCAAAAGCGCCCCACCCAGAATTTGGATATATATTGACATAGCCTGCAATGCTGCCCTTATACTCTGCAACGAGCGCGACTGCTTTCCCTTCAGTCTGGTCACGCATACGCATTTCATATTTTTCCACACTGGCATTCCATCCCTGCGCAATCTCCTCGTCTGTAATCTGCTGTGCATCACTCTGCCGCATATCCCGTATCAGAATATCATTTACCTCATAATAAACTGCCATTATTCCAATATACCTCCATTTCTCAAATTTTTATGCCCACACCTATAAAAGTACACCCCTGCCGCATCTGCCAGAATCCATCCAATCGGCACGGACACCCAGATACCTGTCACACCTACAGCCTCTACGGACGACAGGAGATACGCCAGCAGCACGCGCATTCCCAGCGATACCACAGTGAGTATGACAGAGATTCCAGGCTTGTTGACAGCACGGAAATACCCGTAAAACAAAAACAAAAGTCCAATACCAAAGTAAAAGGATGCTTCAATGCGCAGATAGCCCACGCCAACCGCAACCGAATCCGCACTGCTGTCATCCAGAAACAGCGACATGAGCGGCTTCGCAAAACTGACTACCAATATGGAAATTACTGTGCAGAACACAAATGCGCTGAACACTGCATCCCGCATTCCCTTACGGATTCGCTCACTTTTACCCGCACCGTAATTTTGCGCCACATAGGTTGAGAACGCATTGCCGAAATCCTGCACTGGCGAGTAGGCAAATGAGTCTATCTTGACAGCCGCCGCAAATGCTGCCATCACCACAGAGCCAAAACTATTGACAAGCCCCTGTACCATCAGAATGCCAAAGTTCATGACGGACTGCTGCAGACATGTCAATGACGACAGACCGAGCAGCTCTTTTAGAATATCCGGATTCCATCGCCTGTTTTCCCTTTTGATATGTACTTCGGGATACTTTTTTACACAGTATATCAGAATACCGACACCTGCAGCATACTGCGAGATGACTGTCGCTGCCGCTGCCCCGCCAACACCCCACATCAATACCCTGATAAAAAATAAATCCAGAAAAATATTCAGCACTGCCGAGATACCCAGAAAGCAGAGTGGTATCAGCGAATTTCCGATCGCCCGCATGAAGTATGCTGCAAAATTGTACAGAAATGTCGCCGCAATCCCCGAAAATATCCACAGGAGATACTCCTTCATAAACGGCACTACCTCTCTGGGTACACGAAGGAAAGCTAAAATCCCATAAATACCTGCATAGGCAAAAACATTTAGTACGACAGTAACTGTTCCAATCATCAGAAACGCCATGTAGATTCCCCGTTCCAGCCTGTCATGGTCACGCCTGCCAAACTGTATAGAAAAAAAAGCGCTGCTGCCCATGCAAAGTCCTAATATAATAGATGTCACAAAAACCATCAGCGTATAGGAAGATCCCACTGCTGCCAGCGCGTTTTTGCCCAGATACCGCCCGACAATCAGTGTGTCGACCACATTGTAAAGCTGTTGAAGCACATTGCCCACCATGATTGGAAATGAGAATTTCAACAGATTTTTCATAATGTTTCCCTGTGTCAAATCGTAATTCATCTGTATGTCCTCACAGTCAGGTAAAGGATTTTTCAAATTTACCCTAAGTATAATGAGTATATCCGATCCTGTCAAGAATGAGAACATACTAAGATGAAGTTATATCACTATAAAAGATTTTATTCATTCCCTTCCAATAACATCTGACGCAGTTTTTCTTTCTCTTCTTCTGTAAGAATATAGTGATATTTTTTGCAGTACTTGCATATACGGCAATCATCATTATTACATTCTTTTATTTTGAAACACTTAATCCAGATTATCAGCCGTATTATATTTCCGACAATGATAACACCCCAGAATAATTCAATATAAAAAGAAACAATACTATCTACAATTTCCATAACAATCCTCCATCTCTGAATCAAAGTCTGTGATTAGACACTAATGCCATCACTTCCATTTATATCATATAGTGAAGTTTTTCACAAGTGAACTTATTCACTATTGTTAAAATATTATTATCTAGGGATAATATACACATGGAGGTGATGAATGTGATTGATTATTCGCCGCTTTGGGAGACTATGAAAAAGAAAAAAATAAGCCAATATGTTCTCTTGCAAAAAGATATCAATAACAAAACCCTGGATTATCTGCGCAAAAATAAAAATATTACCCTGTTGACTGTTGAAAAATTATGTGATGCGTTAGACTGTACACCAAACGATATTGTTCAGTTTAAAAAAGATGTCAATTAAGGACATGAGAAAAATTTATTCCCATGTCCTTTTATGCATCCCTCTGCCGCTCTGCCATTACATATTCATTATGACCTTTGTAACAAGCTCCTTGAAAGACTTCGATACGCGATCTGCCGTCTCCTGCACTTCCTTATGATTTAGTTCCTGTCTGGAAATTCCTGCCGCCATATTCGTGATACATGATATACCGCAGACCTCCATTCCCATATGACGCGCTGCCATCGCCTCGCACGCCGTACTCATACCAACGGCATCGCCGCCCCATGCTTTTGCCATCCTGATTTCGGCAGGTGTTTCATAGCTTGGCCCTGTGAACTGCACATAGACGCCTTCCCTGATATCTATGCCACATTCCCTGGCACAGTTTCGGATAACACTCTGCAGGCGCATACTGTATACCTCACTCATATCCGGAAATCTTGTTCCCAGCTCCTCAATGTTTGGTCCAACCAGCGGGCTGGGAACTGCTGTCGTAATATGATCGGTAATCATCATAAAATCTCCCGGCTTAAATGCCGCGTTGATTCCGCCAGCTGCATTAGTCAGAAGAATTTTCTTCGCACCAAGCAGCCCCATTAACCGCGTCGGAAGGACTACTTCATGCATCGGATATCCCTCGTAGTAATGGACGCGTCCCTGCATAATCACCACTGGAATTTCCCCAACATATCCAAACACAAAGCGACCTTTATGTCCTTTTACAGTCGAAACCGGAAATCCCTCAATATCAGTATATTCAATTGCGTCTGCCATCTTGATTCCATCTGCATAATCGCCCAAACCAGAACCTAAAATAATAGCAGCCTCTGGCTGAAAATCAACTTTATCTTTTACACTTGCAAGACAGGTCATTAACTTGTTATACATGCATTTCAACTCCTCTCCTGTAACTTATGGCACACTGACTGTCCCAGATTTTATCTTGCCCCCTTGTCATAGGGAATCCCCTCTGCCTTTGGCGCCCTTGATTTCTTTGACACAAACACGAGTACCACCAATGAAATAATATAAGGAAGCATATTGTATATCGTGCTTGGCAGCTTGAGAGCCACCAGCGCGTCAAATCCCATGTAGACATTGGAAAGTGCACGGAACATTCCAAACAGCATTGCCGTAAGTCCGATATTGACTGGCTTCCACTGTCCAAAAATCATAACCGCAAGGGCAAGAAAACCAAATCCCGCCACTCCGTTCTCAAACTTCCACTCGCTCACTCCTGCCGTAATATAGACAAGACCGCCTAAACCGCCAAGCGCGCCTGAGATAAGCACACCCGCATAACGCATCTTATAGACATTGATTCCCACAGAATCCGCCGCCTGCGGGTGCTCACCACATGCGCAAAGTCTTAGACCAAATTTCGTCTTGTACAGCACAATATAGGAGGCTATCAGTACAAGCAGTGCTATCAGCATAAACCAGTTAAACTCAAACGAACCAACGTTCATAAGAAATGCTTTTTTTGCCTGTCCATATACAACAGTCGAAGATACGTTGTCCACACTTTCAGCTGTGTTTACTGCCCGTACCAGGACAACTGCTATTGCTGGTCCGAGAAGATTCAGTGCAGTTCCAACAAGTGTCTGATCAGCACTGAACTTGATTGCAGCAATTCCGAGCAGCATGGAAAAAATCATTCCACTGATGATACTTGCAAGCACTACAAGCAAAATCGTGACTGCCGCAGCCGACCCTGCAGAAATATATTTCATTGTAAGCGCACCGCCAAGCGCTCCGATAACCATGATGCCTTCCAAACCAATATTAATGACACCGCTATGTTCCGAAAAACATCCTCCGAGCGCAACAAGTGTCAGTACAGAAGCAAATATCAATGTATACTGAATCAATAACAGCATTATTCCCCGCCTCCTTTCCGCTCATCCCGTTTATCTAGATACCTGTTCAGACGGACCTTGAAGAAAAATACAAAACCACACAGATAAATAATGAACGCAGAAATCAAATCCGAAATCTGCGAACAGTACATTGTTTTATCTACATAAGTACCGCCACTTGTAATATGCTGGATAAAATAAGAGGCAAAAATTGCACCAATCGGATTGGAACCACCAAGGAATGCCGCTGCAATACCGTTAAATCCCATCGCCGGGACAGATGTCTGCTGAACCATCCACTGTTCAATTCCTGTCAGATAAAAGATTCCCGACCCGAGTCCTGCAAGACCTCCGGCAATCATCATTGTCAGAATAATATTGGTTTTCTCACGCATGCCGCAGTATTTTGCCGCATTCTTGTTCAAACCAGTCGCTTTCAGCTCATATCCAAACTTTGTCTTTTCCAGAAGAATCCATATAGCGAAAGCCGCAATGACAGCCAGTAACAGTCCTATTGTCACAAAATCGTTGTTGGAAAACAGCTTGTTCAAGCCTATATTGGGCAGCAATGCACTCTTGTTTGTGCTTGTAAGCGGTTTTGTATATGGTGTCGTCTGCTCTTTCACATTCGTCAGGAGCATATTTACGACATACAGCCCAATCCAGTTGAGCATGATGCATGAAATAACTTCGTTTACATTAAAGTACGCTTTGAGTGCTCCCGAAACAGCCCCCACAAGCGCAGCTGCCACAATCGCGGCAAGCAGACACAGATACCATGGCATGCCAAACTTTAATCCACAGTAGAGACAGGCTCCTGCGCCAATTACATACTGCCCCGCTGCCCCGATATTAAAAAGACCCACTTTCCACGCAAACAGTACGGACAGGGAACACATCAAAAGTGCGGACGCTTTCACGAGCGTCGTTCCAAAATACTTTTTTGCCGCCACTGCACTTGGATAATAGAGAAAATTTTTTAAAATTGCGACAATCGCTTTTCCGGCTCCCTGCGGATTGATAATCAGCAGAACGATATAACCAACCAAAAGCCCTATGACAATACAGAGCAGCGAACCCAATATCGTCTGAAAACCACTATTCCTCAGCAGGCTTCCTTTTTGTTTTCCTCGCTGTCCATCACTCATCTTGCCGCCCCCTCTCTCTTTGAGCCTGCCATATAAAGACCAAGCTCCTCAACCGTAACTTTCTTAGGGTCAAATTCGCCCACAATTTCTCCCTCGTACATAACCAAAATTCTGTCTGACACATTCATTACCTCGTCAAGTTCCAGACTGACAAGCAGGACACCCTTTCCGGCATCCCTCTGCGCAACCAGCTGTTGATGAATATATTCAATTGCACCGACATCCAGTCCGCGTGTCGGCTGGACTGCGATTAACAGTTCTGGATTCTTGTCAATTTCCCTTGCAATAATTGCCTTCTGCTGGTTTCCGCCGGACATAGAACGCGCTTTTGTAACTGCCCCCTGCCCAGAGCGAACATCATACTGTTCAATCAGACGGTTTGCGTACTTTCGGATTTCTTTTCTTTTCAGAAACCCGAACCGGTTGGTAAACTGCGGTTCAAAATATCTCTGTAGAACAATATTATCCTCAAGTGAATAATCAAGGACAAGTCCATGTTTATGCCTGTCCTCCGGAATATGACTCATCCCTAACGCAAGACGCCTGCGAATCGGCATATGAGTAATATCTGTACCATTCAGGGTAATTGTTCCGCTTTTCAACGGTTCCAGTCCAGATAATCCATAGACAAATTCCGTCTGCCCGTTTCCGTCAATACCGGCAATACAGACAATTTCTCCCCTGTGCACCTGAAGGGAGACTTTGTTGACAGCATTATTTTTATGCCGCTTTGACGCCACTGTCATCTCCTTAATGTCAAGAACAATGTCTTTTGGCACTGAAGGCTTCTTCTCCACAACAAAATTGACATCGCGCCCTACCATCATAGATGACAATTTCTCCGGTGTTGTGTCCTTAACAGCTACCGTACCAATGTATTTCCCTTTTCTAAGCACACTACACCGATCCGCCACCTGCATAATTTCTGCCAGTTTGTGTGTGATAAAAAGAATACTCTTACCCTCTGCCGCCAGATTTTTCATAATTGTCAGAAGTTCGTGAATTTCCTGCGGCGTCAATACCGCCGTCGGCTCATCGAAAATAAGGATGTCATTATCACGGTACAGCATTTTCAATATTTCAGTTCTCTGCTGCATGCCAACCGTAATATCCTCTATAATGGCATCAGGGTCTACCAAAAGGCCATATTTTTCAGACAAAGCAACTACCTTCTTTCGCGCTTCCTCTTTTTGAAGCAGTCCCCCTTTTGTGGTCTCCACTCCGAGAATAATGTTATCCAGAACAGAAAAGCATTCCACAAGCTTAAAATGCTGGTGAACCATACCAATTCCCAAGGCGTTCGCATCGTTCGGGTCATTGATGGTAACACGTTTCCCATCTTTATGAATCTCCCCCTCCTCCGGCTGATACAACCCGAAAAGCACACTCATCAATGTGGACTTTCCCGCACCATTTTCCCCGAGCAGCGCATGAATCTCCCCTCTTTTCAACTGTAAGGTTATATTATCATTCGCTATAATACCCGGAAACCTCTTTGTAATATTCAGCATCTCAATCGCATACTCAGCCATTCTTTACATACCTCCCTCCATATCGTATATCGTATATGTTTATAGTAAACGCATGCCGCAAAGCGGTTAAGTTCCCCATGCAGTCGTGTGCATCATTTATAGAGAATGACAAATACTTTTGTCGATTTCTATAATTGTATTTATATTATGAAAAAGGGGAGTAAAGCTGCTCCCCTTGTGTGTCTGTTTATTTTATACTGCCATAATCTGTCACTTTAACGGTTGTTGACGGCATTGCTGAAATATCATTGGAAACTTTGATTTCGCCGTTGTACATTCCTTTCACAAGCGCACGATAATCATCCTCAGTAAATGCATCGCTCCACTGTGTGCTCGTTATCGGAAGCTGTACATAATTTTCCTCCGGATTCTCTGATACCATTCCAAGATTCTCAATTTTTCCTGCATGCTCGCTCCACTTTCCATCTCTAATATCATTAAGGATGGTATTGACTGTCGCTGAAAGTCCCTTCATTGCAGAAGTAATTGTCATTCCTTCTCCATACTTTCCGTCGATGACAGGCTGCTGGTCAGAGTCAACACCGATTACCTTTCCATCAACCTTTCCTGCCGCTTCTGCTGCCGATGTATAAATTCCGCCACCACATGCAAAGACAACCTCGACATTTTTTGTGCCATACCATGTGTCCATAGCACTTGTGATATCAGCGTCGCCATAGAACTGTCCGCCGCATACATACTCAACCTCAACCTCATTCGCAATGCCAAGCTCTGTCGCTGCGGCATCAATTCCCTGTACATAACCATATCCGAAACGAGTAACCGCAGGAACTGACATGCCGCCGAGGAATCCGAGATGTTTATATCCAGACTTTACAGCAGCATACCCTGCCATATATCCTGAGAGCTCCTCCTGATACGTACAGCAGTAAACATTTGCTTCATTGTAGTAGTCTGTCACATTGTAGTCGGCCGGATTGTAAGTATATCCCTCGCCCACGCCCTTTTCACAGATATCGCCTGCGCTTACATCAAGAGCTACAAACTTCACATCAGGATACATTTCAGGCTGTGTGACAACTGCTGCCGCAAACATGTAACCGGGCATTACGATAACATTTGCGCCGCCTGCCACTGCCTGGTCAACACTCGCGTTTCTTGCCTCGTCGGAATCGCTGTCAGGCTTGTAATAGGTAAATGGCACATCGTTAATCTCTGCCCATGCCTTACATGACTCGTAAGTTGTCTGATTAAAGCTCTGGTCTGTAATGTCACCAGAGTCTGTAATCATCGCAATGTTCATGCCGGAAGCAGATGCCGCATCGGAATCTGCCGCCCCGTCATTCGGTGTCTCCGCATTCGCTGTGTCCCCATTAGATGTCTCTGCTCCGATATTGTCTGTACTGTCCCCAGAACCTGCATCAGAACCGCATGCTGCCAATGATACAACCATGACAGAAGCCAAAATAAGTGACAATGCTTTCTTCTTCATAAGTTTTGTCCTCCCTTGGATGGCTTTCCCATCCCTTTATATTATTTTTTTAGTGCACTCTTCCTGTATATGACGTCATCCCTTGCTGGTCCGTTGCTTACAAGCGTAATCGGATATCCTATCTGTTCTTCTATAAACTCGACATACTTGCGGCAGTTTTCAGGAAGTTCATCATAGTTTCTGATTCCTCTGATGTCTGTCTTCCAGCCGGGCAGTGTTGTCAGCACAGGCTTTGCTTTTTCCAGCTTTGCAGTAACAGGAAACTGTGTTGTAATTTCCCCGTCTATCTCATAACCAGTGCATACTGGTATCTCGTCGAGATATCCGAGTACATCCAGAACAGTAAAGCAGACATCTGTAGTTCCCTGTAAACGGCAGCCATACTTGGACGCCACACAGTCAAACCATCCCATACGTCTCGGACGCCCTGTCGTGGCACCGTACTCTCCACCGTCTCCGCCGCGGCGTCTCAGCTCGTCCGCCTCGTCCCCAAATATTTCAGACACAAATGCACCCGCGCCAACCGACGACGAGTATGCCTTGCATACAGTATAAATCTCCTTAATCTCGTACGGCGGTATTCCAGCACCAATTGCACCGTAAGCTGCAAGTGTTGATGAGGATGTTACCATCGGATAGATTCCGTGGTCAGGATCCTTTAATGTGCCCAGCTGTCCCTCAAGAAGAATGTTTTTTCCTGCCTTTATCGCTTCGTCAAGGTACGCAGAAACATCACATACAAACGGCTGGATCATGTCCCTGTACCCATGCAGTGTCTCAAGAAGCTCCGATGGAATGATTGCCGGCTTGTGGTACAGGTATTCCAAAATAACATTTTTCTGTTCCGCCACGCGCTCAATCTTCTCCTTCAAAAGTTCTTCGTCAAAAAGTTCACTTACCTGGAAACCAATCTTTGCATATTTATCGGAATAAAAAGGAGCAATACCTGACTTTGTGGAGCCGAAAGATTTGCCTCCGAGCCTTTCCTCCTCATACTGATCAAACAGAATATGGTAGGGCATTACAATCTGTGCCCTGTCTGATACAAGAATTTTCGGCATCGGTACATTCCTGTCCGTTATAGACCGAATCTCATCCATCAGAATTGGGATATTTAACGCCACTCCATTTCCTATGATACTGGTCGTATGATTATAAAATACTCCTGAAGGAAGGGTGTGAAGTGCAAATTTCCCATAATTATTCACAATTGTGTGTCCAGCATTTGCACCGCCCTGAAAACGGATGATGATATCCGCCTCGCGGGCAAGCATATCGGTAATTTTACCTTTTCCCTCGTCTCCCCAGTTCGCTCCTACTACTGCCTTTACCATTGACATACCTCCGGTTCTTTATAAACTTTGTATATTTTCGCAATTGCATATCGTTAATTATCATACATCTTTTTCATAGATAAGTAAAGAATATTTAAACACTTATTTCCGCCTTGATACCAAGCTCTGCCTGATTTGCCTCAAGCACAGGCTTTACTACATTGACGAGGAAATTGTCGACCTGTACTGGTGAGCGGCCCACATATTTTGCAGGATCCATCGTCGCCTGAAGCTGCTCAATCGTAAGGTTAAATTCTGGGTCAGCTGCAATAAGCTCCAGCAAATTGTTATCCTTTCCCTCGACCTTAACATTTCTGCCTGCCTCCATTGAGAGTGTCCTGATCTTCTCATGGAGTTCCTGACGGTTTCCTCCGTTTTTCACTGCGTCCATCATGATATTTTCTGTTGCCATGAATGGTAACTCCGCCATGATATGTTTTGTAATAACCTTATCATACACAACAAGTCCGTCAACAACATTGAGACACAAATCTAAAATACCATCTATGGCAAGAAATCCCTCTGGAATAGATAATCTCTTGTTGGCAGAGTCATCAAGTGTCCTCTCAAACCACTGTGTTGCCGATGTAACTGCCGGATTGAGTGCATCGATCATGACATATCTTGAAAGGGATGCAATGCGCTCGGAGCGCATCGGATTCCTCTTATATGCCATAGCAGATGACCCTATCTGATTCTTTTCAAATGGCTCCTCCACCTCTTTTAAGTGCTGTAAAAGTCTGATATCATTCGACATCTTATGGGCGCTCGCCGCAATGCCGGCAAGAATGTTTGCCACCCTTGTATCGACCTTTCTGGAATAAGTCTGTCCCGATACGGCATAACAATCCTTAAATCCCATCTTGTCGGCAATCATGGGATCAATCTTGTCAATCGTGTCCTGATCCCCGTCGAAAAGTTCCAGGAAACTTGCCTGCGTCCCTGTCGTTCCCTTGGATCCCAGCAGCTTGAGACTTCCCGCAACGTACTCCAAATCCTCCAAGTCCATCAAAAATTCCTGCATCCAGAGTGTTGCACGCTTTCCCACTGTCGTAGGCTGCGCAGGCTGGAAGTGTGTAAATGCTAGTGTCGGGAGACTTTTGTACTTGTCTGCAAACTTCGCCAGCTCATCAATAACATTCACTAACTTTTTATGCACAAGTTTTAGTGCCTCATTCATCACGATTATATCGGTATTGTCACCCACATAGCATGAGGTAGCTCCAAGATGGATGATACCTGCTGCCTTTGGACACTGCTGTCCATACGCATACACATGGCTCATGACATCATGGCGCACAAGTTTCTCGCGCTCCCTTGCCACCTCATAATTGATATCCTCCACATGCGATTTCAGTTCGTCAATCTGTTCCTGTGAAATAACAGGCTTCCCATTCTCGCTAAGCCCCAGCTCCATCTCTGTCTCTGCAAGGGCAATCCATAGCTTTCTCCATGTGCGGAACTTCATGTCCTGCGAAAAGATGTACTGCATTTCCTTGCTTGCATACCGCTCGGAAAGGGGGCTTGTATATCTGTCTGTACTCATATTTTCTCTCCTTTTCTATCTATTTGTCAAAGTCACCCCGGATATCTTCTGTCGGCGGTTCCATCGGATAATTACCATTGAAACAGCCTGTACAAATGCCTAACCCGCCAGCAACTTCCTTCAGCCTGCTGATATCCAGATATCCCAGTGAATCAGCTCCTATGATATCCCTGATTTCTTCTATCGTCCTATTGTGTGCAATCAACTGATCTTTCTCAGGAACATCCGTCCCGAAATAGCATGGCCATAAAAACGGCGGCGAACTGATTCGCACATGCACTTCCTTTGCTCCCGCCTCACGAAGCATTCTTACAATTCTGTCAGACGTGGTACCACGCACAATCGAATCGTCGATCATAATCACCCGTTTATCATTCACTGCTTCTTTGAGAACATTGAGCTTTACTTTCACACTCGTCTCGCGGCTGCTCTGTTTTGGCTTAATAAACGTTCTGCCAACATAGCTGTTTTTTACAAATGCAGTGCCATAGGGAATTCCAGACTGTAACGAATATCCCAGCGCTGCCGCATTTCCAGACTCTGGCACACCGACTACTAAATCCGCCTCCACAGGTGAATCCATGGCCAGGAAACGTCCTGCCTGAATCCGCGATGCATACACGCTCACTCCGTCGATATGGCTGTCTGGTCTGGCAAAATAAATATACTCAAAAATACATCTTGCTTCCTTTTCCTCCGGAATGGCGCGTGACATGTCAGAGACAATTCCTCCGTCGGGCGTGATGGTCACCGTCTCTCCCGGTAGCACATCCCTCACATACGCCGCACCGATCGTATCCAACGCACACGTTTCCGATGTTATAATATAGCTATTCTCTCTTTTTCCTATACAAAGCGGCTTGAATCCATATGGGTCGCGCGCTCCAATAAGTTTTCTGGGGCTCATGACTACAAGCGAATAGGCGCCCTTAATCTTCTGGCAGGCATTGTTTACAGCCTGTTCAACCGTTTTCGTATTGAGACGCTCCCGTGCTATATGGTAGGCGATAACCTCCGAGTCGATTGTTGTCTGAAAAATAGCTCCTGTGTACTCCAGATCGTGTCGAAGCTCCGACGCATTAATCAGGTTGCCATTGTGGGCAAGCGCAAGCGTTCCCTTCACATAATTTAGCACGAGAGGCTGCGCATTTTCACGCGTGGACGCGCCTGCCGTAGAATAGCGCACATGTCCCACGCCAATATCTCCCTTCAACGTTTCAAGGTTGTCTGGTGTAAATACCTCATTGACAAGTCCCATCCCCTTATAGGACGCCACTTTTCCTTTCGGACCACCTGTCTCACTCACGGCAATGCCACAGCTTTCCTGTCCTCTGTGCTGGAGGGCAAAAAGACCATAATAAATAGTGGATGCAACATTCTGCCCGTCAAAGTCATAGATTCCAAAGACGCCGCACTCCTCATTCAACCCTGTCTCGTCTATATTTCTGTCTATTTCTTCATTATACATATTTTTTCCAAATACTCCTCTTAATGAATCCAGTGTACTGTCCGCTTCATATCCGGTAAAACGCCGCAGAATATTTTTCTGAGAGCGCTGCTCCGCAAACGCAGGCGTATCTGTGGCTGCGTTACAGTTTGCGAATCAGTGCTGCCTGAATTCCTTACCTGTCAGCAGGGCAAATGCCTCCTTATATTTATCCACCGTTTTTGTGACAACCTCCTCCGGAAGAAGGTCATTGTTGTCCGGATTTGCCTTAAGCCAGTCCCTCACAAACTGCTTGTCAAAGGAAGGCTGTCCCTTTCCTGCCTCATACCCCTCCAACGGCCAGAACCGTGAGCTGTCTGGCGTAAGCATCTCATCCCCAAGCACAATATTTCCGTTCTCGTCAAGACCGAACTCAAACTTGGTATCTGCTATGATGATTCCTTTGCCCAGTGCATATTCCGCACATTTCTTATATAGGGCAATGGTTGCATCCTTTATCTTTCCAGCATACTCCTCACCCTTTCCTGGGTATTTTTCTTCAAGCACTTCGATGCTTCTCTCAAAAGAAATATTTTCATCATGCAATCCAATCTCAGCCTTTGTACTCGGTGTATAAACCGGCTCTGGAAGCTTCGCTGATTCCTGCAGCCCTTCCGGCAGTCTGATGCCGCATACAGTGCCATTCTCCTTATAGCTTGCCCAGCCGCTTCCTGTGATATATCCGCGCACAATGCACTCGATAGGAAGCATCTCAAGCTTCCGGCACATCATGCTGTTTCCGTCAAATCTATCGTTTTGGAAGAATTCAGGCATATCCTTGACGTCCACAGAAAGCATATGATTCGGCACTACATCCTTTGTAAAATCAAACCAGAACTTAGACATCTGTGTAAGTATTGCGCCCTTATTTGTAATCTTATTTTTCAAAATAACATCAAAGGCAGAGATTCTGTCTGTCGCTACAATAATCAGACTATCCCCATTGTCATATACCTCACGTACTTTACCCTCTTTAATCGGTGCAAATTCCTGCATTTTTTCTTCCTCCTCGTTTTCATGCGTTTTAACTTATAATCCTATTTTTCTTACGCCCATGCGCGTAAAAAGAAAACAGTTGCGACTATTAAAAATAACCCCAACTGTATCATACCGATTCTTTTCTTTTTATGCAAGTGCTTTTTCGTAATCTGACACTAAATCTAATATTTTTTCTGCATATTCGGGATATTTGTCCACAATATCCTTAACCTCATCCTGTGCCTCCTGTGCTGCCTTAGCGTTATACTCCATCTGTTTTCGAAGCTTCTGGCGTCTGATAATCAGTCCGTGTCTGATTTCCACCATTTCCTTGTTGTCAATCAGTGCCTCTGCCTGGTGAAGCCATATATTCGGATCCGCCAGATTGCAGCTGCGCAGTATCTTTACAAGCGCTGCCTGGTTGAAATCCATGTCCTGCTGCATCTGTTTTTCCTGCTCGCGCTGTATATTCTCCTCAAGGTACTTGTCCCAGAGCTTCTTCAACTCGTTTGAACTGTTCACATCATATTTGACATACAAATATTCCAGCAGATTTGTATTGTTGACATAGCGAATCTTTACTGTATTTTGCAACAGTACAAGCTTATTGATTCCTTTCTCCACTTTCACAAGTTCTCTTCGGGCTTCATGGAATTTTACAAACACAAGTGCAAGCGCTGATGCCGCTACCAGCACTGCAATAGCATATCCTATCGACACGTCAAGCTGCCATGCTGACCCTATCACTGCAAGCAGCACAATCAGAAACAGCATCGATCCTACGCATATCGCCGTGATTCCTTTCATATTTCTCTGGGAATTTATCAGTTCATTTCTTCTAAAATAGTAGGCATGCTTTTCTCCCTCAAGCCTTCCCATATCTTTTTTCACAAGCACCTGATAATCTTCCGCTTCTTTTAATTTATTATATCCATCGGGCATATACTGCTCAATGCGCTCCATGCGCGCATAGTCCTCCATCTTCATAATATGACGCTTTTTATCAAGCTTTTCCTTGTTATTTCCTATATCCAAAATTTTCTTTGCGTACGTCCTAAGCTGTTCTTTCACATCTTCCTTCTGCGCCTCTATCTCCTCCATGTCGGTCAGGTAGGAGGTAACAAGATTATACTCACCTCCAAGTGCGTCCAGCTCCCTGGACGCCTCTGACATCTGTTCAAGGCATGCTTTTACATAATGCTCACGCTGCTTTTTGTCATGCATGTCAATGTTGTCGCGCTTTAAAGTCTCCTCCTCCCAATCGTATACATTTTCAAATGCCTCTGGCTCCCTTTTGAAGAATCCTTTGATTTTTCCCAATAATCCCATATATGTAACCCCTTTCCTATTGTTTCCCCTTATGATGTACTAGCTTTTTGTCTGTCGCTTATAATCCTTTTTTAACTGTTTTATAAGCGCCTGTGACTGCTGACAGTATGTTTCCATCTGACCGCTAAGCTTCAGATTGGCAAGCTCTGTCACAAGCTGCCTTTCCCTTGAATCCAGCCACTTCGCATCAGCCTGCGCACACAGCTGTTCCACTCTTGTAAAGTCCTCCTCCCAATCGGGATTGTCCCTTTTAAAAGTCCCATACGCATAATCCGTAAGTGCCTTTCTGCTGGCAAGAATGTAGGCACACCTTGTCTGTCTGTCAGGGTGCAGAAGGTATGCTTCATAATACAAATCTGCCGCCTGCCTGTATGCAAAATCCATCGCATAGATGGACGCCATATTGTAATATAAAAGTGCCCTGCCCGCGCTGTCCCTTGCAGGAATATAGTCCACTAGCTCACCATATATGGTAAGCGCCTGCCGGAACCGCCCCTGTTGATAGAGAT
This sequence comes from Lachnospiraceae bacterium, assembly GCA_029068555.1. Lineage (GTDB taxonomy): Bacteria > Bacillota > Clostridia > Lachnospirales > Lachnospiraceae > COE1. The sequence continues at coordinate 25,414 of JAIECJ010000087.1, forward strand.
ACTCGGCGCGCTTCTTATACCGTTCAATTGTATTCAGGCTTGACTGCTCCTTCAAAACACGGTCCACCTGTTTTATCGTATTGTCATCATACATCCCTGTCCGCTCAAATATCGTCGAGACAAAGGCTGCGACTGACACATGTTTCCGAACATATACATCCAATTCGTCTGCAAGTTCTGCAAGTCCGCATTCGTGACGAATCCAGTTTACGAGTTCCGCCGAGACAATAGAGTCATCAAGCAAATGTACCCTTTCCATAAAATAATAACATAACTCCTCTACAGAATACAATGATATGTCGGAAAATTTTAAATAAAATGGATTTTTCGCGTAATTTCCTATACACAAGCAAACATTATTCATTAACATAACTCCTCTATAGAAATAATCTTATGTAATTACTTCAAGCGGCAGGCACTCTTTCCATATCTGACCTGTCGATGGAAAAAATTCCCCAAACCCCTTGTCCCTGATTTCTATCTGTACAGCACTGGCATCCTCCATATAGAACCTCAGCTCTACGCGGTTTGTCTTATTTCCCCTCACCTTAAGACCTTCCAGCGAGATTCTTGCCACCCTGGTCCTGCTTCCGTCCACCGGTGCTATATTCAGCGTAATCACATTATTTTTGACGAGCATTACATCAAAAGCTTTGTGTGCATCATACCAGTTCGTACCCGCATCGAGAATCGGATAGTAAACTTCTATCTGTCCCCTGTCACATGTCATTCCGATATTTGCCCGGAGCTTGTCCTCGGACAAATAAACATATGTAGTAGAAAGTGTTGACGGGTACGCACGCTCCCTTGCACCGTAACACGCCCCTTTGCTGAAAAGATTGTTCCCCTGAAACACACGCCTTCCACGGCACATGTATTTGAGCGACTCTCTGCACCAGTCTTTTGAAAAGGAATCACCAAGTAAAAAAACAGATGTTATGTTGCGCTGCTCACAGTTTTTTCGCACAATCTCAAGAAGCGCTGAGTCCAGCTGCTTGTAAAATGCTCCCTTGGCAGTCTCCGATTTGTCTGACAAATCGGGTATCTTCATCTGGGGATACCTTGACGTGTCAATAAAACATGCGATAGGATTTGTTTTTCTGTTCATTGAAAGAATATGACTCTTGATGCCGTCACTCTTGTAATCATACAAAAGAACATCATGAATCCACATCTCCTGCGGCTGGTGAATCATATACTGAAAAAAGCAGTCCTCATGGCTCAGGAAAAACACCTCCATCTTTTTCTGACCGATGCGCTTTGCTATGCCGCTGATCATCTCCATGATGCCTGTACTTAATTCTTGCAATGTAAATGCAACAGCAGCGATGCCCTCTGTCCCTGCATACGCATATAAGACAGCAAACGTTTTTTTGATAAACAATTCAAGGAGATATTCTGCAGACAGTTCCTCTTCCCCGACCTCAATACTGACATTATTCTGAGCCAGCAGCACCAGATCTTTCACCAGTGTCCCCTGACCTTCCTCTGCGCTTTTTAGCGCGTCGTTTCCTATCAACCATGCCGTGCTTTCCTCTGCATCGTTTTTTTCGTCATATCGTTTACACAGAAGTGTCGGTATATTATACCGTTCCTCTCCCATCACCAGGCTGACTGTATCAGGCATACTCTGGTTATATCTGCAATAACTTATCTGTGAATAATCATTCCCAAGATCAAAGCCAACTACCACTTTATTCTTCTTTGTCATCTCATCTAGTGTCTTATCAATCAGCATCTCACAACTTCCTTTCAAGAATATCATCGGTACGTCTGTCATCACAGAACACGGAACAACTCCCTGACACAGAAATCCTGATATAAGTAATCTTCTGTCAATTGTTGTGCGGTTGCGCCGTCCTGAAGGCTGATACTTATCATAATGTCATTTAATATATTAAACCGGTCAGCTGTTTCGCTGCTCTCAAAAGTTTCTTCTGCCTTTCCAGACAAGGTTCCGCTCTGTGTCACATGCTCCTGTGGGGTGTTTCCTTCTTCAAAACAGCTCTCTGTTATATAATACTGTAATATTTCTCCATGAAATAACTGGAACATCCCCACGTATATTCCCGCGTACATTTCCTGCATCACCTTGATATCATAGCGCTCATAATTTATCTCATCCGCAGCATTATCCGCATTCTCTCCCTCCATAGTGTCATCGTCAAATGCATAATGGATATACACCTGACTCTGTGGCTGCGTGCGATACTCAATGAAAATACTATCCTTGATGTAATGCAGCTCCGGCACCATATCCACAAATCTGACATAAAACGGAAAATAGATTTCATCTTTCAAAAATTCTTGTATCAGCTGCCTTACCGTATCGTCGGGTATCTCCATATTTTGCCTGTTTTCCGCCCAAAATTTCAACAGTGCCAGACTACATCCCCTGTCGGTCAGCTCACCTCTTGCGAATTTCAGATACAGCATATCAAAAACTTCAGGGCAGACAATCGCCTCACAGACAAAATAATCGTATGACATATCTATAAGGATTTTATTAACCAACGCCGCGTCATGCCCCTCACAGTGCGCATAAGATATCAAAATCTCGTCGCGGTTTTGTATCATAACACCTGTGTACTCTGTCTGCCTAAGTATGCGTTCCATAATAAGTCTAGTCTCTAACTCCAAGTCCACGGCGGACTTCCACAGCTTTCGCAGTTCTGCGACCTTTCCGTCATAATTTATCATTAAATAACGAAGGATATTTTCATCATACTTCATATTTTTGTAAATATAGTGCGCCACATTTACCAGAAATTCTTCATACTCAAACTCCCTGCTGACAATGCGCTTGCTCACAAGCCGTGCCACAGACTTTGGATCTACGTCTGTCACTCCGTAGGATTTTATCCAATAATATGCCTTATCAAACATTCCCCGGGATATCAGATATTTGATGAACTCTGCCCGCTCAGCTGCTTCCATTTGATCCGCTTCTATATCCTCCAAAAATGTATCCAGCTCGCCAATCATGTCATTATCATAGTAAAATCTCAGAAGTTTCGTGCGGATCTCCTTTTTAAAGCTTTCCACAATCAGCGGCGACTCTGCTAGATTTTTAAACCGAGCGACATTATCCTGTGATATTGTCACATAATTTTTTTCCACCTCGCACAGATAAATGTCAAAGCTCAGGCGCCCCTGCATATAGCCGCTGACATATCCCAGCTGCCGCTTTGGTTCCATAAGCTGTTTATTCTCATAATGTATGCTCTTTGTAAACCGGTTTCCTCTTTCATCCTGCAGAAACAGCTTATACTCACTTCCATATATAGGAATCATGCTGATATGGTTTTCCACCGGATATGAGCTTTCACCGTTTACCTTCTCATGTATGACAACAATACTTTTTACATTTGGATTATCCACATAAATGCGGTGCATAAAGAGCAATGGTGTGTAGGCATATGCCGTCTCATCCGTAATCATCTGCGGCGCCAGCATATTCTTATACAAGTATGCGAGGTTTTCATTGATATGTCCCAGCTTAATCTGATCCACCACAAACCGTTCTATCGCAATGCGGTAGCTCTGCTCCAAATCCGGATTTTTTTCCTTGTTTCGAATGACATAGGCATACAAAAAAGCGTTCAACTCATAGTCCAGGCTGCTCTGATACGCAAAGTACATCAGAACCATTTTCGGTATCTCTATATTTTCTTTGATGTCTCCATACTTGTCAAGTTCCAGCGACATCATATAATATTCATAAAGCCCTGTCACCCGCACTGAATACTCTACACCAAGCGCATACCACGGAAAATAATCTACCCCTTTCTTATCGCCTAGTATCAAAATATGACAGATAGATGCAACTGTCTGAGGCGATTTATATGCATTGTATATTTCCCCGAATATCCTGACTAGCAGTGTCGAATACTCTTTCTTGCGCACAGCAAGATACTGAAGCTGTTCTATCAGTTCCGGTCTTAATTTCTTCTGTCTTGCACCATACCATAACACATACTCTTCAAATCGGTCCAGTTTCAATAAAAAAGTCGGATTGGCGTTAAGCAGCAAAACCGCTTCACACAGAAGCATCGGGCTTGTGCAGCCATTCTGAAACATTTCCTCCATAAACTGCCACCGAAGCTCCCTGCTGCGCAAAAGCTCTTCATTCATTTGCAGCACAAACCAGCCAAGTTTCCATTGCGCCGGATTATTGGCATATATCGTCTCGATTTCATCACTGGCTTCCTTTACATATTCTTCTTCACATTGAATCAGGGTCGTCAGGTACAGGTAATAACAGTTCTGAAAAATATTCCCTGGCTCCTTTGACAGTCTCTTCTCAAGCATGTCAAGGTACCATCCTGCCTCGTTAAAGCGCTCTTTTGCAATAAGAAGCTGCACTCTATACAGATTGTACAAAATACTGTCCTCGTCAATCTCCAGAAGTACTTCCAGCTCCTTTTCAAAACGGTCAATCCACCGGACATCTGTCTGTTTGTCCAGGCGCATGCCCGCATATGCATCAACCATATTACATAACGCCCGTCTTTGTTTTCGATTGTCATTTTTTCTCTCTGGCTCATCCTCCATCAATATATCAAATGGTATCGTATAGTTATTGCACGCGTCGGAAAAAATAACACTCCCGCTGTTTAATCCATTATGCAGTCTGGCCGCATCAATATATATATCAAAATCACATATGTTATTGCAAAAATCAGCATTGGTTAACACCTGTCTGTCTGTACTTATAAATTCACCTGTTATTCTTACATCAACACAGCTATAGCCCCACCCGCTTTTTGTGATGACAACCCTTTTTACAATACTGTCCTGCACATCTTCAAGCAAAAATCCTTCTATATCAAAAGAATATATAACAGGTGTCTTTTTGTTTACTTCAATCAGGAATTCCTCCACATTTTGTTCATTTTCCTCATTTTTTGACAGCCCTACATATGACAACAAAGCATTTTTGTCACTTTTATGCAGTATCGAAGCAAAGTTCCGGGAATAAAACAGCGCCACCGCGCCCTTCCAGTCTGTCTGTGCCAGATTTGTAAAATGAAACAAATTCTTGATCGTTCCGAGTGAACTCTGAAGCTGTGGTTTCTGAACGTTGACTACATATGGTATTGCGTATTCTCCACAATTGCATATAAACACAAACTCTCCCTTGATATTGCTGCCTGCCTGGGCAGTTGTCCCGTCAAAGCAATAAGCAATTTGTGTCTGCCCGCCATGAAATTCTGTCTCATATAATCTCATTCTTGTATCTGATGAATATATTTTCCCCTCAGCATACTGATCAGCTGCATATATGGTAAAGCTTTCCTCAACAATATCCCCCGGCTCCACACACAATTCTATGCTCTGACAAGAAAATTCAAGATACGCCGGCTTCTCCCTGTTGTCACTCATTGTTTCACTCCTTAAAAATCATAATCATCTTTTAGTATACCTTATTGTTTGACATAAAACAACACGCAAAAACGTTAGTTTTATACAAAACTAACGTTTTTGCGACAAAATATCTGTTACTGTTCATTCCGTGCCCGTAACGTGTAAAAATCCATGCAAAGTTTGCCTCGCAAATGAATTTTTACTTAGAACAAATATCCTTCAATGTCTGGTACAGCTTATCAACATCCACCGGTTTTGAAAGATAACCATTCATGCCGCACTCCACTGATTTCTTCAAATCATCATCAAAGGCATTTGCTGACATCGCTATGATTGGGATTGTCCGACAGTCTGCCCTTTCCATTGCACGTATGGCACGTGTCGCATCAAGCCCGTTCATCACAGGCATCAGAATATCCATCAGGATAATATCATATCTGCCTGGTTCTGTATTCTTGATTTTATCAACAGCATCAGAACCATCATGAACACACTCCACATCAAATCCAAAGTCCTCAAGCAGGCATTGCGCAATTTCGGCGTTCAGTTCATTGTCCTCAACAATAAGCACACGGAACCCATCAAACGAAAAACGTTCCTCAACTTCATTTTCCTCCGCAGCATTCTGTATGCGCTCTATAGTGATGTCAAAATAAAATCTGCTTCCCTTTCCCGGTTCACTTTCAAGCTGAATCATACTTCCCATCAGCTGAACCAATCTGCTGCTTATCGAAAGTCCCAATCCTGTTCCCTGCTGTTTGGACACGTTGGAAGTGCTTGCCACCCGTTCAAATGACCGGAATATTCTCTTTTGATCCTCCTTATGGATTCCCACTCCTGAGTCCTCAACCTCAAAATAAATGTGTGACATCTGCCCGTCGCCGCTATTTTCATGGATTCTAAGCAGGACCTTACCGCCTTTTGGCGTGAATTTTACAGCATTTCCAAGCAGATTAATCAGCACCTGACTTATACGCAGCCTGTCAGCAAAAAACCATCTGTGTGTAAATTGAATATCCTGCTCAAACGCAATTCCTTTCATCTCCGCCTGTGGTCTTATTACCTCTCTGACTGTATCCACCATCTCCTGAATGTCAAAATTTTCAGGTTCCAGATGCATCTTCCCACTTTCAATTCTCGACATATCAAGGATATCGTTAATAAGCCCAAGCAGATATTTGGACGAGCTTTGTATCTTGCCAAGGCAATCCTCAATCCGTTCCCTGCTCTGGTTCTGCTGCAGCGCTATCGCCGCCATACCAATGATACCATTCATTGGTGTGCGGATCTCATGACTCATCCGTGAGAGAAATTCTGATTTCGCTTTGCTTGCAAGGTCATGCTGCTGCTGATTCAGCTGACTCTGTATAACGCTTCCGACATCAATCATTCTCTGGCGTACCTCACTATCATGAATAGTTTCAGAGGCAATCCCTGCAATACACACATTTCCGCTATAACTGCCATTATCATACAATGGAATCACAATCCCCTGCTGTCCCTCTCTGATATTCAAAAATTTCTGAAGTAATAAATCTGTGCTTTCTTCTACTGTAAAGGATTGTATCTGCCCTTTTCCAATCCATCTTTGAAAGGACTCCCATTCTTCCTGTGTGTACTGGTTTACATTTTTCATTCCGGACTGCCCACTTTGATGCCATTGATACTCAAGATAATTCGAATAAAAATCATGTCTGATAATCGTCGTTATCACATCCGACGCTCCATATCTTCGTCCGATTTTGCTAAGAATCAGCATCATCTGTGCCGGAAGGTTTGAACCTCTTCCAAACAGATTCAATGCCAGCAGGGACAAAGATGTCTCCTCTCCATAATCATTGGAGACAATTTGTCTGGCTTTCAACGGAGGCAGTTCTATCCCCTCTTTCCTGGGTATATCCTCATAAAACAAATATTTTACAGACGCACTCTCCTGTATCATACTCTCTGCACATTTCGCCCGCCGAATTTGTCCTTTATCGGACATTCCATCGGTTGTCTGTACCAGTCCGATACGAATGTCAAGACTTAATACAGTATTGTCAAACAGAGTCTCAAGTCCATTGACAAGCCGCTTGGCATATTCTTGTGCCTGCGCACGTGTGCTCTGCTCAAGCCATATTGCAAATTCACTGATATTATGTCGGATAACAAGTGCTTTCCCACATTCACGAATTACATCTCCTGCCTGTTCGAGAATCAAATCCCCAAACACAATGCCATTCGCTTTACTCAGGCTGCGTATATTGGCAATATCCAGAAATACCATAACACCTTTTGGCTGTTTCTTCCTGCATTCCTCAAGCTTTTCCATTCCCGCATTGTAAGTGTATGCACCTGTAAGTCCATCCGTGGTAAGCCTTACAAGCTGCTCCTGTTCCTGCTCTTTTATTTTCTGAATATTGCGGATACTCCCTATCAGCTTATAGCGGTTGCCATCCGCATCATAAACCACTTTTCCGTATAAACCAATCCATGTATATCCCTCCTGTTCGGGCAGCAGCAGCCGAAACTCAAGCGATGCCTCGTCAGGAATATTGCTAAAAAATCGACTGACAGAATCCCTGTCCTCATAAGCTATCAGATTTAAATCAATCAGACTATCCCCGTCACATTTCCAAATACCGTTCATTTTGTGCTCATTCACCAGATCAATCTGATGGTTGCGGATATTGTAGGAAAAGAATGCATCATCTGTACTCTCCACCGCAATCCGATAGCGTTCCTTCTCCTCAATCAGTATCGTCTCCGACTTTTTCCTCCGCTCTGTCAGATCCCTGATTACATCATAAAGCGCATCAATCTCACGTATTCCCGATATGCGGAAGTCCTCAAGCTCCCTGCTCTCACTGCCAATACATTCCATCAGATTTTTAATCGGTCTTGTCAGGTGCAGAACAATAATATAGATTCCCACAACACCAAACACGAGTCCAATCAATATCGCAATCCCAAGCCATATATAAATCTGCTGGCTTATACCAAAAAATTCCTCCTCAATATTCAGCCCAATCAACACCCAGTCCGTGTCCGCATAAGGAGCAAACTTACCGTACAGCTTCAATGGACAGGTTACAGCATATATCTTTTGTTTTCCGAACCGAATTCCGGTCACCTGCTTAAGCATACCGTAGTCCGCACCGTCCAGATGAAACAGCTCTCCCTGCGACTCTAGCATGCCATACAGCATCCCTTTTCCGGCATATATGCTATAATCCCCATTCCCGTCATTATGTGCCAGAAGGTAACCTGCCTGCTGGCTGCTATTCAGCTCTGAAACCGGCAGAAATTCATAAAGATATGCCGTTGAAATCTCAATGCCAAGCACGGCATATACCTTTCCCTCATAACGCAGCGGAACAGAGTATGTAATCATCTCATGTGAATCGTTTGGATTATTCTCAAGTATAAATGGCTTAGACCAATATCCCAAATCTTCTGTCCCTGCATCCGGGTTCTCCTCACCCGCACGCCATGGCTCATAAAAGAAATTGTCAGAATTCCTCTGACTTTGTCCCAGCATGTGAAAACGTGTTGTCCAGCATGTGTCAAGCGGTACACTATAATTTCTGGACAACTCCTTTGCACCTTTCTCCAACAATATATCAGTCCCATTTATGCTTTTGCTCTCCGGCGCGGAATCCCTGATAAAAAATCCACTGAATTCTGACACATCCGACCTGGTTCCGTCCGTCAGAACCAAAAAAACTCCGGATGAAAAGTTATTCTGCAGGGCTTTCAGGCACTCCGGAAAAAATAACGCAAGCAATTCCTGACAACTGGCATTGTCCTGTAAAAGCTGATTCAAAGTCATCTGCTTTTCCGCCAAAAAGTTACTTAACACCTCGTCCATGACAAGTTCTTCGTCCAGTATGGAATTCCACCGCTGTGTCATCTCATTCTCCAGGATAATTTTTCTGTTTTCCACAATCTTTGACATCATGCTAACCGAATAATCCTGAATCATTTCCAATACATGTCTGGCTGCAAGCGTCCCGACTGTAAGCAAACTTTGAATCAGCATAATTGCAATCAGCGGTATTAAAAACATTTTAAATATCGTATGCTTTTTATTGTTTCTTGATTTCAGCCCCATATCTACTATTGTCCCATCGTGTCATTCAATGCATCGCAAAAATCCGCATACCACTCCTTAAACGCTTCTTCCGTCGTGTACGGTGCGGTCGCTTCTTCCAGACTCATTCTCTCCGAAAGAGCCTGTACCACTGCTTCCCTGTCTGCCGCTGCTTTGTCAAAAAGATGATACTCAAGCACCTTCCTTGCCGCAGAGCCATTATGAAAGCTTTTATTTGTATAATAATTTCCACCTTTCATATTATCAAAAACATATGTTATGCAATCATATGTTTTATCCGCCACTTCAATATTCTGCTCTGATATCATCTTATCCAACACTTCTGTCGTGTTTGCAGCCTTGAGCACCGGCATGTACCCTGAAACACAGCTAAACCGAAGATTATTTTCCGGTTCTGTAAACCATTTCAAAAATTCAACAGCCGCATACTCATGTTTTTTATCAGACTTCGTCACAACCATGCCTGCCCCCTGTTGTACAGCATATTGTTCCCCGCCTTCAAATACGGGCGCTGCCATAATCATATATTCTATATCATAGCTCCCGTTCTCGTCCTCTACCCTACTCGGGAAATATATTGCCGAAGTGGTCGAACCTGTATAGGCAATGAGTTCGCCCGTTTTCACATCATCCGACCGGAACGAACCATATGCACCAAAATACCCCTTGACCATAGGCACATAATAATTATCCCAAATGCGCCGGATACTGTCCTCTGAAAGGTTAAACGTTACCTGTCCCTTGTCCGCCTCAAAAATTTCCAACCCCAACTGCTTCAATCCGATAATGAAATAATTTGCCATGGCATCGCGGCCGTAAAACGCCTTCCCATCATTCGCTACATCTGGTGTCAGACTGTCTGTCCACTCATAGTATGCCGCAGCCGTATCCACTACACCCTCTATTGTGTTCAGCTTCTCCAGTGATGCCCCTGTCGCTTCGGCAAAAGGTTCCCAATCTGTCTTATTAATCATCATAACCTCTGTGGATTTCGCAACAGGAAAAATCCGCAGGCTTCCGTCTGCCGCAATACAGCCCTCGTCAATATAGGAAGTGACATATCTGTCAAGCGTGCCTTCATTCAGATACTCGGACAAATTTGCAAGAGCCCCCTTCTGTTCAAACTCAAACGCAGTATCAGAATATGCGGAAAACACATCCGGCATTTCCGACGCGCCAACCTTTTCATTGATAGAATCTCTAACAGCAGCCTCCAGATCCGACACAGAACCCTGGCTGTAGCTCTGTACATAGATTCCATTTTTATTGCCTACTGTATTGTTAAACTCCTCTATCAGTGTATCAAAGGCCGCCTGCTGTGTGCCATTATAATAATGCCATATCGTAATAGATACCGGATCATCTGGATTCAGCGGGCTTTTCTCACTTCCACATGACGAAAGCACTCCTATCGCCAAAAATAGTATGCCGCATACTTTCTTCTTCATAACATTCCCCTCTCCTCCACTGCAAATTTGCACACAGAAATTACTTTTTTATTTTATCATTATCCAGACATATTTGCAACAAACGAAAAAGTGCGGTTCCCTGACTTGTGAGTCAACCGCACTTTTATTATCCGTTATTTCCCAATTTAAATTTCCACAATCCAACCCTTAGGCGCTTCAATACGCCCCATCTGAATACCTGTCAGCGTATCGTAAAGCTTTCTGGTTACAGTCCCCATCTCATCCATTCCTGACGGAAGGCAGATTTCTTCGCCTTTATTTACAATCTTTCCTACAGGTGATATAACTGCTGCTGTACCGCAAAGTCCGCACTCTGCGAAATCCCTTACCTCATCGAAAAGAACCTCCCTTTCCTCAACTTCGAGTCCCAGATAATCCTTCGCTACAATCATGAGGGAACGACGCGTAATAGAGGGAAGAATGCTTTCTGATTTGGGCGTGACAACTTTGTTGTCCTTCGTTACAAAAAGAAAATTCGCACCGCCTGTCTCCTCCACTTTCGTTCGTGTCGCCGGATCCAGATACATGTTCTCATCAAAACCGTCTCTGTGTGCAGATACAATTGCATGCAGGCTCATGGCATAATTGAGTCCTGCCTTAATATGCCCTGTCCCATTCGGAGCAGCACGGTCAAAGTCGCTGACCCTTATCGTAAGCGGCTTTGCGCCACCCTTGAAATATGGTCCCACAGGAGTTGTAAAGATTCTAAACTGGTACTCGTCAGCAGGCTTCACACCGATAACAGGATTCATTCCGAACATGTAAGGTCTCACATAAAGCGTTGCACCGGATCCATATGGCGGTACATATGCCTCATTTGCCCTGACCACCTGCTTAACAGCTTCAACAAAACGTCCCGCAGGAAGTGTTGGCATCTCAAGACGCACACAGCTGTCGTGCATGCGCTGCTCGTTCAAATCCGGACGGAACACAACTGTCTTTCCATCCTGTGTGGTGTATGCTTTCAATCCCTCAAAACAAGTCTGCGCATACTGTAAAACACCTGCGCACTCGTTCAGCACAATATTAGCATCCTCGGTAAGCACACCGTTGTCCCATGCGCCGTCTTTAAAATTCGTAACATACCTTTTGTCAGTCTGTCTGTAACCAAAGCCTAAACCTGACCAATCCAAATCTTTCTTCTCCATTTCCGCGTCCTCCTCTTTTCGCTGAACACTCCAAAAAGTCTTCAGGAGCGTTCCTTAATTTTTAATTATTATACGAAAAAAAACAAAAGTCAACATTTCCGGTTATTTTTTCTCTCATATTTCAAAAAATAGTACTCCAAATCAAAATAAGTCTGCTCCTCACTGTCAGCTGTCAGCTCCCACTCAGGCATCCTGTCCAGTCTGGGAAAAAAGACATCCGCCTGATACTCATAATCAATTTTTGTAATATGCGCTGTGTCACAATAAGGAAGGAGCTGCTCATACACGCCCGCTCCTCCCACTACATAGACATCTTCATCGTCATACGCTTTGAGTTCCTCCATCAGTTCGTCAATGGAGTGAACCACAATGGCATCTTTTACCGTATACCTTTTATCTCTTGACAGAATAATGTTGACACGGTTTTTCAGCGGCTGTTTTTGCGGAAAGGTTTCCAGTGTCCTCCTGCCTGCCACAATCACCTTTCCCTCTGTCATCTCCCGAAACATCTGCTGGTCTCTTGGTATACGCACCAGCAGGCTGTTCTGGTAACCGATTGCCCAGTTGCTGTCCACAGCCGCTATTATATTCATATCATTTCCCCCTGTTATCTTTCTTTTTATTCATATTTATCCGCAAGCGCGTTAATCTGATCCGCGAATTTTGCCAGTTCCTTGTTCGGTCTTCCTTCATTCTTATAAATAACAGCAATCAGCCTCTGTCCAGCTGCAAGCAGTCTTGCAAATACATCAGATACACTCCGCATACGCTTCTTGACAGCGACAGGTGATGCCTCAAATTCAATAGCTCCTGTTATCAAATCAACCCTTGTCCCTGAATAGGGCGCATACGCATTATGCCCATACTCTGCCCTGAGGCAGTCCGCAAACAGGCTGCATGCAGTATCCTCTCCATGAACGATAAATACCTTATCTGGCTTTTCCTCAAAAGCGTTCACCCACTCGATTAAACCGTTTTTATCCGCATGACCGCTGAGTCCGGGCAGCTGTGTTATCTTTGCCCTGACCTCAACCGCCTCTCCAAAAAGCTTCACCTCGTCCGCGCCTTCTACCAAAATACGTCCGAGCGTGCCGGCCGCCTGATATCCCACGAAAAGAATCGTACACTCTGGTCTCCACAAATTATGTTTTAAATGGTGCCTGATTCGTCCCGCCTCACACATACCGCTTGCAGAGATAATGACCTTTGGCGTCTCGTCAAAGTTAATCTCTTTTGATTCTTCACTGGTAATGGCAAGCTTTAGTCCCGGGAAATTCAGCGGATTAATGCCCTTATTGACCAGTTCCATTGCCTCCTCATCAAAGCAGGTATAGATGTTTTTCTGGAACACGCCTGTCGCCTCCACAGCAAGCGGACTGTCAACATACACTTCAAACCGCGGGAAGTTAGGAATCATGTTATCTGCCTTGATTTTCCTTAGGAAGTACAGGATTTCCTGCGTTCTGCCCACTGCAAAGGAAGGAATGACAACATTTCCGCCCTTTGCAAAGGTTTTATTGATTACCTCCGCAAGGTCTGATACATACCCGCCTTTTTGCTTTGCGTGGTACCGGTCTCCATAGGTAGCCTCCATGACAACATAGTCAGCTTCCTTTGTATAAATCGGGTCTTTGATTAGCGGCTGGTTTTTGTTGCCAATATCACCTGAAAATACAATTTTTTTGGTCACACCATCCTCGGTCAGCCATACCTCAATACTGGCAGAGCCAAGCAGATGCCCCACATCAGTAAAACGAATCCTGATACCGTCACAAATCTCAACATCCTGATTGTACGCACATGGTACAAGATTCCTGATGATTCCGTCAGCATCCTCCATTGTGTACGCCGGCTCAACCGGATCGAGTCCCGAGTGACGTTTTGCCTTTCTGTTCTTCCACTCTGCCTCCTGCATCTGAATATGTGCGCAGTCCCGCAGCATAATCGAACACAAGTCAGCAGATGCCTCCGTCGTAAACACCTGTCCGCGAAACCCTCTCGCATACAAAAGCGGCAGATTTCCGGAATGATCTACATGTGCGTGTGTCAAAAACACATAGTCAATTAACGCCTCATCAACAGGCATCTCGCAGCACTCAAATGGATTGGAGCCCTGCTGCATTCCACAGTCCACAAGAATATTTCTGCCGCACGCCTGCAGAAAGTGACAGCTTCCTGTCACCTGATGGTCTGCTCCTACAAAGGTAAGTTTCATACAAATTCCTCCTTTATCTCATTATTTTCCGAACTCTAATTACTATTATTCTACCATATTTATATCATATTGACCAACTTATTTAAAAAATAATGTTAAAATCCTCTAATTATTTCATTTCCTTTTTGTCATTATATGATATGATACATATATACATCTGCACAGTGCCGGGTGCAGCTGCTTCCTATCCGTTTTAATTTAAGGAACTGTTAATCAATACGCATTCTATATCGAAGCCGGCACAGAAAAGAGGTCATGATGAAATTCAGTAACGGCTGCTGGCTTCAGCAGGAAGGCTGTGAATGCTTCGCGCCACAGCAGGCATATTTTACAAAAGTAGAGGCAGACAAGGTGACAATCTGTGCCCCGACTGTCCGCATCAACCACAGGGGTGACACACTTGGCGGCATCAACCTGACGCTTATCATCACCGCTCCCATGGATGAGGTGATCCGTGTTCAGACCTACCATCACCTCGGTGCAGTAAAAGCATATCCGGCATTTGAGATTAATGCTGGCGCAAGACCACTCAAGGTTGACGATACTGAGGAGCGCATCATCATTTACAGTGGTTCTCTTGCCCTTGAAATCGGCAAAAACAACTGGTATATGCGATATACGAGAAACGGCAAATTGATTACAGAATCCAAAGCAAAAGATCTTGCCCTGATGAAGACTGACTGGAGCGGTCTTGCCTATGACCGCGGCGATAATTTTGACACATACATGCGCCAGCAGCTTGGTCTCGGCGTTGATGAAAAAATATACGGTCTCGGCGAACGCTTTACCCCATTTATCAAGAACGGACAAAGTGTGAAAATCTGGAATGCTGATGGTGGCACAAGTACCGAACAATGCTACAAAAACATTCCGTTTTATGTTTCAAACAAAGGCTACGGCGTCTTTGTCAACCATCCTGAAAATGTCGAGTTTGAAATCGGAACAGAAATGGTAACAAAGGCAGAGTTCTCTGTGGAGGGCACCTACCTTGACTACTTCCTGATCAACGGACCCGAATTAAAGGACGTGTTGCGGCGGTATACGGATATCACGGGAAAACCAGGGCTTCCGGCACCATGGACCTTCGGACTGTGGCTTTCCACCTCGTTTACGACAAATTACGACGAGGAGACTGTCATGAGCTTTGTGGATGGTATGCTCGAGAGAGGCATTCCTCTGAGAATCTTCCATTTTGACTGTTTCTGGATGAAGGAGTTTCATTGGAGCGACTTTTTGTGGGACAGCAGGGTATTTCCCGATCCAGTCGGAATGCTCAAACGCATCAAGGATAAGGGATTAAACATATGTGTATGGATTAACTCCTATATTGGTCAGGAATCTGCTCTTTTCAGGGAAGGCATGGAAAAGGGTTACTTTATCAGACGCCCCAACGGTCAGGTATGGCAGTGGGATATGTGGCAGCCGGGCATGGCAATTGTCGATTTTACCAATCCCGATGCCTGGAAATGGTTTCAGGACAAGCTTGAAATTCTCCTCGACATGGGCGTTGACTGCTTTAAGACAGATTTCGGCGAAAGAATCCCGACGGATGCCATCTACTTTGACGGCTCCGACCCAAAAAAGATGCACAATTACTACACTTATTTATACAATCAATGCGTCTATGAACTGCTTGAGAGAAAACGCGGCACGGGACAGGCAGTGCTCTTTGCCCGCTCAGCGACGGTCGGCGGTCAGAAATTCCCTGTGCACTGGGGCGGCGACTGCTGGTCAGACTATGAATCTATGGAGGAAAGCCTGCGCGGCGGTCTGTCACTGTGTATGTCAGGCTTTGGATTCTGGGCGCATGATATCGGCGGTTTTGAGCATACTTCCACGGCAGATGTCTACAAGCGCTGGGTAGCTTTTGGCCTGCTTTCCTCACACAGCAGGCTCCACGGAAGTCAGTCCTACCGTGTGCCATGGGTATATGACGAGGAAGCCGTCGACGTTGTCCGTTTCTTCACCCGCCTGAAAGCAAAGTTAATGCCTTATATTTACAAAACTGCCATCACCGCCGCCACGGAAGGTATTCCGAGCATGCGGAGTATGATTCTGGAATTTACAAAGGACAAAACATGCCACTACCTTGACAAGCAGTACATGCTCGGTGACAGCCTGCTTGTTGCTCCGATATTCAATGACGAAAGCAAGGCGGAGTACTATCTTCCGCAGGGTATCTGGACAAACTTCTTTACCGGAAAGGAATACAGGGGCGGCACATGGATTGAGGAGCAGCATAGCTACCTGAGCATTCCGCTGATGGTTCGTGAGAATTCTGTTGTGGCAGTGGGTGCGCATGACGACAGACCGGATTATGATTACGCTGACGGATGCGAACTCCGCGTCTACGCGGTTCATGACGGCGTCAAGATTGACACAGAGGTGTGCGGCATGAACAATACCGTGGAACTCTCCGCCTCCATAAAGAGACAGGGACACAGTATTCTGGTCACAGTTGAAGGCAGCAAGCCATACACCATCCGCATGGTCAATATGCGTGCTGCGGAAGCCAAAAACGGATTCCTGACCATTGAGGGAAATGATACCATCGTCACACCTGATCAGGGGGCAAATGTGATTGAGATTACGTTCTAAATCCCAATATCACAGGAGAGCCGATTTCATAAACCACAAACAGCAAAAGGTGCAAAGCCCTGAATATTTCATTCGCTTTGCACCTTTTTTGGATATTGTTTCATCTTTTATTTCTGCGCCAATGTAGTTATTCCATAAATCTACTATTCATCAATTCCTCACGCGCCACGCTGATAGCGCGCTCCACACTGCCCTGTTCAAACGGATTCGAGATATTTGCATATTTCAAAGTATCAAGATAACTCATGCTGCCGCCACACTTGCAGAGGTTCAGATAATCCTCCCATGCCATGTCATGGTTTTCTTTCTCCTTTTTCTTGAACTCCATCGCACCCATTGTTGTAAGTGTATAGTTGATATAGTACATTGGATAAAGGAATATATGCAGCTTATGGTACCAGAAACCGCCGCGATCAAAGAAATCATCTGGCTCATATACACGCCACGGCATATATTTCTCTTCCAGTTTTTTCCACTCCAGCGTCCGCTCCTTTGGCGTCAGCCCAGGATTTGCATAACAGATATGCTGGAACTCGTCAACTGCCACGCCAAAAGGCACAAATGTAACTGACTCCTGCAGATGAGCAAAGCGAAACTTGTCTGCCTGCTCCCCAAAAAAGCGCTCCGCGTAGGGATAAGCAAACTGCTCCATCGACATGGAGTGAATCTCCGCAATATCAGTTGACACCGAATAATACTCAGAAATCGGCTGGCAGCGCATCGCCATATATCCCGCAAAGGCATGTCCAAGCTCATGTGTCAGCACCTGCATGTCACCGATTGTCTGATTGAAGCAGGAAAATACAAACGGTGCACTGTACCTTGGCAGTTCTGTCATGTAACCTGTAGATGCCTTTCCAGCCTTATTCTTCAGATCCATCAGTTCGTGTCCTATCATAAAATCAATAAATTCCCCTGTCTGCGGACTCATTTCATGGTACATTTTTGCCGCCTCACCTACCATGAAGTCATCATCGCCTGCCGGAACAGCATTTCCATCCGGAAAAATACGTTTCTCGTCATAAACGGAAAAATCATCCACACCAAGACGCTTTGCCTGTGCCTCATACAATTTCTGACAGATTGGCACAATCACCGTGCGAACCTGCTCGCGGAAAGACTCGACTTCTTTCTGTCCATAATCAGTGCGCCCTTGTTTCATATAGCCTACAGGTATATAATTCTCGTACCCGAGATTGCGTCCCATCTCATTTCGTATCCGTATCAGTTCATCCCAGATTTCTTCCAGGCGCTGCTCGTGCTTGTGATAGAATTCTGAGTATGCGCGAGCTGCGCCTTTGCGTACCTCCCTGTCTTCATGTTCAAAATATTTCTGCACACCATACAAGTTCAGTGTTTTTCCGTCAAAAGAAATTTCCGCTGTCGCCATAATTTTCTGGTATTCGTTCGTAAGCTTCGCCTCCTGCTGCATCAGCGGGATATTTTCCTCACAGAATGTCTTTTTCTCAAGTTCCTTCTGTATAAAACACTGCTTTCCAAACTCCTTCTCATAATCCATCCGGAACGGACTGTTCATCAATGCCTCGTCAACTGCCAGCGTCTGAGGCATGATTGTGGGAAACGTATTGTTGATATACTCGTTTTCCTTGTCGTAAAATTCGTCTGTGGTATCCAAAGTATGACGGATATATGCAATTGTAGTATCTGTCGAAAAAAGCTTCCCTTTCTCGTCATATACGAGCATTGCATCCCTGACTTGCTCATAGCTGTCCGCACTTTCAATGCGCTCCTTTGTTTTGTTCGCAAAAGCAGCAAACGCCGCAAAATCCGGTCTTTTGTACTCCAGTGTTGAAAATTTGAAATTGTCCATTTTGATTTTAACTCCTTATGTTATTTTATTTTTCAATTACATTCCAGCTTAAGATTTAAAACTTCTTGTCATCTTGCTCCATGGCAGATTGAAAGTTCTTCTCACACTTTATTCGTACGGCCTCTGATAAAAGCGCCCTGAAATCTGCTGGGTATTAATGACATTGACAAACGCCTTCGGATCAACCTCCTTAATACCGCTGATAATGTCCTTGCACTCCGCCCTTGACACAACAGAATATACAATCTTGCGCTCCTGATGCTCATAGGAGCCCTCCGCCTCAATAATCGTAGCTCCATGATTGCTGTTGCGGGAAATCACCTCATAAACCCGCCTTGCGTGATTGGTCACAACCAGAAGCGTGTGCTGGCGGTACTGTTTGAAAAGCGTGTGCAGGACCTGTGTGGAAGTGTACTGGAAAATAATAGAATACAACGCCTTGTCCCAGCCAAACAGCCAGCCTGCCACCACCAGGAGGGCTGCATTAAATCCCAGAACAATATTAAAAGAATCCACGCCCTTTCTCTCCGACAAAAAGATGCCAATAAAATCGGTTCCTCCCGTCGTCGCATTCATCATCAGGCAAAGGCTGATTGCAAATCCATTGAAAATTCCGCCAAAAACACTTATCAATAAAGTATCATATGTTATCGCACGCGACGGCAGAATATCCGTCAGTATGTTTGTCAGCATAATGCAAAGGCAGGAATAAAGGGTAAACTTTTTCCCAATAAACCGGAAACCAATATAAATGGGTACCAGATTCAATATTACGTTAATCAATGTATATGGGAGTTCAACCCCCAGAAAAAGTTCAACAACCCGCTGAATCAACAGTGTCAGTCCGGTTGCCCCTCCCGGATACAGTCCTCCCGTCCGCACAAAGGTTTTAATGTTCAGCGCCATAATCACAGACGCGGCACAAATCACAACAATCCGTTTTGCATCTTCTTTGAAACTGAATTTCATATATTCCCTCCATATCCTGCATTACAAAAATTCGATCTCTGTCCATATATCCTTTTTGAGCATCAATTCCACACTTTTGCCTTTGTATATAAATTTTCTCATCCTATCACAGCTGCTGCAGACTTGCGCCTTCTTGAGCACTCCATTCTTCCATACAATATCCATACGCGCATTTCCCCGAACCCTGACACCTGCTATTTTCCCATTTTTCCATGTCTTTGGCAGTGCCGGTAGCAGCACAATCCTGTCAGCATTGCTTTGTACCAGCATTTCTACCATTGCCGCTATCGCTCCAAAGTTTCCATCAATCTGAAACGGCGGGTGATTGTCAAACAGATTGGGTAGTGTTGAACGGATGAGAAGCTGTCTCAAATTCTCATGTGCCTTCTCCCCATCCCAGAGCTTTGCATAATGGTTCATAATCCATGCACGACTCCATCCGGTATGTCCGCCGCCGCCCTCCAGACGTTTCTGCAGCGTAAGTTCGGCTGCTGCTGCAAGTTCCGGTGTTCCATCCTTCGTAATCTGATCAGACGGATGCAGCGCATACAGATGTGAGATATGCCTATGTCCTGGCTCCTTCTCTGCATACTCTTCACACCACTCAAGGATTCTGCCGTCGCTTCCTATACGTGTCGGAATCAGCCGCCCACAGGCTTTGGCAATTTGTCTGTCCAACGCATCAGATACCCCCAGAATCTCTGCCGCTCGATTGCACTGTGAGAACAAATCTCTTAATATCTGGTTATCCATCGTCACGCCAATCGAATTGGCTCCCTGCTCCCCATTTGGCAAAATAAACGTATTTTCAGGCGATACACTTGGACAGGTGCACAAATATGTCTTTCCATCTATCTCATACTCAATACAAAAATCGAGGAAAAACTGAGCCGCCTCACGCATAACCGGAAACATTTCTCGCAAAAAATGAATATCCCCAGTATACTCGTAATGCGTCCAGATATGTGTGCAGAGCCACGCTCCACCCATGACCCAGAAGCTGCCGGGAATCCACAAATCCTGCGGCGCCGTATCTCCCCAGATATCCGTATTGTGATGCGCCACAAACCCACGGCACCCATACATGATTTCGGCAGTCCGTCTGCCATTTGGAAGCATTTTTTTTAACAAGTCAAAAAGCGGCAGATGGCACGCTCCCAAACCGCAAACTTCCGCCGGCCAGTAATTCATTTCAGTATTGATATTGATTGTAAACTTGGCATCCCACGGCGCCTCCATGTCCTTGTTCCAAAGGCCCTGCAGAGTAGCGGGAAGTGTTCCTGGACGGCTGCTGCTTATGAGCAGATACCTGCCAAAATTGAAATATAATTGTTCCAGCCCCAGGTTAGTACCACCTGCTTCTATCTCTTTGAGACATCTGTCTGTTGTCTTTTCTTTCTCATCTATATATGTATCATCATCAAGCGCCAGTGATACTCTGTCATAATACGACTTGTAATCCGTAATATGACTTGCCACAAGTTCGTTATAGCTTTTTGCCGCTACCTTGTCAAGCATCCCTGTAAGCACCCTTTTCAAAGCCTTTTTCTTTGCGAGGCTCTCATCTGCCATGTCATCACAATCCTCTGCCTGCACACGGTATGTCGTTATCGCACTCCAATACAAAAAAACCTCCGTGGCATTATGAACTGTAATACTTTCTCCTATCACTTCAATGTCACCATCCGGGCTTGCAGCTTTGCACATCATGGCATAATCAAGACCATCACGTCCCAGATTTCCGCCAAGTATAATACTATTTGCAGATACCTTTTCCGAATACTCATAAATATGATGACGCGACTGCATCACTTCAAGATTCAGCCTATGTTTTCCCTTTGCCGTCAGATGCATCACGCACACATCATCTGGTACAGACATGAATATTTCCCTGTCATACACCGTTTCGTCAAGTCTAAAATGCGTATAGGAAAGGGCATCTCCCACGTCCAGTCCTCTCTCATACTCCTCCACGTCATCCGCTGAAATATCTTTGTCCAAATCATAGTCAATAAAAACATCACCAAGTGTCTGATAAATCCGCATGCCAAATGGAGTGCCGCCAAGCGCCTGCTTGCAAAGCCGCTCCGCCTCATGAATTTTTCCCTCTTTTATCAGTTTTTGTATCACAGGAAGTTTCTCCCTGGCACTGGGATTGTTCCTATCCATCGGTCCGCCATACCAGACAGTCTCCTCATTGACCTGTATCTGTTCACATCCAATTGTACCATATACCATGCCGCCTATTCTGCCATTTCCAACCGGAAGCGCCTCGTTCCAGTCCCCTGCGGGCTTATCATACCAAAGTACAGTGCAGTTCTGCTTGCTTTTATCCCTTAAACCCACAGTCACATTCCCCTTTCCATTTTCTGTGCGTCAAGCAGCACAAGCAATGCCTCATCACTCTGGCTGACCCATGCGTCCTCTTCCTCCGCATTCAGACCAAGATACTGTGCAAGTGTACAATCCGCATCGCTCATGCCCCACTCATAACTGTAATCATCAATCATCTCAAAGTCTATTTCACCTGCAAGATATCGTTCCTTAAATTTTTTCGTTTTGTCCATGTTCCGCCCTTTTCCCTCCTCATTACCATTGTTTTCATTATATCTTATATTACAGATAACGACAATAAATATTGTCATAATTATCAATACAAACAGTTACTATGTTACAATTCACACCAACGCCAGTTTTCATCAGCTTATAAGTTATTGAGGTGTGAACAGTAACGTTACTATACTCCAATGATAAAAGGCGTATAACTGCTTTTCAATCCATACAGTTACACGCCTTTCATTTTCTAAGCTAAAGAGCGATAGACGGGGCTCGAACCCGCGGTCTCGACCTTGGCAAGGTCGCGCGTTACCAACTACGCCACTATCGCATTGATGTCCTGTCTGCCACCATGCCACAGACAATACATATTATATTGCATTTATATCCAGTTGTCAACTGTTTTTACTAACAAATTTAAAACAACGTAACAGTTCGTTACTGTTCACACCTACGCCAAAGTAGTAGGAATCATGCGCCAAAATGCTTGCCTTTTAGCATTTTGTGTGCAAAATCTGTTATAATTCACACCTCAATAACTTATAAGCTGATGAAAACTGGCGTTGGTGTGAATTGTAACAACAGTTCAGCCTTACGGCTT